>NZ_JBWKZA010000002.1:0-465015 GCF_059424045.1 Pseudomonas sp. GW456-L12
CAGCGGGAGGCGAATTCTACAGCGTTACACGCTGCTGTCAACACCTCTTTTTCTCCGCTTTCGACCGAGAAGATCGATTCGTTAACTCGGCGAAAACTTACTGCCGAATCAACTCCTTCGAGCTTCGATGAACTGAAGCGTAATCGCTGTCGAAAACCGCGTAACTCGTTGAATCTCAAGGAGTTTTCCGTTTCGACTGCACCGGAAGTGGGGCGAATTATAGACTTCCAGAATCTGCCGTCAACCCCTAATTTGTCTTTTCTATCAATAACCTGCAAAAACAGATCAATCCTTCTCTAATATAAGAAGAGCAGAAACATCATGAGCAATATATTGCTCAAGCGTTTCTAGTTGAGCATCATGTCGGCGCACCAAACCTCCCCCCTGACCCGGATGATGCCTTGCCATGAATGACCAGCCCCGCAGCCTAGCCTCGACCCTGTTCCCGGTGGGACTGCTGCTTATTGCCATGGCGTCCATCCAGTCCGGCGCTTCACTGGCCAAAAGCATGTTCCCGATCGTGGGCGCACAAGGCACCACCACATTGCGTCTGATTTTCGCCAGCATCATCATGCTGCTGCTATTGCGTCCATGGCGCGCGAAGCTCACCGCCAAGTCCCTGCGCACCGTCATCGTCTATGGCATGGCGCTGGGTGGAATGAACTTTCTCTTCTATATGTCGCTACGCAGCGTTCCTCTGGGAATCGCCGTGGCCCTGGAATTCACCGGCCCACTGGCCGTGGCCATTTATGCTTCGCGAAAAGCCATCGACTTTCTCTGGATCGCCCTGGCGATTATCGGTCTGCTGCTGTTGATTCCAACCAGCGATACGAGCGCAGGTATCGACCTGATCGGCGCGGGTTATGCCTTGGGAGCCGGGGTGTGCTGGGCGCTCTATATTCTGTTCGGGCAAAAGGCCGGGGCCGACAATGGCATCCAGACTGCAGCGCTGGGCGTGATGATTGCTGCCTTGTTCGTTGCGCCTATCGGCATCGTGCATGCCGGGGCTGCCTTGCTGACGCCCAGCCTGATCCCCATCGCTATTGGCGTGGCCATTCTCTCCACCGCCCTTCCCTACAGCCTGGAGATGGTCGCCCTGACCCGAATGCCGGCGAGAACCTTCGGCACGCTGATGAGTATCGAGCCTGCTTTTGGTGCCTTGTCCGGGCTGCTGTTCCTCCACGAATTCCTGTCGCTCGCGCAGTGGCTGGCTATCGCCTGCATCATCCTGGCGTCAGTGGGTGCGACCCTAACCATGCGCAGCGAATCGAAACCTCTGGTAGCGGCGGATTGATTCCTGGTTGTACATAGCTCTGGTATTTGCCGCTCAATTAGGCCATGTTTAGGCGCTGTAACTCAGCGCCAGTCATGGATTTTTCAGGCAAGGACCGCACAGACGCCAAAGTGACAGCTAACGCAGTCGAACCCGGACAACAGATCCGGGATCAGCAATAGGGACAGGAATGAAACGTTTTTTGATTCTGTTAGCCGTACTGGCCATCGCAGGTTGCGCCGCAACTTCGAAAACCGAGGTCAAGCGCGGAAAGAAGGGCCTGCATATCAACTGCTCCGGCCTGTCCTCCTCCTGGGACAAATGCTACGCCAGCGCTGCTACCTCCTGCGGCCCCAAAGGCTACAAAGTGATCGCCAAGTCCGGAGATACAGTGGAGGACCCGGGCGACTATCCCTTCGGCCTGAATCCCGCCGGCTATACCAGCCGCAGCATGATCGTCATCTGCAAGTAGGCAGCACCTGCCTACTGCACATCCTGCATTGGCAATTGACGAACAATTTCGTCATGGCTCGACTTCAGGACCTGGCGCTGAATGTCCGGACTGACCAGCATTCGCGCCACCACCAACGCCCCCACACACTGCGACAGAATCGACCAGGCCAGGCTGTCGCTGCCCAGGGTGCGCGCCCAACTCTGCTGCAAACGGCAAATCCAGTCTTGCGCCTGCTGTCGAACCCCCTCGTCCGCCCGTGAGATTTCCGCGCCCAAGGTTGGCAAGGCGCAGCCCGTTTCAGGACTCTCGACATGCGCCATGCTCAAGTAGTGCTTGAGACAGCGCTCAAGCCGCATCCGGCTTTGCTCACCATCGCCCCCCAGACGCTCAAGGCTCTGGCTCAGCTCCCGTTCGACAATAGAACCGAACAGCTCATCCTTGGATGAAAAGTGGCTGTAGAAGGCCCCACCACTCAGCCCGATCGCTTTCATCAGACCATCGACCCCCACAGTCGAAAATCCTTCTTTTTTCGCTGACACCGCGCTGCTCTGCAGCAGCCGTTCCCGGGTTTCCTGCTTGTGACTGGCTGAATAACGCATGACGCCCCCTCTCCTCTCTTCGCCTTGACGCTCGGCGGAGCGTAGCATAACGTTCGTTTAGTTAACGACCGTTTAACAATAGAGCGATCCCACCATGACTACAGCCACAGAGAACAAGAAAGTCGTTTTGGTCGTCGGAGCCGGCGATGCCACAGGCGGTGCAATTGCCAAGCGTTTTGCCCGGGAAGGTTTTGTCGCCTGTGTCACCCGACGCAGCGCGGACAAGTTGCAGCCCCTGGTGGAAGCCATCCAGCAATCGGGAGGCGAAGCCCATGGGTTCGCCTGCGACGCTCGAAAAGAGGAAGAAGTGATTGCCTTGGTCGAACAGATCGAGCGCGAGATTGGTCCGATCGAAGCCCTGGTGTTCAATATCGGTGCCAACGTGCCCTGCAGCATCCTTGAAGAAACAGCGCGCAAGTACTTCAAGATCTGGGAGATGGCCTGCTTCTCGGGTTTCCTCAATGCGCGAGAAGTGGCCAAACGCATGGTCACTCGCCAACGCGGGACCATCCTGTTCACCGGCGCCACCGCGGGCTTGCGCGGTGCTGCGGGGTTTGCCGCCTTTGCCGGAGCCAAGCATGGCATTCGCGCACTGGCGCAAAGCATGGCCCGGGAGCTGGGGCCGTTGAATATCCACGTTGCTCATGTGGTGGTCGATGGCGCCATCGACACGGACTTCATCCGCAACAGTTTCCCGGAAAAGTATGCGCTCAAGGATGAGGACGGCATCCTCAACCCCGAACACATCGCCGACAACTACTGGTATCTGCACAGCCAGCCCCGAGATGCCTGGACCTTCGAACTGGATCTGCGGCCCTGGAACGAACGCTGGTAAACCCTGCGCCACAACAACAAAATGGGAGCATCACCGATGAGCAAAACCGTCGAGTTCTTTTTCGACCTGGGTAGCCCGACCTCTTACCTGGCCTACACCCAATTGCCGAAGATCTGTGCCCAGACAGGCAGCCAGCTGATTTATCAACCCATGTTGCTCGGTGGCGTGTTCAAGGTCACGGGCAATGCCTCGCCGATCAGCATCCCCGCCAAAGGACGCTACATGCTTCAGGACCTGGCGCGTTATGCCAAACGTTATGAGGTGCCACTGGCATTCAACCCGCACTTCCCGATCAACACCCTGCTGCTGATGCGCGCGGTGACCGGCATGCAACTGCGACATCCACAGCGTTTTGTTGCCTTTATCGACTGCCTGTTCCGCGCACTCTGGGTCGAGAAGCGCAACCTGAACGATCAGGCCATAGTTGCCGCGGTACTCAGTGAGGGGGGATTCGATCCGCAAGAGGTGCTGGCCCTGACCAGCGATGAAGAGGTCAAGAACGCCCTCAAGGACAAGACCGAACAAGCCTTGCAGCGCGGCGTTTTTGGCGCGCCGAGCATGTTCGTCGATAACCAGTTGTTCTTCGGCCAGGATCGCCTGGACTTTGTCCTCGAAGCCCTGAGCTAAGTCAAAGCTTCGGTAAGACAAACAACGCAATTCGCGCTGCCGGCCCAACCCCCCCCCCCGCGATTCACGTTCAGAGGGTTGCGGTACGGGTATTCAGCCATTCCAGCGCCGCGCCCTGCAGCAGCGGACTCAGGCGCCGACGCACTTCAGCGTGGTAGGCGTTGAGCCACTCACGCTCGTCCTGGGTCAGCAGCGAAGGTTCCAGGCAGCGGCTGTCAATCGGGCACAAGGTCAGGGTTTCAAACTTGAGGAACTCGCCGAATTCGCTAGTGCCTGCCTCACGGTTCATCGCCAGGTTTTCGATGCGTACGCCCCAACGGCCCGGACGATAAGTACCCGGCTCGATCGAGGTGATCATCCCTGGCTGCATCGCGGTTTGCGGTGCTGGCGCCGCCTGATAGGCGATCACTTGCGGGCCTTCGTGGACATTGAGGAAATACCCCACGCCATGACCGGTGCCGTGCCCGTAATCCACGCCTTCGGCCCAGATCGGCGCGCGGGCGATGGCGTCCAGCAACGGCGACAGGATGCCCCGCGGGAATTGCGCCCGGGACAAGGCGATCACGCCCTTGAGCACCCGCGTGCAATCGCGCTTCTGCTCGGCACTCGGGGTACCGACCGGGACCATGCGGGTGATGTCCGTGGTGCCGCCCAGGTATTGGCCGCCGGAATCGATCAGCAGCAGGCCATCGCCTTCGATCACCGCGTGCTCTTCTTCGGTGGCGTGGTAATGCGGCATCGCGCCATTGGCGTTGAACGCGGCGATGGTGTTGAAGCTCAGGGACACATAACCGGGGCGACGGGTGCGCGCCGCGGTCAGGTGCTCGTCGATGGTCAGCTCGGTAATGCGTTCACGGCCCCAGGCCGACTCCAGCCAGGCGAAGAATTCGCAAAGCGCCGCACCGTCCTGCTCCATGGCCTGGCGGATATGCTCGGCGTCGGCCAGGCTTTTGCGGGACTTGGCCAAGGTCGTCGGATTCAGACCTTCCAGCAGCTTCACACCGTTCCCAAGGTTATCCAGCAAACCGACGGTAACCCGCGCCGGATCCACCAGCAGGCTGGCGCCGTCGGAAATCGCACTCAGGACCGCGGCCACTTCGCTGTAGTCACGCAGGGTGATGCCGTCCTGTTCCAGCACGGCACGCAAGGCGTCATCGACTTTGCTCAGCGCCACGAATAGCGTCGCCTGCTGTTGGCTGATCAGGGCGAAGGAGACGAACACCGGGTTGAACGAGACGTCGCCGCCGCGCAGGTTGAACAGCCAGGCGATGTCGTCGAGGGTGGCGATGAAATGCCAGTCCGCGCCTCGCTCTTTCAGGGTTTCGCGCAGCTTGCCGAGCTTCTCGACCCGGCCGACCGTGGCCTGGGGCGGCAAATGCTGGTAGATCGGCTGGTCCGGCAGGCTCGGGCGGTCGCTCCAGACTTCGTTCAGCAGATCGATATCGGTGCGCAGGCGAGCACCGCACTCCTGCAGCTTGTTGCCCAGGGTACGCGCCGAAGCCAGCGCCATCACCGCGCCGTCGACCGCGACCACGCCCCCTTCCGGGGTCTGTTCGGCCAGCCAGTCCAACGGGCCGGGCTGGCCCGGCAACAGTTTGACCAACTCGATGCCGCTGCCCTTGAGTTCCTTGGTCGCCTGTTCCCAATAACGGCTATCGGCCCAGACCCCGGCGAAATCCGCCGTCACGATCAGGGTGCCGACCGAACCGTGAAAACCCGACAGCCACTGCCGGCCTTGCCAGTAACCGGGCAGGTACTCCGACAGGTGCGGGTCGGCCGACGGCACCAGCAGGGCATGAATGCCCTCGCGGTTCATCAGCTCGCGGGTGCGCGCCAGGCGCTGGGGGACCACTCCATTGGTCAAGGGCTGCGTACTCATTGTGTCTCCTGCTACCAGGTCAATCATTGTTATTGGATCCCGAGGGCATCGACCCTCAGGGTTGGGCAACCGCCCAGAACGCCGGTGCACTGGCGGATGAAGCCTTGATCAGCTGGACGGCCTGATCGATGTCCTGCTCGGTGGTGAAACGCCCCAGGCTCAGGCGGATAGTCCGCCCCGCCGCCCGGGCGTCGAGCCCCAGCGCCAGCAACACATGGGACGGCGCATTGCTCGCCGAGTTGCAGGCCGAGGTCGCGGAAAACGCGATGGAGGCACTCAGGGCCGCCGGGTTGAACTCCCCTTCACCGAAGGTGAGGCTCAAGGTGTGGGGAATGCGCTGGGCCGGGCTGCCGTTCAGGCGCAGCCCCGGCACGTCGGCCAATTGTTCGAGCAGACGCTCGCGCAGACGGGCGATAATCGCCGCTTCTTCGTCGAAATGTTCGGCGGCCAGGGCAAAGGCGGCGCCCATGGCGGCAATCTGATGGGTCGCGAGCGTCCCGGAGCGCAAGCCGCCCTCATGGCCGCCGCCGTGAATCTGCGCCTGCAAGCGCTGCTGCGCGCGCGGGCCGACGTAGAGCGCGCCGATGCCCTTGGGGCCGTAAATCTTGTGGGCGGAAAAGGACATCAGGTCCACCGGCCACTGCGCCAGGTCGATCGCCACCTTGCCCGCGCCCTGGGCCGCGTCGACATGCAGCAGCGCCCCGCGCTCACGGACCACACGGCCAATGCCCGGGATGTCGTTGAGCGTGCCCAGTTCGTTATTGACCAGCATCAGCGACACCAGGAAGGTGTCGTCGCGCAGGGCCTCGCTGACCGCCTCGGGCGTGATCAGCCCGTCGCTGTCCGGCACCAGGTAAGTCACGGCCACGCCGGCAGCCTGCAACTGGCTGGCGGTGTCGAGAATGGCCTTGTGTTCGATCTGGCTGGTGATGATGTGCCCGCCGGAGATGCCCCGGGCCTGGGCCACGCCCTTGAGCGCCAGGTTGTTGGATTCGGTGGCGCCGGAGGTCCAGACGATTTGCTCGGGCGCCGCGCCCACCAGTTGGGCGACCTGC
Source organism: Pseudomonas sp. GW456-L12 (assembly GCF_059424045.1). Classification (NCBI taxonomy): domain Bacteria; kingdom Pseudomonadati; phylum Pseudomonadota; class Gammaproteobacteria; order Pseudomonadales; family Pseudomonadaceae; genus Pseudomonas; species Pseudomonas sp. GW456-L12. The sequence continues at coordinate 6,723 of NZ_JBWKZA010000002.1, forward strand.
TGGCGCGCCAGCTCGACGCTGCGCCGGGCCTGTTGGCCGAAGGCGTGGGAGCTGGACGCCGGATTGCCGAAGTTACCGTTGAACCCCAGACATTCCACCATCACCTGAATGACTCGCTCGTCCACCGGCGTGGTGGCGGCGTAGTCGAAATAGAGAGGACGTTTATTCATCGCAAAAATACCCGCAGAGCCTGTTCCAGGATCAAGGTTCGCTCGGTGCCGAACGCTGATACGCGCCCTTTCGGCAACGCAAAAACGGCAGACCGTCAGCAATACCCGATCGGATGCAGTTAAAGAAGGACAACTTCATTTAAAAGTGCGTAGGAACGCTCCCGAGGGGCAGCTTAACAGGCTCCGGGAGCCGGGTTAAGCAAGGTTCGGCCAGGGGGCCGAAGAACAAGGCGCAAGGCGGGGAAAATCATCACAGGGTTTTGCCGACGTTCACCGGCAGTCCGTCAGCCTACGCGGGCAAGGCCGTGGCAGATCGACAAATCAGCTGGCCCGGCCATGCAGGGTCACGCTGTGCTCGGCGTTCATTTCGCCCTGCCGGTCGAAACCGAAGGTCCGTTGCGGGGCAAGCAGCTCGGCCTTCTTCTGTTGGTATTCGTCAAAGGACAGCCCGCGCCGGTTCAGTGCTTCCAGCGCCAGTTCGCGGGTTTCCTCGGCGGTATAGGGACGCGACTCCGGGCCAGGCTGGCTGGCACAACCGGCCAGCACCGCAGTGGCGACAAGCAAGGAAAAGACAAGCGAACGGTTCATGGCAAAGCTCCTGGATCTGGGCTGCGAGGCAATGGATACAGGCTACCGTCGCCCTTACCGGGACAGAAATCATCACGCTCGATAGTGGCTATCGATTCCCCCTATCGCCGCCCATCACAGCCTCATATATACCTAAAAGACCTATAAATATGGAAATAAAGTATTTTTTAGGAATATCAGTAAGCCTTTATAACAGGCCCATCGCGCCGCCTGCTGTTGCCTGAGCAACTGTTCGCCAGGCAACAGCCAATCAACAAAAACAGTGTCTTCCCAACAACAGCCTGCTCCTGCAACAGCGCCACAAGCCCCGCCACTCAAGGCTTTGCGTCGCTGGTACAGCTCTTGCTCAAGCCCTGGGACTACTCACTGCTCGTTGAGCCCTGTTCAACAAAGGAACTGATCATGTCGCGTCCATTAAAAGTCGTTGCCCTGTCCGGTGGAACCTGGCGCCCCTCGCGCACCCTGGTGCTGACCCAGGCGCTGCTCGCCGAACTGGCGGGGCAATTGCCGATCGAGAGCACGCTCATCGAACTGGGCGACATCGCCCGCCCCCTGGGCGCGGCCCTGTCCCGCCAGGAGCTGGCCGTGGAAGTCGAAACGCAGTTGCAAGCCATCGAAAGCGCCGACTTGCTGATCGTCGCGGCGCCCGTGTACCGCGGCTCTTATCCGGGCTTGCTCAAGCACCTGTTCGACCTGATCGACCTCAACGCGCTGATCGACACCCCGGTGCTGCTGGCCGCCACCGGTGGCAGCGAACGTCACGCCCTGGTGCTGGATCACCAGCTGCGGCCGCTGTTCAGTTTCTTCCAGGCCCTGACCCTGCCCATCGGGGTCTATGCCACCGAGGCCGACTTCGCCAACTACCAGATCACCAGCGAGCCCTTGAAGGCCCGCATTCGCCTTGCGGCAGAACGCGCCGCGCCGCTGTTCGGCGTGCATCCGAAAAATCTGCTGAAAATCGCTTAAGGACCTGTCATGGATGTTTTCTGGTTTCTTCCGACTCACGGCGACGGCCATTACCTGGGCACCACCCAGGGCGCGCGTCCGGTCACCCTCAACTACCTCAAGCAAGTGGCCCAGGCCGCGGACAGCCTGGGCTATCACGGCGTACTGATCCCCACCGGGCGTTCGTGCGAAGACTCCTGGGTGATCGCCTCGGCGCTGGTGCCCCTGACCGAACGCCTGCGCTACCTGGTGGCGATCCGCCCGGGGATCATCTCGCCGACCGTCTCGGCGCGCATGGCCGCCACCCTCGACCGGCTGTCCAACGGGCGCCTGCTGATCAACGTGGTGACCGGCGGCGACCCTGACGAGAACCGCGGCGACGGCAGCTTCCTCAGCCACAGCGAACGCTATGAAGTCACCGACGAATTCCTGAGGATCTGGCGCCGGGTGCTGCAAGGCGAAGCCGTGGACTTCGAAGGCAAGCATCTGCACGTGCAGAACGCCAAGGCCCTGTACCCGCCGGTGCAGAAACCTTACCCGCCGCTGTATTTCGGCGGGTCCTCGGACGCCGCCCATGACCTCGCCGCCGAACAGGTGGACGTCTACCTGACCTGGGGCGAACCACCGGCCGCGGTCGCCGAGAAACTCGCCGACGTACGCGAACGGGCCGCCCGCCACGGCCGCACGGTGAAGTTCGGTATCCGCCTGCATGTGATCGTGCGCGAAACCGCGGAAGAGGCCTGGAAGGCCGCGGACAAGCTGATCGAACACATCAGCGACGACACCATCGCCGCCGCGCAGCAATCCTTCTCGCGCTTCGATTCCGAGGGCCAGCGGCGCATGGCCGCCTTGCACGACGGGCGGCGCGACAACCTGGAAATTGCCCCCAACCTCTGGGCCGGCGTCGGCCTGGTACGTGGCGGCGCCGGCACCGCGCTGGTGGGCAACCCCGAGCAGGTGGCGGCGCGGATCAAGGAATACGCGGACCTGGGGATCGAGAGCTTCATTTTCTCCGGCTACCCGCACCTGGAAGAAGCCTACCGCTTTGCCGAACTGGTGTTCCCGCTGCTGCCGGAACCCTACGCCAGCCTGGCCGGGCGTGGCGTGACCAACCTCACCGGGCCGTTCGGCGAAATGATCGCCAATGACGTGTTGCCGAGCAAAAAAACGGCTGGGGCTTGAGGGTGTTGATCGCCTGATAGAACGCTATCGCGGGCCAGCCTCGCGCCTACAGAAACCACCTGCACCCTGTAGGAGCGAGCTTGCTCGCGATCGAGCGCCCCGCGCTCACCTCACAGCCCCACCGACTTCACGGCCGCCCAACCGGCCCCAAACGAGGAACACCGCGTGACTGCCAAGCCGCAAAGCGCCTTGTTGTCCCCCTTGCAGACCGCCCGCCAGCTGGCGGCCGAGTTTGCCCTGACCGCCGTCGAACGCGACGAACGCGGCGGTACCCCGAAAGCCCAGCGCGACGCCCTGCGCCAGAGCGGCCTGCTGGCCCTGAGCATTCCCACCCAGTACGGCGGCCTCGGCGCCAGCTGGAGCGAGACCCTGAACATCGTCCGCGAGTTCGCCAAGGTCGACAGCTCCATCGCCCACGTCTTCGGTTTCCATCACCTGATGCTGGCCACCGTGCGCCTGTTCGCCCGGCCGGAACAATGGCAACCCTGGTTCGAACAGACCGCGCGCAAGAACTGGTTCTGGGGCAATGCCCTCAACCCGCTGGACACCCGTACCGTGGTGAAGAACCTCGGCGGCTGGCGCGAGTTTTCCGGCAAGAAAAGCTTCTGCTCCGGCGCCAGCGATTCGGAAATGCTCATCGCCTCGGCAGTCGACGAAAGCAACGGCGGCAAGCTGCTGATCGCCGCCATCCCCAGCGGCCGCAGCGGCATCACCCTGCACAACGACTGGAACAACATGGGCCAGCGCCAGACCGATAGCGGCAGCGCCAGCTTCGAGCGGGTGCGGGTCGAGGAATCGGAACTGCTGCTGGACCCGGGCCCCTTGAGCACGCCCTTCGCCTGTCTGCGCCCACTGATCGCTCAGCTGACCTTCACCCACATGTTCCTCGGCATTGCCGAAGGGGCTTTTGAAGAAGCTCGCCAGTACACCCTCACCGAAACCCGGCCCTGGCATAAGTCCAGCGCGCAGGAGGCCTATCAGGACCCTTATGTGCTGGGTCATTACGGTGATTTCTGGGTGGCCCTGGAAGGCATGCGCCTGTTGGTGGAGCGCGCCGCGGAGCTGCTGGACAAGGCCTGGGCCAAGGGGCCGAACCTGAGCGCCGAAGAACGCGGTCACCTGGCCACGGCCATCGCCACCGCCAAGGTCGCCACCACGCGCCAGGGCCTGGAGCTGTGCAGCCGCCTGTTCGAGGTCACCGGCGCCCGCTCCACCCACGCCTCCCTGCGCCTGGACCGGCATTGGCGCAACCTGCGCACGCAAACCCTGCACGACCCGGTGGATTACAAACTCCATGAGTTGGGTGACTGGGCCCTGAACCAGTCCCTGCCGACCCCGACTTTCTATTCCTAGCCTTCTGCTCCCGGAGCTTGTCCATGCAGCTTTTGACCCTACCGCCCTCGCCGGCCCTGGCCACCTCGATCCGGGCCACCGCCCAGGTGTTCGAAGACCCGAAATCCCAGGCCTTGCTGGCGCACCTGCAGCAGGTCGCGCCGAGCGAGGCCAGCGTGCTGATCATCGGCGAAACCGGTACCGGCAAGGAGCTGGTGGCGCGCCATATCCACAACCTCAGCGCCCGACGCAACCGGCCCTTCGTGGCGGTGAACTGCGGCGCGTTCTCCGAGTCGCTGGTGGAGGCCGAGCTGTTCGGCCATGAAAAAGGCGCCTTCACCGGGGCCCTGAGCGCCAAGGCCGGCTGGTTCGAAGAGGCCAATGGCGGGACCCTGTTCCTCGACGAGATCGGCGACCTGCCGATGGCAATCCAGGTGAAGCTGCTGCGGGTGCTGCAGGAGCGCGAAGTGGTGCGCCTGGGTTCGCGCAAAAGCATTCCCATCGATGTGCGGGTGCTGGCGGCAACCAACGTGCAACTGGAGAAAGCCATCAACGCCGGGCATTTTCGCGAGGACCTGTACTACCGCCTCGACGTGGTCAGCCTGGAACTGAGCCCGCTGCGCGAGCGCCCCGGCGACATCCTGCCGCTGACCCGGCACTTTATCGAGGCCTACAGCCAGCGCCTGGGCTACGGCGCCGTGACCATCAGCAGCGAGGCCGAGCACAAGCTGCGCAGCTACAGCTGGCCGGGCAATATCCGCGAACTGGAAAACGTCATCCACCACACCCTGCTGATCTGCCGCGACGGCGTGATCGAGCGCGACGACCTGCGCCTGTCGAACATGCGTATCGAACGCCAGGACGACAGCCACCACAGCCACGACGACTCAGCCGAAGCCCTGCTGGAGCGGGCCTTTCACAAGCTCTTCGAAGAGCAGGCCGGCGCCCTGCATGAAAAGGTCGAGGACGCGCTGCTGCGCGCGGCCTACCGCTTCAGCCACTATAACCAGGTGCACACCGCCAACCTGCTGGGCCTGAGCCGCAACGTCACCCGCACCCGGCTGATCAAGATCGGCGAACTGGCGGTGAACAAGCGCCGTCCGCCGGAAAAACCCGGCCAGCACGAGCGCACCCTGCAACTGTCGATCTAGCTGGCCAGGCGGCAATGCAACGCGTTGTCCGGGCTGCGCTCGATGCTGCGCACCACCTGGAACGAGCCGAAGGTCACGGTCTTGGCCTGATAGACACGCAGCAGTTGCCAGAAGTCCTGTTCGCCCTTCTCGAAACTCTGGAAGGCCGCCTCGCCGGCTTCCCGGGTTTGCCATTGCAGGTAGTTGAGCACCCGCCGGCCGTCCTCGCTGGCCTGCACGCTGCCACTCAGGAAACCCGGGTGGCCCTGGGCCAGGCGTTCGGTCTGCTCGGACAGCGCCGACACCAGGCCGGATTGTTGATGGGGTTCGGTTTCGAATTCGATCAATTGCGTAAAGCTGCGGTTTTGCGCAAACGCGTGCATGGCAAGTCCCCACTGACGGATAAACGGAATCTTGTGATTCGAAGTTCCGCAGGGTAAAACCTCCAGTTAAGTAAAGGTCAAGCGACTTTTGCTCATTCCCCACCCGCAGGAGCGCTGCATGCCCAGCCCCGAAACCGTGCACAAGGAACTCACCGTCGGCCAAGTGGCCGCCCGCAGTGGCGTAGCGGTCACCGCCCTGCACTTCTATGAAACCAAGGGGCTGATCAAGAGCAACCGCAACGCCGGCAACCAGCGCCGTTATCCGCGGGAAGTGCTGCGCCGGGTGGCGCTGATCAAGGTGGCGCAGCGCCTGGGCATTCCCCTGGCCGAGATCGGCCAGGCCCTGCGCAGCCTGCCGGACCACCGCGCGCCGACGGCCGCCGACTGGAGGCGGCTGTCCGAGCAGTGGAGCCAGGAGCTGGATGAGCGGATCAAGCAACTGACCCTGCTGCGCGACCGCCTCAACGGCTGCATCGGCTGCGGTTGCCTGTCGATGCAAGACTGCCCGCTGCGCAACCAGGGCGACCAGCTGGGCGAACGCGGCCCGGGCGCGCGATTGCTGGAAACCGACTGAGCGGCTGCACGACGGTTTCCCCAACCCGACCGCAGCCTGCGGCAGCGGCTGCACCTCTTCTCCTGATCGCCGGATCACTGTTGCCAGGCGAACACCTCGTCAGCTCAAGCCAGGCAGTGGACTGCCCGGGCCTATAGTGAACCGACCGGAAAACCGGCCAGGTTCACTTCGACAAACCCATGACAAGAAAGGAGAACCGAGATGAGCGTCAAACCCATTCCCGAGGGTTACCCCAGCATCACGCCCTACCTGGGGATTACGCAGGCTGCCGAGGCTATCGAGTTCTACAAGAATGCCTTCGGCGCCACCCAGGTCATGCGCTTGGACATGCCCGACGGCAGCGTCGGCCATGCCGAGCTGCGCATCGGCGACTGCCCGATCATGCTGGGAACGCCCTGCGATCAAGGGCCACTGAGCAATCCCGACCAATCACCCTCCGTCGGCCTGCACCTGTACGTCAACGATGTCGACAAACAGTTCGCCCAGGCCATCGCCGCTGGTGGCCAGGTGGTGTCCGAGGTCAAGGACCAGTTCTACGGCGACCGCAGCGGCACCCTCAAAGACCCGTTCGGCCATCTGTGGTTTCTCGCCACCCGCAAGGAAGACCTGAGCGAAGAGCAGATCAAGCAGCGGGCCGTGGAGATGTTTAAACAGCAGGGATAAGCGCTGTGCCTGAAAACCGTTGATCGCGGGCCAGCCTCGCGCCTACAGACGCGCGTGCTTCTGTAGGAGCGAGCGGGCGGCGATCCGACTTGCCCGCGATAGCCTCCCCCGGACCGTCCCCCTGCCATTGGTCGCGCGGAAACATTTACTTTCATATCGTCTTTCGGGATTTACGATTCTCATTCGTCTTAATTAGATGCAGCAGGTCGCGTTGGCGAAGGTTACGCCGCGGGTTTCTCTCCGGGCTTACCAGCCGCCCGCGGCTCCACTCCTCGAATCAAGACGCGTGCTCAATGTCGAAGAAGTCCCGCTCGAAAATCTGGTTTCTCGTTCACAGCTGGCTGGCCCTGCCCATCTGGTTCTTTGTGCTGATCGTTTGCGTCACCGGCACCCTGGCCGTGGTCAGCCAGGAAATCGTCTGGCTGGCCAACCCCGACATCCGCGCCAGCAAACCCACAGGCGACGCCCAACCGCTGAGCTACGACCAGATCGTCAAGGCCATCAAGCAGGCCGAACCGCAGACCCTGGTCGAAAGCATCAGCACCCCTGACGAAGCGCATTTCGCCCTGACCGTGGGCGTCAACTACCCCGATGGCCGTTCCGTCGAGGTCTATGTCAACCCGTACACCGGCGTCATCCAGGGCGTCAGCCCGCAATTCAACTTCCAGGCCTTCACCCGTGCCCTGCACGGCTGGTGGCTGGTGCCTTTCACCAACGGCTACAGCTGGGGCTGGTACCTGGTATCGCTGCTCGGCCTGCCGATGCTGGCCTCGCTGGTCACCGGCCTGGTGGTCTACAAGAAGTTCTGGAAGGGTTTCCTCAAGCCGACCCTGCGCCTGCGCCACGGCGCGCGGATTTTCTGGGGCGACTTCCATCGCCTGAGCGGCCTCTGGTCGATCTGGTTCATCGCGGTGATCTCCATCACCGGCACCTGGTTCCTGATCCAGGCGATTCTTGGCGACAACCAGATCACCCTTTCCAGCGAACCCATAGTTCCGGTGATCGCCCGCGAAAGCGTGCCGACCTCCGCCGACGGCAGCCCGGCGCCGATGATCGGCGTCGATGAAGCCATCCGCATCGCCACCCAGCAGATCCCGGGGTTCGAGGTCAGCTTCGTCATGCTGCCGAGCAATGCCTACAGCCACCTGTTCATTGGCGGCCGCGGCTGGTACCCGCTGATGTACCAGACCGCCAACCTCAATCCTTACAGCGGCTCGGTCGATACCATGCACCTGCTGTCCCATCGCTCGGCCCTGGAGTTCGTCACCGAGTCCATGCGTCCGCTGCACACCGGTGATTTCGGCGGCATCTGGATCAAGCTGATCTGGTGCTTCTTCGGCCTGCTGCTGAGCATGATGGTGCTCAGCGGCCTGCTGATCTGGACCAAGCGCACCGCCCTGGCCACCGCCGCGGCCCTCAAGCGCAGCACCAAGACACCACGCCCCACCCTCGCCCAGCGCCCGGTTGCGGCCCTGCACAGCGACACGCCGGAGGGCAACCTGTGAGCAAGACAGACAACCCAATGCCGGTTTCACCCCTGCGCCAATTCTGGCTGAAATGGCGTTTCCACCTGAACATCCTGCTGTTGCTGATCCCCCTCGGCTTCATGCCCAAGTACTTCGCCGACGCGGCGCTGGCCCGTGGCGACAGCGGCCTGGGCGAACGCGAGGTGGGCGAGGTGCAGGTCGGGCCCTGGAGCCTGCGCCTGGCCGAACTGCGCAACCAAGCGCCGCAACTTCAGGGGCCAGCCGGCTATATGAAGGGCTTCAATGCCGCCCTGTGCGACGCCTGTATCGACCAGGTCAAGGCCACCTACCTGCGCATCGGCAAACCCCGCAGCCTGCGCGCCGCCGGGGTGATCTTCTTCGGCACCCCGTACCGCATGGGGGCCAGCCTGCCCGTTCCGGAAAAGACCAAGGCCGACGCCGAGCTGTGGATAACCATGGAAGGCTGGGACGGCAGCATGCACCAGGCGGCCATCCCCCTGAGCCAGGCATCCCCGGCCACCCTCGCCTGGCTGAACCAACAAGGAGGCAAACCATGATTGCTGTACCCACCGCCCGCCTGCGCCTGCTCGGTGCCGGCGTACTCCTGCTGGCCAGCGCCCTGTTCAGCGGCGGCGCCCTGGCCCATAACCCGATGTGCGAGTGCAAGCAGATCGACGGCGAGCAGATCCGCTGCACCGGCGGCTTCTCCGATGGCAGCGGCGCCCCGGGGGTGACCCTGGACGTGATCGGCTACGACGAAACCATCCTGGTGCCCGGCAAGCTGGGCGCCGACTCCACCCTGACCTTCAAGAAACCCGACGCCGAGTTCTACGTGCTGTTCGACGCCGGCCCCGGCCACGTGGTCGAGATCGACCAAGCCGACATCGAGGCCCCATGAACACCTCCCCCCCCCAAGTCGTGCGCCCGGCCGGCGCCGGCCATGAAACCCTCTACGTCCTGCTGCTGTGCCTGTTGATCCTCAGCGTGGCCGGCACCGTGGTGCTCTGGCGCGGCGAAAGCAGCGAAGTAGCCAGCATCGATAGCCATCAACTGGACGCCCGCCGCGACCTCACCGCCGGCGAACAGGGCCTGTACGCCGACCTGCGGGTGACCCTCGACGAAATCCGCCTGCTGCGCGAAGAAGCCCAGGCCCTGCCGACGCCCGAACAACTGGCCGAGGAAGGTTTCGCGCCCTTTGCCCAGGACGCCAGCTCGGTGAGCCGTGGCGGGCATGCCTGGCAGTTGCGGCAACAGGCCTATGTCGGCCTCAGCCAGAACAATCAAGTGGCCGGCTCCTTCCTGATGCGCATCGCCGCCGACCCGGCCGCCGCCCCGGACATCTGGCTCAACCGCGGCCCGTCCCTCGCCGCCCCCGACGACCTCAGCGACGCCGCCCTGGCCAGTGCCGGCTGGCAGCAGGTGGTCGCGCAATTCGATGCCGGAGTGACCCGCCAGCATCGCCACTGAACCCACGCATTCACCGAGAGAAGACCGCTAGCCCATGCCTATTTCATCTCAACGCCGCCCGCTCCTGCGGGTGCTGCTGGTCAGCCTGTTCGCCCTGTTGCTCAGCCCTCTCGCCACGGCCGACCAGGCCAAGCGCCTGCGTATCGGCATCACCCTGCACCCCTACTACAGCTACGTGGCCAACATCGTCGGCGACAAGGCCGAGGTCGTGCCGCTGATTCCCGCCGGCTTCAACCCCCACGCCTATGAACCGCGCGCCGAAGACATCAAGCGCATCGGCACCCTGGACGTGATCGTGCTCAATGGCGTCGGCCACGACGACTTCGCCGACCGCATGATCGAGGCCAGCGAACGCCCGGACATTCCGGTGATCGAGGCCAATCAGAACGTGCCGCTGCTGGCCGCCACCGGCATCGCCGCGCGCGGCGCCGGCAAAGTGGTCAACCCGCACACCTTCCTGTCCATCAGCGCCTCCATCGCCCAGGTCAACAACATCGCCCGCGAGCTGGGCAAGATGGACCCGGCCAACGCCAAGACCTACACCCAGAACGCCCGCGCCTACGGCAAACGCCTGCGGCAGATGCGCGCCGACGCCCTGGCCAAGCTGACCAAGGCGCCCAACGCCGACCTGCGGGTGGCCACGGTGCATGCCGCCTACGATTACCTGCTGCGCGAGTTCGGCCTGGAAGTCACCGCCGTGGTCGAGCCGGCCCATGGCATCGAGCCCAGCCCGAGCCAGTTGAAAAAGACCATCGACCAGCTGCGTGAACTGGACGTCAAGGTGATCTTCTCCGAGATGGACTTCCCCTCCACCTACGTCGACACCATCCAGCGCGAGTCCGGGGTCAAACTGTACCCGCTGTCGCACATTTCCTACGGCGACTACAGCGCCGAGAAGTACGAAAAGGAAATGGCCGGCAACCTCGACACCGTGGTCCGGGCGATCCAGGAGGCCGGCGCATGACCGCCCTGCACAGCCTGGCCCGCGGCCCGTCCATCGAATTCGACCAGGTCAGCCTGACCCTGGGTCGCACCACCATCCTCGACAACGTCAACTTCAAGGTGCAGCCCGGCACCGTGCATGCGCTGGTCGGCCCCAACGGCGGCGGCAAGAGCTCGCTGATCAAGACCCTGCTCGGGCAGATGCCCCACCAGGGCCAGTTGCGCCTGCAATGGCCGGGCGAGCCGGGGGTGATCGGCTATGTGCCGCAGGCCCTGGAATTCGACCGCGGCCTGCCAATGACCGTCGACGACTTCATGGCCGCCATGTGCCAGCGCCGCCCGGCTTTCCTCGGCCTCAGCCGGCATTACGCCACGGCCATAGGCGAAGCCCTGGAACGGGTCGGCATGCAGGACAAACGCAAGCGGCGCATGGGCGCCCTGTCCGGCGGTGAACGCCAGCGGGTGCTGCTGGCCCAGGGGCTGATCCCGGCGCCGCAACTGCTGGTGCTGGACGAACCGATGTCGGCCCTCGACGAAGCCGGCATCCAGGTCTTCGAGCGCCTGCTCGGCGACTGGCGCCAGGCCGGGATCACCCTGCTGTGGATCGAGCACGACCTGGAAGCGGTCGGCCGCCTGGCGGACCGGGTCACCGGCCTGCATCGCCGGGTGCTGTTCGACGCCCACCCGCAGCAGGCGCTGACCCCGGAACGCCTGCTGACGCTGTTTTCCACTCACCCGCGCAGCGCGGATATCGTCAGCGGGAGTGTTGCCTGATGAGTTACGAAGCCTTTCGTCTGATGATCCAGGGCTGGGCCTCCTCCGGTTACCTGCCAGAAGCCCTGGCCTATGGGTTTGTGGTCAACGCCCTGCTCGCCGGCTTGCTGATCGGCCCGGTGCTGGGCGGCCTGGGCACTTTGGTTGTGGTCAAGCGCTTCGCGTTCTTCTCCGAAGCGGTGGGCCACGCGGCGCTGACCGGCGTGGCCATCGGCATCCTGCTCGGCGAACCCTACACCGGCCCTTACGGCAGCCTGTTCGGCTACTGCCTGCTGTTCGGCATCCTGCTCAACTACCTGCGCAACCGCACCGGCCTGGCGCCGGACACCCTGATCGGGGTGTTCCTGTCGGTGTCCCTGGCCCTGGGCGCCAGCCTGCTGCTGATCCTCGCCGGCAAGATCAACGTGCACATCCTGGAAAACGTGCTGTTCGGTTCGGTGCTCACGGTCAACGGCAACGACCTGCTGGTGCTGCTGATCGTCGGCGCCCTGGTGATGGGCCTGAGCCTGCCGCTGTACAACCGCATCATGCTGGCCAGCTTCAACCCGCAACTGGCGGCGGTGCGCGGTGTCGCGGTGAAAACCCTGGACTACCTGTTCGTGATCCTGGTGACCCTGATCACCGTGGCCGCGGTGAAAGTCATAGGCGCGATCCTGGTGGGCGCCCTGCTGGTGATCCCGGCGGCGGCCGCGCGCCTGTTGAGCCAGTCGCTCAAGGGCTTTTTCTGGATCTCGGTGCTGATCGCCACGGTCAGCACCCTGTGCGGCATCCTGCTGCCGATCCTCTTCGACCTGCCCATCCCCTCCGGCGCCGCGATCATCCTGGTGGCCGGTGTCGCCTTCGCCCTGGCCGCCGTTGCCCGCGGCATTGTCCCCAGCCTCAAAGGGAATATCGGATAAATGCACAGTTCATTACGTCACCTGACACGCCCCCTGACTTTGGCCCTGGCCCTCGGCGGGCTGAGCAGCGCGCCGGCCCTGGCCCAGCCGGACCGTTTCGAACCGATGCGCGTCACCGCCAACCAGAGCCTGGGCACCACGGCGCTGCACAGCGCCAGCTCACCCAAGCCGCTCACCGTGCTGGCCTCGCTACCGATCACCTTCGGCCTCGCCCAGTGGCTGCTGCAAGGCACCGATGTGCGACTCGAACGCGCCGCCCCCGACAACCTGCCGGGCTCACGCCAGACTGCCTACTTCACCGGCCGCGGCGCCCCGGCGCTGCATAAGCTGGCCCTCGACGCCGACGCGGTGATCGGCCTGCGCTCGATCTGGCCGGACGACCCGCTGTACCCCAATGCGCGGCGCAGCAACATCCGCATCGTCGAAGTCGATGCCGCGCGCCCGGTGGACGGCGCCCTGCCCGGGGTCGCCCTGCAGCCCGGCAAGAGCGACGGCCTGAACAGCCAGCCGTGGCTGTCGAGCAATAACCTGGGACGCATGGCCGATGTCCTGGCCGCCGACCTGGTGCGCCTGGCCCCCGCCGCCAAGCCGAAGATCGACGCCAACCTGGCCAGCCTCAAGCAACGCCTGCTCAAGCTCAGCGCCGATAGCGAGGGGCAACTGGCCAATGCCGACAACCTCAGTGTGCTCAGCCTCAGCGATCACTTCGGTTATCTGGTCAGCGGGCTCAACCTGGAGCTGCTGGAGATCGACGCCCGCGCCGACAACGAGTGGACGCCCGAAGCCCTGCAGCAACTGCAAACCCGGCTCAAGGACAACGACGTGGCCATCGTCCTGCATCACCGCCAGCCGTCCGACGCGATCAAGGCCGCCATCAGCGCCGCCGGCAGCCAGTTGCTGGTGCTGCAAACCGACAGCGCCGACCCGCTGGCGGAGTTGGAGAACAGCATCGGCCAGATCACCAGTGCCCTCGCCCCGAAAACCTGACCCGCCACTCCCTCTGTAGGAGCGAGCTTGCTCGCGATGAACGTCAACGATGACGCGTATTGCCTGAGTGGACGCGTTGTTCTTGCATTTATCGCGAGCAAGCTCGCTCCTACAGGGGAAATGGCGCGGCTTACAAATTCCCCCAAGAATCGCCCGCCTCGGCGGTGCTAGCCTGCTGCTCCCACCGAACGGACAGGAAGCCCCGCCATGAGTGACTACCTCAAGCTCAACCAGGCCAACTGGGACGAGCGCGCACCGCTGCACGCGGCCTCGCCGGACTACCAGGCGCAGATGTTTGTCGACGACCCGCGGCACCTGTCCGAGGTGGTGCGTTTCGACCTGCCGCTGCTGGGGGATATCAGCGGCCTGCGCGGCGTGCATCTGCAATGCCATATCGGCACCGACACCCTGTCGCTGGCCCGCCTCGGCGCGCGGATGACCGGGCTGGACTTCTCCCCCGCGTCCCTGGCCGAAGCCCGCAGCCTGGCGGCGCGCACCGGGAGCGCCATCGAGTTCGTCGAGTCCGACGTCTACAAGGCCTGCGAGGTGCTGCCCAAAGGCGCGTTCGATCTGGTCTACACCGGTATCGGCGCTCTGTGCTGGCTGCCCAGCGTCGATACCTGGGCGCGTAATGTCAGCGAATTGCTCAAGCCCGGCGGCCGGCTGTTTATCCGCGAAGGCCACCCGATGCTCTGGGCCCTGGACGAAAGCCGCGAGGATGCGCTGGTGGTCGACCTGCCCTACTTCGAGCGCAGCGAACCGCTGGTGTGGGACGACGACAGCACCTACGTCAGTACCGACCGACCGCTCAAGGCCACGGTGACCCATGCGTGGAACCACGGCCTGGGGGAAATCGTCAGTGCGCTGCTCAAGCACGGCCTGGACATCAGCGGCCTGGTGGAACACCAGAGCATCCCCTGGGAAGCCCTGCCCGGGCAGATGCGCTGTGACGAACAAGGCGAATGGCACCTGCACCACGCCCCTTGGCGCTTGCCATTGAGCTACACCTTGCAGGCCGTCAAACGCCTGGGCTGACGCCCACAAAAAAGCCCCGCTTCTCTCACGAGGGCGGGGCTTTTTGCTAACGGCACCTGATCAAATTACCTGTAGGAGCGAGCTGGCTCGCGATAGCGTTATCCGCCTCGACATCGGCGTTGGCTGGTGGGTCGTTATCGCGAGCAAGCTCGCTCCTACCCAGGTACGTAGCCGCTGCCGCAGGCTGCGATCGACCGGAACGGTCGTCAGCGATCTTAAGAGCGCCGAAGCCCTGGCGGGCTTATCGCAGCCTGCGGCAGCGGCTACGGGTCAACGTCAGTACGGGGTAATCAGTTGGCCGCCGCCTGGGCGTCCATCTTCTGCCGCAGGCTCAGCGGACGCATGTCGGTCCACACCTCTTCGATGTAGGCCAGGCACTCTTTCTTGAAGCCGCTCTTGCCCACGGTGCGCCAGCCCTGTGGCACAGCCTTGTAGTCCGGCCAGATCGAATACTGCTCCTCATGGTTGACCACTACCTGGAAGAGGATGTCCTCGCGGTCGAATACTGAAGTCATTACGTGTCTCCATCGCTATAAGGCTCGCTGCGCTGAACGCGCAGCGGTTGTGAATAAGGAACGTTCAAGGCCCGTGGAAAATTAGAGGCTGGCGACCGCCGCCGCCAACGCCCGGCTGAAAATATCCGCCACCTGATCGATTTGCGCCGCGGTGATCACCAGCGGCGGCAGGAAACGCACCACGCTGCCATGGCGCCCGCCCATTTCCAGGATCAACCCGCGCTTGAGGCATTCACGCTGCACCAGCGGCGCCAGGCGGCTGAACTGCGGCGGATGGCCGAGGGCGTCTTTCTCGCCGGCCGGGTCCACCAGCTCGATCCCCAGCATCAGGCCGCGCCCGCGAATGTCGCCCATCTGCGGATAGTCGCGCTGCAGGATCCGCAGGTGTTCGCTCAAACGCTCGCCCATGGCGGCGGCATGCTCGGCCACCTGGTGTTCCTTGAGGTAGCGCATCACCGCGGAACCGGTGGCCATGGCCATCTGATTACCACGGAAGGTGCCGGCATGGGCGCCCGGCAGCCAGGTGTCGAGCCAGTCGCGGTAGACCACCACCGCCATCGGCAGGCTGCCGCCGATGGCCTTGGACAGCACCACCACATCCGGAATGATCCCGGCGTGCTCGAAGGCGAACATCTTGCCGGTACGACCGAACCCGCTCTGGATCTCGTCGACGATCAAGGCCACCCCGGCCTTTTCAGTGATCCGGCGCACGCCGCGCAGCCAGTCGAGGTCGGCGGGAATCACCCCACCCTCGCCCTGCACCGCTTCGACAATGATCGCCGCCGGCAGCTGCACGCCGGCTTCCGGATCGCTCAGCAGGTTTTCCAGGTAGCTCAGGTTGGCCTTGACCCCGGCTTCGCCACCCAGGCCGAACGGGCAGCGGTAGTCGTAAGGGAACGGCAGGATCTGCACGCCGTTGGTCAGCAGCGCACCCAGCGGCCGCTTCGGCCCCAGGCTGCCCATCAGGCTCAAGGCACCCTGGGTCATGCCGTGGTAGGCGCCCTGGAACGACAGCACGGTGCTGCGGCCGGTGGCGGTACGGGTCAGCTTCAATGCCGCTTCCACGGCGTCGGTGCCGGTGGGGCCGCAGAACTGGATTTTCGCCTCGGCGGCCAGGGCCGGCGGCAACAGGCCGAACAGGTCCTGGACGAACTGGTCCTTGACCGGGGTGGTCAGGTCCAGGGTCAGCAGCGGCAGCTCATCGGCCAGCACCTGCTGGATGGCCTCGATCACCACCGGGTGGTTGTGGCCCAGGGCCAGGGTCCCGGCACCGGCCAGGCAGTCGATGAAACGCCGGCCTTCGACGTCCTCGACATGAATCCCGCTCGCCCGCTTGAGCGCCAGCGGGATCCGCCGCGGATAGCTGCGGGCATTGGATTCCTGCTGGTTCTGCCGGGCCAGCAACGGCGATTCGGTGAACTGGTAAAGCGTCTCGGCAGGCGCGGGACTGGTCCGCGCGGGCTGATCGTCGACAAGGCTGGTAGCAACTGACATCTCTCGAATCCTCACGCTGATGAGTTGAGCGAAACCGCACACCACACAGGTACGCAGCCGGTTCAGCGCGCACTCGCAGGTTTTCCTGTTCTGGAAACGCATCAGCGACGAGAGGATTTACACCCAGGCGGCGGTTTATTGCGTGGGGAGATAACGGGAAGCGGACGAATCGTCAGGGGACAGGGGGGATTCGAGTTTTTTCGCGAGCAAGCTCGCTCCTACAAGGGTTGTACTGCCCACTGTAGGAGCGAGGCTTGCTCGCGATAGGCCCTCATGCCGCTTGCAGCGGCATGGTCAGCTCGACCCGCAAGCCATCGGGCCGGCTGTCGAAATGCAGCACGCAACCGCAGCGCTGGACAATCGCCTGGACGATGGCCAGGCCCAGGCCGCAACCGGTGCTCTGGCCGTTGCGCCAGAAGCGCTGGGTCAGGTGCTGCAAGTCATCCTCGGGAATGCCGTCACCGTGGTCGCGCACCTGGAAACGCACGCGGTTGCCGATGGTTTCCAGGTTCAGCTCCACCGGCGCATCGCTCGGGGTATGCCGCAGGGCGTTGTCCAGCAGGTTGCGCAGCGCGGCGATGGCCAGCACCGAGGGCATTTCCAGCGGCGCCGCCGACACCCGCTCGTCGATGTGCAGCCGGACCCGCTGCCGGGCGCCGCTGGCGGCGTCCTGGATCGCGGTTTTCGCCACCTGTTCGGCACTGCACTGCACGCCGTCCTCGAACGACAGGCTGCCTTCGACCCGCGCCAGCAACAGCAGCTGCTCCAGGGTCCGGTGCAGACGGTCGGCGCCTTCTTCGGCGCGCGCCAGGGATTGATCGCGGGCCGCGCCGTCGGTCATCCGCGCCACTTGCAGGTGGGTCTTGATCGCCGTCAGCGGGCTGCGCAATTCGTGGGCGGCGTCACCGGTCAGGCGGCGCTCGCGCTCGAGGGTCTTGCCGATGCGCTGGAACAGCTGGTTCTGGGTTTCCAGCAACGGCCGCAACTCGCTGGGCAGCGGCTGGATCTGCAACGGCTCCAGGGAGTCGGCGCTGCGGCGCATCAGGGCATCGCGCATGCGGTTCAGCGGCGCCAGGCCCTGGCCGATCCCCAGCCACAACAACCACAGGCAACCGAGCAAGGCCACGCCGACCGGCACCGAGGCGGCCAGCAGCACCGACATGTTCAGCGCTTCACGCTCGACCTGGCGATCAGCGGTGGTGATGCGCAGGTCGCCCCGGGCCAGGGTGAAACTGCGCCAGCGCACACCGTCGATCATCTGGTCGTGAAAGCCCATGCGCTCGGCTTCGAGCTTTTCGTCGGGATGGTTATGGCTGCGGGCGAGGATCTCGCCGCGCAGGGAGCTGACCTGGCAGGCCATGCCCCCGGGAATGTTCAGCTGTTCGGCGCTGAAATGGGTGCCCTCGCCCTTGCTTGGCAAGGCCGGCAATTGTTCCAGCAGGCCGGCGACCATGCGCGCCGACGCCACCAGGCGCTGGTCGAGGGAAAACATCATCTGGTTGCGCAGGTCGCTGAACATCCAGGCCGCGGCCAGCGCCCAGATCAGCACGAAGGCCGCGCCGATGGTCAGGCTCAGGCGCAAACGCAGGCTCATCACTTACGACTCCTCCCCGCCATCCGCCGGCCCCAGGCGATAGCCCAGGCCGCGCACGGTCTCGACGATGCCGTTGCCGAGTTTGCGCCGCAGGTGGTGGATGTGCACGTTGAGGGCGTTGCTTTCCAGTTCGTCGTTGAAACCGTAGACGCTGTCCTTGAGCTGCTCGCTGGACAGCACCCGGCCACGGTTGTGCAGCAGCGCCTGGAGCAGCGCCTGCTCGCGCCGCGACAGGTCCACCGGCTGGCCGCCGAGCTGGGTTTCGCGGGTGCTCGGGTCGTAGGTCAGGCGGCCGTGCTCGATCAGGTTGACGCTGCGCCCCGCCACCCGGCGCAACAGGGTATGCAGGCGCGCCGCCAGTTCCCGTAGGTCGAAGGGCTTGAGCAGGTAATCGTCGGCGCCGGCCTGCAGGCCGTCGACCCGGTCGGTGACCGAGTCCCGCGCGGTGAGAATCAGCACGGGGATTTCCAGGCCGTTGTGGCGCAGTTGCTTGAGCAGTTTCAGGCCGTCTTCGTCGGGCAGGCCGAGGTCGAGCACCATCACGTCGAATTCCGCCACGCCGAGCATGGCCCGCGCCGCCGAGGCGGTGGCCACGTGCTCGACCGTCAGGCCCTGGGCCGTGAGGCCGGCCACGATCCCGCTGGCAATCAGCTCATCATCTTCACAGACAAGTACGTGCATGGTGGAACCTGTAGAAAAGTGGGCATTAAAACCAGCGCCGATTAAGCCGACATTATGCCTGCACCGCTAGTGCCACAAGGCGTGCAGGGTTAATCATCGGTTAATCGCCATCGGCCATTGTGCGGTCACTTGCACCGGTTTAAGGCTTTTCCATGCGTCGTCTGTTCATCCTGTTGTTCATGCTGCTGTCGGGCCTGGCCCAGGCGGGTAACAACCCGTTCGAGGTCAAACCCGACTTTCTCCCGGTCGGCAAAGCCTTCGTCTTCACCTCCGAACGCCTGGCGTCGGGGGAAACCCAGCTGTTCTGGCAGATCGCCGACGGCTATTACCTGTATCAGCAACGGCTGAAATTCGACGGCCTGGCGGAGGCGCACACCCCGGCGCTGCCCGAGGGCGAGTCCCACAGCGACGAATTCTTCGGCGCGCAGCAGGTGTATCGCCAGGGCCTGGAACTGAAAATCCCCGCCGGCGCCACCGGCAAGGTCAAGGTCGGCTGGCAAGGCTGTGCCGACGCTGGCCTGTGCTACCCGCCGCAATCTCTGGAAGTCGACCTGGGCGGCAGCCCGGCCATCGCCGGCAATCCCCCCGAGGCCAGCGACCAGGCCCTGGCCAGCGGCCTGCAACAGCGGGCCCTGGGCTGGAGCCTGCTGGTGTTCTTCGGCCTCGGCCTGCTGCTGGCCTTCGCCCCCTGCTCGCTGCCGATGCTGCCGATCCTCGCCGGCCTGGTGGTGGGCAGCGGCGCCAGCCCACGGCGCGGCTTCGCCCTGGCGGGCAGCTATGTGGTGTGCATGGCGTTGGTCTACGCCGCGATGGGCGTGCTGGCCGCGCTGCTCGGCGCCAACCTGCAAGCCCTGCTGCAACAGCCCTGGCTGCTGGGCAGCTTTGCCGCGGTGTTCGTGATCCTCGCGCTGCCGATGTTCGGTTTCTTCGAGATGCAATTGCCGGCGGCCCTGCGCGATCGCCTGGAAAACGCCAGCCGCTCACGCAACGGCGGCAGCCTGGTCGGCGCCGGGGTGCTCGGCGCCCTGTCCGGCCTGCTGGTCGGCCCGTGCATGACCGCGCCGCTGGCCGGCGCCCTGCTATACATCGCCCAGAGCGGCAACGCCCTGCACGGCGGGTTGATCCTGTTCGTCATGGGCCTGGGCATCGGCCTGCCGCTGTTGCTGCTGGTGACCGTGGGCAACCGCTTCCTGCCCAAGCCGGGCCCGTGGATGAACCTGCTCAAGGGTGTGTTCGGCTTCCTCTTTCTCGGCACCGCCATCGTGCTGCTGCGCCCGGTGCTCGACGAATCGCTGTGGATCGGCCTGTGGGGCGCGCTGGCGCTGGTCCTGGCCTACACCGCCTGGCAGCAGATGCGTGCGGCCGGGCGCGCCGGTCATTTGTTCGGCGCAGGTTCAGTGGTGTTCGGCCTGTGGGGCAGCCTGTTGCTGGTGGGCGCCGCCGGTGGCAGCGACGACCTGTGGCGACCGCTGAAGGTCTACAGCGGCGGCAATGGCGTGGCGACCGTCAGCGCCCACAACGCCTTCAGCACCGTCAACGACCCGGCCGCCCTGCAAGGCGCCCTCGACACGGCCAGGGCCCAGGACCAGTGGGTGCTGCTGGACTACTACGCTGACTGGTGCGTGTCCTGCAAGATCATGGAAAAACAGGTGTTCGGCCAACCCCAGGTCCTCGAGGCCCTGAAAGACGTGCGCCTGCTGCGCCTGGATGTGACGGCCGACAACGCCGCCAGCCGCGAACTGCTCAACCGGTATAAAGTGCCGGGGCCGCCGAGCCTGCTGTGGATCGGCCCGGACGGCGAAGAACGCCGCAGCCAGCGGATTACCGGTGAGGTAGACGCGGCTGCCTTCCTGCAACGCTGGACCGCTACCCGAGAAGCCCGTTGATGCTGACCTTTACCATCGGCACCTTTGCCATCGCGCTCAACCACCTGCTGCTGATCAGTGCCCTGGCGCTGGCCACCCTTGTCGGCTGGCGAGTCGCCAAGCGCGGTGGCGAGAACCCGGAATCGGTGCTGTTCGGCCTGTTCCTGCTGGGCATGCTGGCGGCGCGCATCGGCTTCGTGGTCGCCTACTGGAAGCATTATCGCCACGACCTGTGGCAAATCATCGACCTGCGCGACGGCGGTTTCCTCGCCTGGCCGGGGGCTATCGTCCTGCTGCTGGCCGCCCTCGCCTGGGGCTGGCGCCGCCCAGCCCTGCGCCAGCCGCTGGGCGCCGGGGTCGGCAGCGGCCTGGCGTTCTGGCTGCTCGCCACCCTGTCCCTGAGCCTCTTCGAACAAGGCACGCGGCTGCCGGAAATCGCCCTGCGCAACCCCGACGGCGCCACCGTGCAACTGACCAGCTACCAGGGCAAACCGCTGGTGATCAATCTCTGGGCCACCTGGTGCCCGCCCTGCCGTCGGGAAATGCCGGTGCTGGAAAGAGCCCAGCAGCAGCGCCCGGACCTGACCTTCCTGTTCGTCAACCAGGCCGAAAGCATGCAGAGCGTCAGCACCTTCCTGGCCACCCAGGAGCTGAACCTGAACAACGTGCTGTTCGACGGCAGCGGCCGCCTTGGCAAGGCCGTGGGCTCCATGGCGCTACCGACTACGCTGTTCTACAGCGCCGACGGGCGCCTGCTCGGCAGCCACCTGGGCGAGCTGTCCGAAGCCAGCCTGGCCCGCGCCCTGGAACATTTCGACTCACCGCATTCGACCACGGCCACGCAGGCCGCCCCTTCAAGGAAATTGCCATGCCTTTCATCCGCCACCTGCTGAGCCTGTCCCTGGGCGCGGCGCTGCTCCAGGCACCGTTGCTGCACGCCGAAGAACTGCCCCAGGCGATCAAGAACATCGAAGCCAAAGGCGCCAAGATCGTCGGCCGCTTTGACGCCCCGGACGGCCTCAAGGGTTATGCCGCGCAGTACCAGAACCGCGGCATGGCCCTGTACCTGACGCCGGACGGCAAGCATGTGCTGCTGGGCAATCTGTACGACGCCGACGGCAAGGACCTGAGCGCCGAGCCGCTGCAGAAACTGGTGTACGCGCCAATGGCCAAGGCCGTCTGGGCCAAGATGGAAAAGAGCAACTGGATCGCCGATGGCAAGGCCGACGCGCCGCGCGTGATCTACCTGTTCAGCGACCCCAACTGCCCCTACTGCAACATGTTCTGGGAACAGGCGCGGCCCTGGGTGAACGCCGGCAAGGTCCAGCTGCGGCACATCATGGTCGGCATCATCCGCGAAGACAGCCCGGGCAAATCCGCCGCCCTGCTGGCCGCCAAAGACCCGCAGAAAGCCCTGCAGGAGCACGAGAAAGCCGGCAAGGGCAGCAGCCTCAAGCCCCTGGCCAAGATCCCCGCCGAAGTCCAGGCCAAGCTCGACGCCAACATGGCGCTGATGGACGAACTGGAGCTGTCCGCCACCCCGGCGATCTTCTACATGGACGACAAGGGCGAGCTGCAACAGCAACAAGGCGCGCCCGCGCCGGACAAGCTGGGCAAGATTTTCGGGCCCAAATAAATGAGATGCGCCACGACCTGACCACTAATGGCCTTTAGCCTTACCGACAGCGTTACACT
Organism: Pseudomonas sp. GW456-L12; assembly: GCF_059424045.1. NCBI lineage: Bacteria > Pseudomonadati > Pseudomonadota > Gammaproteobacteria > Pseudomonadales > Pseudomonadaceae > Pseudomonas > Pseudomonas sp. GW456-L12. The sequence continues at coordinate 29,125 of NZ_JBWKZA010000002.1, forward strand.
ACTGCCTTTATTCACGCAGACAGGGATGTGACGTTTTGACAGCTCAAGGACAAGCTAGGCTTTTAGACATTCTCGACTACTGGCACAAGGTGGAATTCTTTCTACCTTATGCCCTCGGGAAATATGTTGAGGACTTCAAGGAATGGGAGACCCGATGGCTCTCCCAGGAAATTCTCCAGCAGAGCAAGGACAGCCACTGGCGCAACTTTTCCATACCTGAAGACCTTCAAGTCAAAGGCTTCAATCTCTATATCGGGGTCTTTGACGCCTCCGTCATTGCGACTCTTTGCGAACCGTATCTGGCCGCTTTATCGGTAGACGAGAACACCTTCTACGAAGAGCAGGAACGGGTGGAGCTTGAAGGGTTTACCTGCTTCGCCAAGATCAAGCTCAATGCTCAAGCCGTCCCGCAACTGGATGCCGTGTCACTGTCGACGGCTCCCTGGGCCCTGGGGCAAACAGTGAGCAAAGGGCTTGGTGCGCTTGGCCATCAAGCCTTCGAGGACGCCAAGGAGCAGTTGATCAAACTGCTGCACAACTTCCACGGACAGCGTCAGCAAAACGATGACCCAGCCTTGATGGCTGAGGAAGTCATGCATCTGCATCAACTGCTGTGCAACTGGGCCAGTTTCACGCCTGAGCAAAACAGCGGTAGCTCGGTCGCATTGCTTCAAGTGCTGACCCAGCCCAAGGTCGAGAAACCACTCACGCAACCCTCTGCGGCACAGGCAACGGAAGTCGAGGACGAAGAAGAGCCCGATACCGAGATCGACATCCTCAACAGCTTTTTCATAAAAGACATCGAGCGTGCGATCGCCAGCCTGCAACGCGCAGAACAACCGCTGCCTTTGCTTCAATACCTGGGCGAAGCCGACCCGGGCAAAAGAATCGACCTGTATACCGACAATGGCCGCAAGGCCATTTACCAGGCCCTGCAACCGCAATGCATAAACCCCGGGCATTGGCCGGATGAGCCGGGCCATGCCATGAGCCTGATGCAACAGTTCGCGATCAATACCGCGCTCGGCACCTTGGAAAACAGCGGAGTGTTCTCCGTTAACGGACCACCCGGGACAGGCAAAACGACGTTGTTGCGCGATATGTTCGCCGAGAACATCGTGCGTCGGGCGCGGGTATTGGCGGGATACAGCGAGGCGGAAGATGCTTTCGTCGGCGGGAAAAAACCGCAGGTCACCTTCAAGGGCATGCCGAATACCTACACCATCCGCGCGCTCAAACCTGAGTTGACCGGCTATGAAATGGTGGTGGCCTCCTCCAACAATGCCGCCGTGGAAAACATTTCCCGAGACCTGCCCAAACGCAAATCCCTGGGAAAATGCTGGAACGACGTGCAGTACCTGCAACCGGTCGCCCATAAGATTGCCGCACAAAAAAGCGATGGCAGCATCAGCGACCTGTCCGACGAGGACAAACCCTGGGGCTTGATCTGCGCCGCGCTCGGTAATAGCAACAACCGAAAGGTCCTGCAGGAGCGCATGTTCTTCGCCCCGGTAGACTCCACCGAGCCCAATCGGCCACTGACGATTCGGCAATGGGTGGATGAATACAAGGGTCCCACCTTCAAGGATGCCAGCGCAGCCTTCAAAAAAGCCGATGAGGAGGTCAGCAAAGCACTGGAGGAACGAGCCCGTTACGCCAGCCTGCTGGAAGAAATGGCGGCTACCGATGAACAGGCCTTCCTGCACCTTCAGCAACAGTCATTCGATCAGGCCGAACAGACCAGGGCGTCCGCCCAGCAAGCCCTCGACCAACAGCAACAGCAACTTCAGGCATCAGCGCAACATCTGAGCAGCCTTCAGGAACTGGAGCGCCTGATAGATCGCAGCCGTCCGGTCTGGTGGAAGCGCTTGTTCAATACTCAAGCAGCTAAAACCCACCGTGACGAACAACTGGAAAATGCCCGGCTTCAGCGTCTGGCGCATGAAGAGATCAACCGCGCGAAAAGCCTTCTGAACAAAAGCCTCAGACCAGAACTTGAAAGCGCGCAAACCGCATTGCTGTTCTGTAAAAGCGAACTCGATACCCGTCTGGCGCAATGGCAAGACAAGTGCCGATGCCTGGACGATTTCGCCAGCCGCCTGGGCCGTCCGAATTTGCCAAGCCAGCTCAGTGAGCTGGAGAACAGCGAGTTCCAGATCAATGGGCTTTGGCATGATGAAGCACTCAATCGCTTGCGCTCGACCTTGTTCGCCGCGGCGTTGACCCTGCATGAAGCCTGGCTGGCCGAGGTGGCGCCCTCAGGCTCGAACGGCAAGGGCTTCAGCGCCAACCTCGCCGCCATCAGCCTGTTGCTGAGCAACAAGACACCCGAGGATGAGCGACTGACCCAGGTGCTCTGGCAAAGCCTGTTCATGGTGATCCCGGTGGTCTCGAGCACCTTTGCCTCCTTTGCCAACCAGTTCCGTGGGTTGGGTGCTGGCTCTTTGGGCTGGCTGTACATCGACGAGGCGGGACAGGCCGTGCCCCAGGCCGCCGTCGGTGCCTTGTGGCGGGCACAAAGAGCCATGGTGGTGGGCGACCCCCTGCAAATCGAGCCGGTCTTCACCCTGCCGCAACGCCTGGTCAAGACCCTGGGCCAGCTATCGGTACACACGGCGAACGATGCCTTCGCCCCCAATCGTGTGTCGGTGCAAAGCCTGGCGGACCACAACAATCTGTATGGCAGCGTGTTCAAGAACGACACCGATCAAGAGCTGTGGATCGGCAGCCCGTTGCGGGTCCACAGACGCTGCATCGAACCCATGTTCAGCCTGTCGAATCAGATCGCCTACGGTAACAAGATGGTCTTTGGCCTGCCCAATGCCCACGCCGAACAGGACGCCCCTGTGTACAGCTCCAGTTGCTGGGTCGATATCCCTGGCAATGTCAAACACAAACAGGTTGTCCCCCAGCAGATCGAGTTCATGGTCGATCTTCTCGGACAACTCTACTCACGCGATAGAGAGCTGCCGCAGCTGTACGTGATCTCGCCGTTCAAGGCCGTGCGCCTGGCCCTGCAAAAAGCCATACGCATGGCGGCCTGGGCCCGGCCCAACCATCGCCCGAAGTTACCTGCGGGCGAGTTGAAGCAGTGGTTGAAAGCCTCCATCGGCACCGTGCATACCTTCCAGGGCAAGGAGCAAGACACCGTGTTCATGCTGCTGGGGGCAGACACCGAGCATGCGGGAGCGGCGCAGTGGGCTGCCTCCAAGCCTAACCTGCTGAACGTTGCCCTCACCCGGGCCAAACGTCGGGTCTATCTGGTGGGGGATTTTGAACTGTGGGGGTCGCTGCGCTACTTCGATGCGGTGAGTCGCGGCAAATTCCCGCTGCAAAGAATGGGGCCTGCTGCCTTTCTGGCAAAACTGAATGCTTTGGAAGAACAGACCCCAAGTTGAACACCGTCAGCGCCTGACGCTGACCTGAGCGCTCGCCCCCACGGGTACCTGATTGTGAAACGACCATCAGGCCCCTGTGGGGGCGAACCCGCTCACGATGCGCGCTTCAAAAAACAGTATCGGTTCAACGGGCACCGCGCCCATCCAGCAACGCATCCACCACCGCCCTGGCCATTTCCACGGAATGGACCATCGACCAGATCAGCCCACGCTCCAGGCCACTGCCGCGTTCGGTGATTTCATCGCTGACTTCTTCAGCGCATTTGAGCAAGAGCGAGACATGCACCAGGGCTTCTTCGGCGCTGATGCCTTCGCGTACACAGAAAAGAGAATCCGGACCTACCGGCCCTGCCACAGTGGCAGGAAGAGCATCGAATGATTCGGCAGGCGAATTGGCCAGAGATTGGCGCAAGGTCTGATTGGCAGTCTTCAGTTCAGGGTAGCGATATGCAGGAATTGGCTTTTTCATGGATGCGGTCCTCAACACAGTGGATATGAACACCCAGCAATTACTTCTGGGTCTTCGTACGTTCCTGATATGTTTTTCGGACTTGCACATCCGGCCATCGATTTCGCGATGACCTGTGCAGGCTAATGCGCCAGGACACCCACACTCAAGCGGCAAACTGCTTCTCGGAAAAGCCTTACAAAAGAAAGTGAATCGCCCCACCGTAGCCGCTGCCGCAGGCTGCGATCGACTGCGCAGCAGGCGCCAAACCTGCCAATGCGGTGTGTCAGGCAAGATACCGTCGCCTGGTTTACGGCCGCTTCGCGCCCGATCGCAGCCTTCGGCAGCGGCTACAGGGGCGCGTCAGCATTCGACGCCTGTGCATAAGATTGGCTCGGTCCGCGTTTGGGCGCAGCAGGCGCCAAACCTGCCCATGCGGTGTGTCAGGCAAAAGACCGTCGCCTGGTTTACGGCCGCTTCGTCGGAATGCCGCCCAGCCCGATCGCAGCCTCGCAGGCTCGGCAGCGGCTACAGGGGCGTGTCAGATTTCGGCATTTGTGCGTAAGGCTCAGGCGAACTCGTCCGGTGCTTCGCGGGCGAGGATGTTTTCCAGCTCGCCGGTGTCTGCCCGTTCGTTGAGGACGGCGCTGACCTGATCGACCCAGACCTTTTCCGAGGCAATCCCGGCCCACGACTGGCTGCCGAAGCCGTGATACGGACGGTCATCGAAGGTGCTGATCAGCAGTTGGTTGAAGCGCACCGTTTCCAGGTTCTTGCGCTGGATCTGCATCTGCAGCGCCCCCAGCACCTTCTGCTGCTCTTGCGGGTTCGGGCGATAGCTAAAGAGCCGCGGCGAGCTGAGCACCAGGAACTCCGGTGGAAGGTTTTCATCGATGGCCGCCTGCAAGCGGTAATGGCCATCGAGAATCAGGTGGCAGCTCAGGCCGCTGACGTACCACAGCAGGATGGGCGGCAAGCTGCCCTCGCGGGCTTTCTTGCGCCACCATTTGAGGCGCCCGGAATGCGGGTCCACTGCATGCAGGCCGACCACCGCGCCGCCACTCTCGCCCAACTCGACCCAGCGCGCCGCGCCGGGTTGCCGGTTGTCGAGGATGTTGCGGCCGTAGATCGCCCACTGCGGCATATGGCTCAGGGCGTCTTCGCCGCCCTTGAAGTACCAGGCTTCGGTGCCGCTCAGCAACGGCCGCATCGGCTGGAGGGATTCCGGGCGCAGGGCCCGTACCAGCCAGTAGCCGGGGTAGAAAAAGTCCGGTTGGTGCTGCATCAACTGCTGGACGAAAAAGCGGCTCCAGGCCTTGAGGCGCAGGGCCGGGTCGAGGCGTAGCTGTTGCTCCACCTGGGGCGAATCGATGGGCCCCACCAGGGTTTGCGGCAGTTGCTCCAGCAGGTGATTGCGTACCAGCCACACGCCGTAAAGGCAGCGGGACATGGTGCCCCAGAGCAGCGTCTGGTCCCCCAGCACCAGTTGCATGCGTCGGTGGTTGCCACTGAGCAGGCGCAGGTTCGGCTTGCCGCTGGCCGGGCGCTTGACCTCCACCCCGAGGCCGTTCCAGTTGCCCGCCAGATCCTCGATATCGCGCCAGTAAATCTGTTCCGTCATCGCCCCTGTCCCTGAATGAAAACGCCCGGCGCAGGTGCTTGGGCCTGCGCCGGGCGCGACTATAGCAGAGGGTCGGGTGGTGGCCGTAAGATCGAATCGCGGGCCAGCCTCGCTCCTACAGAAGCGCCGTCAACCGGAAGATTCGTCGACATTACGCAGTCGCATCGCGGGCAATCGAGCGTCGACCGGCCGCTCCTACAGAGGCCGCATTTCCCCTAGTGGATTGCATGCTTCTGTAGGAGCGAGGCTTGCCCGCGATGACGTCAGCCCAAACGCCGCCGAGGCATCAGCAGGAATACCGCTCCGCCAAAAACTTCAACAAAGCCTCGGTGACAAACGCCGGATTCTCCAGGTTGGAGATATGCCCCGCCTCGGGCACCAGCTGATAAGCGCAACCAATCAGCTCGGCCATTTCCCGGGTTTCCGCAGGTGGGCGCGGTTTGTCCTGGTCGCCGCACAGCAGCAAGGTGGTCTTGGGGTCCAGCTGGTCCAGGCGCGACAACAGGTCCGCGCGGCTGAAGGTGATGCGGCCCATGGGCACCACGCTTTCGCGCAGGCGTTCGCTGGGCAGTGCCGCGAGGACCGCGCGGAAGTCCTGGTACAGCGCCGACTGCGGGTCGATGCCAGGACGGAAGAAAATCGGTACCACGATGTCCAGCAGCGGCGACGGGATGGTCCCCGCCTCTTCGATCTGCTTGAACAACGAGAAGTAGTACTGGCGGGTCGGCTCGGGCTCGGCCCCGAGGTAGGTGTCCATCAGCACCAGGCCATTGATGCGTTGCGGCGCCGCCAGGGCCAGGCGCGCGCCCCACATGCCGCCCACGGACAGGCCGACCAGGGTAATGCGTTCGATCTCAAGATGATCCAGCAGCGCCAGCACCTGCCGGGCGATATCGTCCAGTGAAGCAGTGCCTTGCGGCAGAGCGCCGGACTGGCCGTGGCCCCACAGGTCCAGGGCGATCACCCGGTACTGCCGGGACAGCGCCTCGATCTGCGGCGTCCACATGTTCAGGTCCCACAGGTAGCTGCCGGCCAGCAGCACCGCCGGGCCGCGGCCCTGGTCCAGGTAGTGAAGGGCTTGTCCATCAATAGTCGCGAAGGGCATCAACTGTCTCCTGTCAGGTGGGCTGCGAAAAAGCCTCGGTAGACTGTGCCGGTGAAGGGTTGCCGTCAATCGGACAAGTCCTAAGGGCCGTGCAAGCCTGGAAGTTTTTTCGAGCAAACTTGCCCCCACAGAAGATGATGGAATCCATGTAGGCTGCTGAACACCTGAACGATGTGTATACCTTCGACACTCTTGAGTGAGATATCGAAGAGCGGCACAGCCGGTCCCTTCGACTCCCCTCCAGAAGTGGCAAATAGACTCAAAGTTCATATCAGAGAGTGCAAGTTGATCAGTTCAACGAGACTCACACTTTGAGCTATATCGGGGTTGCCGCAATAATGATCATCTCGTCCTGGGAAAAACTATTGGTTACAACTTGCGGACAGCGGAAACAGGCATCGGGGCCCTGTTCATTCCACCAGCGACAGGAGGCTCTTATCGAGCAACGGGGAAGTTTGTCTGTGACCGTTTTTAATTTCTCTACGGTGCGCGATACAAGCTGGCAGCCTCCTTCCTTGTAGTGCTGGCATCGCATTTCCGCACAGGGTGCGGAAATGCGAAATACCTCTGCCGGACTGACAGGGACTGTTGATTCAGCCAGCTCTTTCGTCATGGGTATTGCTTGTGAAAGGTAAGCTACTTCAGGAGCTGCCACCGTGCCATTCACCACCCCGAATATTTTCGCTCCTTCCCATTCCGGCTGAGCACTTGGGCACAGAAGCTCCTTATTTCGACCGTTCTCAATCAATCGGCGGGATTTTTCCAACGATTTGGGTGGCATTTTATTCCCTCCACCAGCATTCCTTCTGTCCCTATTGGCTTGACGAAAAAATGCCGAAAAACCTAGACCTTGCCAATATTGGCAACTTCCTTGAGTTCGCCTACCGCGCTTTGGGGGAGCACTTGAATGTTGAAGTCAATCCTTCCACCATAAATAAGGATTTTATCGCGCAACGCTTCTCCACGAGTATCAAGCGCTCTTTGCAAACCGGTAGCGATTGCAGTGCTTATATCGGCAACAGACAAATTCGCTGTGACGCGGTCAAACTTTTCATTGGACATTTTAATTCTCCAAAACATAGCCGTTGAAATAACTGGAGGCGTGCAAGCAGAACATCAATGGCGTTTTGGTGTCTCGGGGGCTTGGTAATGGCTCGCTTCAAACAGCTCCATGTCCATAAAAACTCCAAAATAACGATCTGCCATTATTGCTGGCGCGGCAATGACTTTGATAGTCAACCCACTGTAAGAGCATAGCCACTAAAGTTAGCGTCAAAAGTCAAATTTGGAAGATGGATTAACTCGAATCACTATAAGTGCAAGACTGAATCGCCTTGGTCGCGGAGATACTTCAAAAATTCATTGCGAGCCCCATGAGCAGTTCTGCTAAGGACTCTAATCTCGCACGGTGAGGGATGAATAATTCGACCCGAAGGGCCGAGTTTTTTAGAACAGCGACATCTGCTACGCCGCCTGCCGCGTCGATGTTGTCGGCGCATTCGAAGCGGGAGCGGGAGCCGGTTTCAAAGATGGGCAGCGGATAACCGTGGATGTGGCGGTAGCACTCGGGCCAGCCGGAAGTGAGCAGGGCCTCGATGGTAAGGCCCTGCCAGACGAAGGTGCAGATTTGGGCGCCATCATGGCGCCCGATTGGGGTGTCCCGGATTATCAGGCCAGTTCAGCTTGCTCGCGATAGGGCCAGCGCCGACAACCCTGGATTACAACCCCTCCAGCTCCGCCATCAGATCGCTCAGGCGATCGACCTTCTCCTCGCTGATTTCACTGCTCGCCAGGCCGTCGATGTACTGCGCCAGCTCCTCCACCGTGCTGCATTCGAACATCGCCCGCAGCGGCACGTTGCGTTGCAGGGTTTTCTGCACCCGCGAAGCGATCTGCGTGGCCAGCAGCGAATGCCCGCCCAGCTCGAAGAAGTTGTCCTGGACCCCGACCCGCTCGACCTTGAGCACCTCGGCCCAGATAGCGGCCAGGGTCTGCTCCAGTTCGCTGCGCGGTGCCAGGTAGTCCTGGCTGTGCAACTGGCCGATCTCCAGGGCCGGCAGGGCCTTGCGGTCGAGCTTGCCATTGGCGTTGAGCGGCAGGCACTCCAGCCACAGCCAGTGCAGCGGCACCATGTATTCCGGCAGCTCGACGCGCAGGCGTTGCTTGATGCGCTCCAGGCGTTCCGTCGGGTTCAGGGCCGAGTCGCTGGCTACCAAATACCCCACCAAATGCTTGCCGTTGACGCCTTCCTGCACGCCGACCGCAGCGTCGCGAACTTCCGGCTGTTCGTGCAGGCGGGCTTCGATTTCCCCCAGCTCGATGCGGTAGCCACGGATCTTCACTTGATGGTCGATACGCCCGACGTACTCCAGCACGCCATCGGCGCGGCGCCGTGCCAGGTCGCCGGTGCGGTACAGGCGTTCGCCCGGGGCACCGAACGGATGCGGCACGAACACCTGCGCGGTGCGCAGCGGATCGCTGACATAACCACGGCCGACCCCGGTACCGGCGACGCACAGCTCGCCCACCGCGCCCAGTGGCACCAGGTCCAGCGCGCCATCCATCAGGTACAGGCGGTTGTTGTCGGTCGGCGTACCGATCGGCAGGTAGCTGCCACGGGTCGAGGCCATGTCGACGCGGTAGAAGGCCACGTCATCCGAACACTCGGCCGGACCGTAGGCGTTGACCAGGCCGATCTGCGGGTAACGCAGCAACCATTGGTGCGCCAGCTCCGGTGGCATCGCCTCGCCGGTCGGCAGCATCCAGCGCAGGCCATCGAGGTCGATGGACTCCTGGGCGAGCATGCCCTGGATCAGCGACGGCACGCTTTCCAGCACGCTGATGCCCTGCGCCTGCACATGGGCCAGCAAGCCTTGCGGATCATGGGCGATGGCGTTCGGCACGATGTCCACCCGCGCACCGAACAGCGGCGCGGCGAGGAACTGCCAGACCGAAATATCGAAGCTCTGCGACGCGGTCTGGGCGATCACATCGGCCTCGCTCAATTGCAGGTACGGCACCTTGCTCAGCTGGTTGTTGAGCATGCCGCGCTGCTCGACCATCACGCCCTTGGGCAGGCCGGTAGAGCCCGAGGTGTAGATCACATAGGCCAGGTTGTCCGGGCCGCTGTAGATCCCCGTGTTGTCCTGCGAATGATCGGCCGCTTGCACCTCCTCCCACACCAGCAAACGTGGTCGGTTGGCGCAAGCGAACTCGTCCAGCAAGGCTTGCGCCTGTTCCTGGCAGGCCGCAGTGCACACCAGCAACGGCGTGCGGCTCAGCTCGATGATCCGCCCCAGGCGCTGGCCCGGCAGGCCCGGGTCCAGCGGCAGGTAGCCGGCGCCGGCCTTGAAGCTGCCGATGATCATGCCCAGCAGGTCCAGGCTGCGCTCGGCCAGCAGGGCCACCGGCTGGTCCAGGCCCACGCCGTTGGCGATCAGGGCGTGGCCCAGGCGGTTACTGCGCTGGTTCAGTTCGGCATAGCTGTATTGCAAGTCCTGGCAACTGGCGGCGATGCGTTGCGGATGCGCCGCCACCTGGGCCTCGAACAGTTCGACGTAGCTGCGCTGCAGCGGGTACTCATGCTCGCTCTGGTTGCAGCCGGCGAGCAGGAAGTCCTGCTCTTCTGCGCCCAGCAGCGGCAGCTCGGCCATGTCGCCATGGAAGCCCTGCACCAGCGCCAGCAGCAGGCGCTTGAACTCGCCGAGCATGCGCTCGATGGTCGCTTGCTCGAAGTAGCGCTGGTCGTAGGACAGGTGCAGCCCCAGGTCATCCCCCGGGTAGCACACCGCGGTCAGCGGGAAGTTGGTGTGGGTGCGGCCGGAATCCGAGGTGGCGTTCAGGCTTTGCGCGCGGTCCAGCACCGAGACTTCCACCGGCGCGTTCTCGAACACGAACAGGCTGTCGAACAGCGGCTGGCCCTTGGGCAGTTCGCTGTTTTCCTGGATCGCCACCAGCGGCAGGTATTCGTACTCGCGCAGCTCCATGTTGCGTTCCAGCAGGCTGCTGAGCCATTGACGCACGCTCAGGCGCTGGCCGTCCTCCGGCAGCTGCACCCGCAGCGCGATGCTGTTGATGAACAGGCCGACGGTGCGCTGCATCTCGGGCATTTCCACCGGACGCCCGGCCACGGTGACGCCGAACAGCACGTCTCGATCGCCGCTCAGGCGCCGCAGGACCAGGGCCCAGGCCGCCTGGGCGAAGGTGTTGATGGTCAGTTGATGCTGCTGCGCCAACTCGCGCAATTGCGCGCCGTCGCGGGCATCGAGCCGGGTGTAGCAGTCACCGACGATCATGCCGCCGCTGTCGCCGGCGTGTTCGCGCAGGAACGGCCGGTCGCTCGGAATCGGCGTGGTGCGCTCGAAGCCTTGCAGGTTGTTTTTCCACCACTGGCGCGCCTCGGCCAGGCTCTGGCGTTGCAGCCAGCCGATGTAGTCGCGGTAGCGTGGCGGCACGCTCAGCTGGGCTTCGCGACCTTCGCCCAGGGCGGTGTAGATCTCGAAGAAGTCGTTCATCAACAGCGAACGGCACCAGGCATCGATCAGGATGTGGTGGTTGCTCATCATGAACCAGTAGCGCGCGGCCCCCACGCGGATCAGCCGCAGGTGGAACGGTGCCTGGCTGAGCAGATCGAAACCGGCCTCGCGCTCGCTTTTCAGCAGCGCCTGCAGCTTCGGTTCCTGCTCGTCTTGCGCGACAGCGCTCCAGTCCAGGAACTCGATCGGCGTGCTGCCCGGCTTGTGGATAACCTGCAGCATGTCTTCGCCGACGTTCCAGCAGAAGGACGCGCGCAGGGCTTCGTGACGGGCCACCACTGCCTGCCAGGCCTGGGCGAAACGCGCCGGGTCCAGCTCGCTGTCGATGCGGTAGCGGTCCTGCATGTAGTACAGGCCGGTGCCCGGCTCCAACAGGGTGTGCAGCAGCATGCCCTCCTGCATCGGGGTCAGCGGGTAGACGTCCTCGATGGCACTGGCCGGCACCGGCAGCGCGTCCAGTTGCGCCTGGGTCAGGCGTGCCAGGGGGAAGTCCGACGGCGTCAGGCCGCCGGCATCGTCCTCCAGGCAATGGACGATCAGGCTGTGCAGTTCGCCGAGGTAGGCCTGGGCCAGCGCGTCGATGCTCTGCACATCAAAACGCTCGCCGCTGAAGGTCCAGCGCAGCACCAACTCGCCGGCGTAGACCTGGCTGTCGACGCTCAGCTCGTTGGGCAGCGGCGCTTGCGGCGAATGGGCGGCGCCCACCGGCTCGTCCAGCGGACGGAACAGCGCGTCGCTGGCAAAGCTCTGGTCGAACTGGCCCAGGTAGTTGAAGGTGATCGGCGCCTGCGGCAAGGCCGCCATGCGTTGCTGGATCGCCCCGTCGGCCAGGTAGCGCAGCACGCCATAACCCAGGCCTTTATGCGGCACCGCGCGCAGCTGTTCCTTGATCGCCTTGATCGAGGCGCCCTGCCCGGCCGCCGCTTCGATGGCCAGCGGGGTCAGGCGCAGCGGGTAAGCGCTGGTGAACCAGCCGACCGTGCGGGTCAGGTCGATCTCGTCGAACAGGGTTTCGCGGCCATGGCCTTCCAGTTGGATCAGCGCCGACGCTTCGCCGGTCCAGCGGCACAGCACGCGGGCCAGGGCGGTCAGCAGCAGGTCGTTGACCTGGGTGCGGTAGGCGCTCGGCGCCTGTTGCAGCAGCTGCCGGGTGCGTTCGGCATCCAGCTTCACGCTGACGGTCCGCGCATGTTTGTTCTGCCGCCCGCCCTGGGCGTGCTGCACCGGCAGCGTCGCCGCCGGGCCAGCCAATTGGTCCTGCCACCAGCTCAACTCTTCGCGCAGCGACTCGCTGCCGGCATAGGCCTGCAGGCGTGACGCCCAATCGCGCAAGGCGCTGGTTTTCGCCGGCAGGCGCGGCGTCTGCTGAGCTTCAAGCTGGCGGTAGAGGTTTTGCAGATCCTCCAGCAGCACCCGCCAGGACACGCCGTCGACCACCAGGTGGTGGATGGCGATAAACAGGCGTTGCTGCGCATCCGGACCGTCCACCAACAGCGCGCGCAACAGCGGTCCGTTGGCCAGGTCGAGGCTGCGCTGCGCCTCGGCGAACAGCGCCGGGCATTGTTCCATGGAAGCCACGCGCAGTTGCATCAGCAGTGGCGCCTCGGACAGCGGCTGGTGCTCGGCCCGCCATTGGCCGTCGACCTGGGTGAAGCGCAGGCGCAGGGCGTCATGCTGGGCCAGCAGCGCGTGCAGCGCTTGCTCCAGCAACTGCCCATCGAGCACCTGGGTCGGCGCCAGCAGCAGGGCCTGGTTCCAGTGCTGACGCTCGGGGATCGCACTGTCGAAGAACCAGTGCTGGATCGGTGTCAGGTGCGACTCGCCACTGAGCAAGCCTTGCTCGGCGACGATCCGCTCGCTGCGGCTGGCCACCGCGGCCAGGGCCTGCACGGTCTGATGCTGGAACAGGTCCCGCGGGCTGAAATGAATGCCCAACTGACGGGCGCGGCTGACCACCTGGATCGACAGGATCGAGTCGCCGCCCAGTTCGAAGAAGTTGTCGTGCAGGCCGACCTGCCGCAGGTTCAGCACGTCGCACCAGACCTGGGCCAGGGTCTGCTCCAGCTCGTTGCTCGGCGCCACGTACTGCTGGCGGTTGAGTTCCAGGTCCGGGGCCGGCAAGGCGCGGCGGTCGAGCTTGCCGTTGGCCGTCAGCGGCATGCTCGCCAGCAGGACCAGGTGGGTGGGCACCATGTAGTCCGGCAGGTGGATTTTAAGCTGGGCCTTAATCGCTTCGCGCAGGGCCGCCTGTTGCTCGTCACCCTGCTCGGCAACGTCGCTGACTAGATAGCCAGCCAGCTGTTTGCCGCCCGGCATGTCCAGGGCCAGCACCACCGCTTCGCGCACCGCGTCATGTTCCAGCAGGCGGTTTTCGATTTCCCCCAGCTCGATACGGAAGCCGCGAATCTTCACCTGATGGTCGACCCGGCCGATGTATTCCACCTGGCCATCGGCGCACTGGCGCACCAGGTCGCCGGTGCGATACAGGCGCCCGCCTTTAGCGCTGAACGGGTCGGCCACGAAACGCTCGGCGCTCATGCCCGGACGCTGGTGGTAACCCTGGGCCAGGCCGGCCCCGCCGACATACAGCTCACCGGTGGCGCCTTGCGGCAGCAGGGCCAGATCGGCGTCGAGAATGTAGGCCACGCGCTCACCGATCACGGTGCCGATCGGTACGCTGCCAGCGCCCTCTTCCAGTTGTTCCGGCGCCAGGCTGGCCAGCGGCATGACCACGGTTTCGGTGGGGCCGTAGGCGTTGAAGAACAGGCTCGGCTTGAACGCCGCGCGGATGCGGCTCAGGTGTTCGCCGGTCAACGCCTCGCCACCGGTGATGCACATGCGCACCGGCAGGGTCTGGCCCTGGGTTGCCAGCCACTGCGCCAGCTGGCTGCCGTAGCTCGGGGTAAAACCGAGGATGTTGATGCGGTGCTCACGGATCAGCTGGCAGATCTCTTGCGCGTCCCACTGCCCCTGCGCCCGCAGCACCACCTGGGCGCCGCTGAGCAGCGGCACCAGCAGACGCTCGGTGGCGGCGTCGAAGTTGATGGAGTAGAAGTGCAGCTCGCAGTCGTCCGGGCGCATGCCAAAGCGCTCGATCACCGCGCGGCAGTGCATGGCGATCTCGCCATGGGACACCACCACGCCCTTGGGCTTGCCGGTGGAGCCCGAGGTGTAGATCAGGTACGCCTGGTGCTGCGGCAGGCTGATAAAGGGCAGCTCGCTGGCCGGGTAGTTGGCCAGTTGCGCGCCGTCCTCTTCCAGGCACCAGCGCGCCACGCTGGCTAGCAACTCACCCAAAGCCTGGAACATCGCCGCGTCGCTGAGCAGCAGGCCGATACCACTGTCTTCAATCATGTAGTGCAGGCGGTCCAGCGGGTATTCCGGGTCCAGCGGCACGTAGGCGCCGCCGGCCTTGAGGATCGCCAGCAGGCCGACGACCATTTCCAGCGAGCGCTCCAGGGCCAGGCCAACCCGCACCTGCGGGCCGACACCACGCTCACGGAGCATCCAGGCCAGGCGGTTGGCGCGGCTGTCGAGCTCGGCGTAGCTCAGGGTCTGCCCGGCGAATGTCAGGGCCGGAGCGTCCGGGCGCAGCAGCGCCTGTTCGCTGAACAGGTGGTGGATGCACTGGTCCAGGCGGTGTTCGCCGGGTTCGACGCCCAGGCTGTCCAGCAGTTGCTGTTGTTCGACGCGGTCGAGCAGCGGCAATTCGCTCAGGCGCTGCTCGGGGCTCTCTATCAAGGCCGCGATCAAGGCCTCCAGCAGGTTGCACCAGTGCGCCGCCATGCGCGCGATGCGCGGCTCGTCGAACAGGTCGGTGCTGTAGGTCAGGCAGCAACCCAGGCGATGATCGAGGTCGGTGACTTCCAGGTTGAGGTCGAACTTGGTGGCCCGCGCATCGTTGGCCAGGTACTCGACCGTCATGCCGGCCAGGCTGCGGCTCTGCTGGAACTCCCAGCGCTGGACGTTGCACATCACCTGGAACAGCGGGTTGTAGGCGGCGCTGCGCGGCGGTTGCAGGGCTTCCACCAGGTGGTCGAACGGCAGGTCCTGATGGGACTGGCCTTCGATCACGGTATGCCGCACCTGCTCGAACAGATCAAAGACGCTCATCTGCCCGTCGAGCTGGCAACGCAGTACCTGGGTGTTGAGGAAGGCGCCGATCAGCCCCTCGCTTTCCGGGCGGATGCGGTTGGCCACCGGCGCGCCGATGCGCAGGTCGGTCTGGCCGCTGTAGCGATAGAGCAGCACAGCCAGGGTCGCGGTCATGGTCATGAACAGGGTCAGGCCGTGTTCGGCATTGAAGCGCCGTACCCGTGCCGCCAGCTCGTCGCTGAGGTCGAAGCGGTACAACTCACCCCGGTGGCTCTGCACCGGCGGCCGCGGCCGGTCGCCCGGCAGTTCCAGCAGTGGGTGTTCGTTGCCCAGTTGCACAGTCCAGTAATCCAGCTGGCGCTGACGCTCGCCGGACTCCAGCCACTGGCGCTGCCAGACGCTGTAATCCAGGTACTGCACCGGCAGCGGTTCCAGCGGCGAGTCACGGTCGTCGATAAAGGCTTCGTACAACGCGCTCAGCTCACGGGCGAAGATGTCCATCGCCCAGCCTTCGGTGACGATGTGGTGCAGGGTCAGCACGAAGTAGTGCTCATGCTCCGCCGCCTTGACCAGGCAGGCGCGCAGCAGCGGACCGGTTTCCAGGTCGAACGGCCGGTGCGCCTCGCTGTCGGCCAGCTGTTGCAGGCGTTGCTCGCGGCTCGCTGCATCCAAACTGGAGAAATCCTTCCAGCCCATGCGCACGCCGGTTTCCCCATGCACCCGTTGTTGGGCCACGCCGTCGACGCTAGGGAACGTGGTGCGCAGGGTTTCGTGACGCAGGATCAGCGCCTGCAGCGCCGCCTCGAAACGCCCGACATCCAGCACGCCCTTGAAACGCGCCATGCCGCCAACGTTGTAGGCCGGGCTGTCCGGCTCCATCTGCCAGAGGAACCACATGCGCTGCTGGGAATAAGACAACGGCACAGGCTGGCTGCGATCGACCTTGGCGATCGGCGGCTGCTGGTTACGCTTGCCGGCTTCCTGGATCAGCCGCACCTGCTCGGCGAAGTCGCCCAGCTCGCTGGCTTCGAACAAGGCCCGCAGCGGCAACTCGACGTCGCAGGCCTGGCGGGTCCGGGAAATGATCTGCGTGGCCAGCAGCGAGTGGCCGCCTAGGGCAAAGAAATCATCGCGCAAGCCAATGCGCTGCTGCCCCAGCACCTCGCGCCAGATCGCCGCGATCTGCTGTTGCAACTCAGTGACGGGTTCAACGTGTTCACGCACCTGCCATTGCGGTTCCGGCAAGGCACGGCGGTCGAGCTTGCCGCTCGGGCTCAGGGGCATGGCCGAAAGAAGCATCAGTTGCGCCGGCACCATGTACTCCGGCAGCTCACTGGCCAGGGCGGTTTTCAGGCGCTCGATCTGCGCACCCTCCTCTTCCCCATCCGCGCTGGCGGTGTAATAACCGATCAGTTGCGCACCGGCCGCGGTCTCGCGCACCAGCACCGCCGCCTGGGCCACGCCCTCCTGGGCCAGCAGGCGCGCTTCGATTTCCTGGGGTTCGACCCGAAAGCCGCGCAGCTTGACCTGCTGGTCGAGACGCCCGAGGTATTCCAGCGCGCCATCGGCCGCCCAGCGTACCCGGTCGCCGGTGCGGTACAGGCGCGCGCCCTCGCTGCTCAGCGGGTCGACGACAAAACGTTCGGCGCTCAGCCCCGGCCGCCCGAGGTAACCACGGGCCAGGCCGACCCCGGCAATGCACAGCTCGCCCGGCACGCCTATCGGCACCGGGTTGAGGTCGGCGTCCAGCACCCGGCAGACCACGTTGCCCAGCGGACGGCCGATGGGCGAACGCTGGCCATCGACGCTGCGGCAGTGCCAGTGGGTAACGTTGATCGCGGTTTCGGTCGGGCCGTAACGGTTATGCAGTTGAGCGTTCGGCAGTTGCTCCAGCACCCGGTCGCGTAATTCGGCCGGCAAGGCTTCGCCACCGGAGAACAGCCGGCGCAGGCTGCTGCATCCGGCGCTCAGCGGCTCCTCGACGAACAGCTGCAACAGCGGCGGCACGAAGTGCAGCGTGGTCACGCCGTATTGCTGCACCAACTGGGCGATACGATGCGGGTCGCGGTGTTCGCCCGGCGCGGCCAGCAGCAGGCGGCAGCCGGTGATCAGCGGCCAGAAGCACTCCCACACCGACACGTCGAAGCTGATCGGCGCCTTTTGCATCAGCACATCGCTGGCGTCCAGGCGGTAGCTGTTCTGCATCCACTGCAAGCGTTCGCTCAGGGCCGCGTGAGTGTTGCCCACGCCCTTGGGCTGGCCGGTGGAGCCGGAGGTGTAGATCACATAGGCCAGGTTGTCGCCGTGCAGGTGCAGGCCCGGCGCATGGCTCGGCCAGCCGTCGAGCTTGAGGCTGTCCATGGCGATGGCGCTGACGCCCGCGGCCTGGGGCAGGCGCTCGAGCAGCTGGGTCTGGGTCAGCAGCAGCTCGACGCCACTGTCGGCCAGCATGTAGGCCAGGCGCTCGGCCGGGTAGTCCGGGTCCAGCGGCACATAGGCGCCGCCGGCCTTGACGATCGCCAGCAGGCCGATCAACAGCTGCGGCGAACGCTCGGCGGCGATGGCCACGCAGACATCCGGGCCGACCCCCTTGTCGCGCAGGTAATGGGCCAGGCGGTTGGCCTGGGCATGCAGCTCGGCAAAGCTCAGCTCGCCGCCCTGCCACACCAGTGCGGTGCGTTCCGGGGCCTGCTGCAGTTGTGCCTCGAGCAGCTCGGGCAGCCATTGGCTGGCCGCCGCGCACGGGGCTTCGCTCCACTGTTGCTGCTGCGCCTGCTCGCAGGGGTTGAGCAACGGCAGGTCGGCGATGGCGGTTTGCGGACGCGCGCAGGCTTCGCGCAGCAGGCTGACGAAATGCTCGGCCAGGCGCTCGACGGTCGCGGCCTCGAACAGTTCGCTGGCGTAGTCGAACGACAGGCTCAGGCGGCCGTTGCGATCTTCTTCACTGTGCAGTTGCAGGTCGAACTTGGCCTCGCGGCTGTGCCACGGCAACTCCTCGGCCAGCAGCCCGGGCAGCCGGCGCAGGGCGCTGAGGTCGCGCTGCTGGTGGTTGAACATGACCTGGAACAGACCCTGTTCGCGGGCCTGGGGGAAGGCTTCGAGCAGTTGCTCGAACGGCAGGTCCTGATGGGCCTGGGCCTGCAGCGCGGCCTGGCGAGTCTGCGCCAATAGATCAACGAAAGGCAGGCGTCCGTCCACCTCGGCGCGCAGCACCAGGGTGTTGATGAAGAAGCCGATCAGGCCCTGGGTTTCAAGGCGCGGACGGTTGGCATTGGGCACGCCGATACGGATGTCGCGCTGGCCGCTGTAGCGATGCAGCAGGCTCTGGAACGCCGTGAGCAACAGCATGAACGGCGTCGATTCATGGGCCTGGGCGGTCTGGCGAATGGCTTCGCTCAGGCTCGCGCCCAGGCGCAGGCTGTGCCGCGCGGCGCTGTGTTGCCGTTGCGCCGAACGCGGGTGGTCGGTGGCCAGGCTCAGGCTCGGGTGCTCGTCGCCCAACTGCTGTTTCCAGTAGGCCAGTTGCCGTTCGCCTTCGCCCTGGGCCAGCCACTGGCGCTGCCAGCTGCCGTAGTCGGCGTACTGCAACGGCAGCGGCGCCAGGCTCGCCGCCTGGCCTTGCACGGCGGCGGCATACAGGCGCGAGAACTCGTCGATCAGCACATTCAGCGACCAGCCGTCGGCGATGATGTGGTGCAGGGTCACCAGCAGTTGGTGTTCCTCGTCGTCGAGGCGCACCAGGGTCACCCGGAGCAGCGGGCCTTGTTCCAGGTCGAACCGGGCACGGGCCTCATCCTCGCGGAGCTGTTGCGCCCGCACCTCGCGCTCGGCCAGCGGCAGGTCGCTGAGGTCGATCACCTGCAGGTTGAATTCGCTGGCCGGCAGGACCTGTTGCAGCGCCTGGCCGTCGTGCTCGAAAAAGCGCGTGCGCAGGGATTCGTGGCGTTCGATCAGTTGCTGGAAACTGGCGCGCAGGGCGTCTTCGTCCAGCTCGCCACGCAGGCGCAGGCCACCGGGAATGTTGTAGGCGCTGCTGTGCGGGTCGAGCTGCCAGGTGATCCACAGGCGATTCTGCGCCAGGGATTGAGGCAGCGCCTCGGCGCGCGACAAGGCGTTGATCGCGCCCTGGGCCAGGCCGCCATCCTGTTGCAACTGGGCGACCTGCGCGGCGAACGCGCCGAGGGTCGGCGCCTCGAACAGCAGGCGCAGGTTCAGCTCCAGGCCGAGTGCTTCACGCAGGCGCGCGACGACCTGGGTCGCGGCGATGGAGTTGCCGCCCAGCAGGAAGAAGTGATCGTCGCTCGCTACTTGCTCGACTTGCAGCTGTTCGCGCCAGATGCGGCCGATCAGCTCTTGCAGTTCGCGGGTCGCTTCGCCACTGGCCTCGCCGACCGCCGCCTGGCGATCCGGGAGCTTGTTATCGGAGAACTGGGCGTAACTGTCGAGGCTGCCATCGGCCAGACGGTTGCGGCAGGCCGAACGTTGCAGCTTGCCGCTGGACGTCTTGGGCAGGGCGCCGGGATTGAGCAGGACCACCACGCTCGGCGCTTGCTGATAGGCCTCGGCCACGGTCTGGCGAATCAGCTTGATCAGCGCGTCCGGCGTGAGGATCTTCTGCACGCTGCGGCTGATTTCCGCGGCGATGCCGATGCCTTCCTGGCCCTGCTCGGTGACGGCGAACGCCGCGACCCGGCCCTTGCGCACCACCTCGACCTCACGCTCGATGGTCTGCTCGATGTCCTGTGGATAAAGGTTGTGCCCACGCACGATCAGCATGTCTTTCAAGCGGCCGGTAATGAACAGCTCGCCATCGCGCATGAAACCCAGATCGCCGGTGCGCAGCCAGGTCCGGCCGGCATGCTCGACAAAGGTCTTGGCCGTGGCCTCGGGGTTGCGCCAGTAACCATGGGCGATGCTCGGGCCGGCAGCCCAGACTTCACCGACCCGGTTCTCTTCCAGCTCGGCCAGGGTATTGGGCTCGACGATCAGCACCGCGTGCTCGGGCTGGCTGGTGCCGCAGCTCATCATGGCGTTGCCGGTGCCCGGCTCGGCGCGGTTCTGCGCCAGGGCCTGCTCGTCCAGGCGCAGGGCCGGGATGCCCTGGCCACGGGTGCCGCCAGCGACAAACAGGGTGGCTTCGGCCAGGCCATAGGAGGCGAAGAAATGATTCGAGGTGAAACCGCAGGCGGCGAACTTCTCGGCGAAGCGCTCCAGGGTGTCCAGGCGGATCGGCTCGGACCCGGAATAGGCCACGCGCCAGCGGCTGAGGTCCAGGCGTTCCAGGGCCGACTCGCTGACCCGCTCGCTGCACAGGCGGTAGGCGAAGTCCGGGCCACCGCTGATGGTGCCGCCGTATTCGCTGATCGCCTCCAGCCAGCGCAACGGTCGGCCGAGGAAATACGCCGGCGACATCAATACGCAGGGCACGCCGCTGAAGATCGGTTGCAGCAGGCCGCCGATCAGACCCATGTCGTGGTACAGCGGCAGCCAGCTGACGATCACGTCGTCGGGGTTGAGGTCGATACCGAAGCCGCGGCGGATCAGCAGTTCGTTGGCCACCAGGTTGCCGTGGCTGACTTGCACACCCTTGGGCAAGGCAGTGGAGCCCGAGGTGTACTGCAGGAAGGCGATGTCGTCGCCGCGCAGTTCGGTGGCGCTCCAGCCTTCGGCCAGGCTCGCCTCCAGGGTATCCACGCAGAGCAGTTGCGGCGCGTCGGCACCTTGCAGCTCGTCCATCTGCGCCAGGGAATCGCGCAGCCCGCTGCTGGTCAGCAGCAGCCGCGGCTCGGCGTCGGCGATGATCGAGATCAACCGCTCCTGGTGATGGCGTCGGCTCGACTCCGGTGGATAGGCCGGCACCGCGATAACCCCGGCATACAGGCAGGCGAAAAACGCCGCGACATAGTCCGGGCCGCTGGGGAACAGCAGCACCGCTCGATCGCCCAGAGCGGCATTGGCCTGCAACGCCGCGGCGATGGTCCGGGCACGCAGATCCAGGTCGCGATAACTGAGGACCACGCTCTGATCCTGCTCTTCGGCAAGGAAGCGCAAGGCCACTTGATCGGGGGTCTGAGCCGCCCGGCGTTGAAGGGCTTGAGCCAGAGTGCTGGGGAGTTCGAACGCGTCCATCATGGGGTTTCCTGCGCGGATTGTGCTTGCACGTAGAGCCGCGGGAAAAAGCCGCGGCCGTTACATAAACCTTTGAAAAATAAAGGCCCCTGCCCTCGGAATGGGACATCTGGAGAGCGCTGTGGCGGGATGTTCCACCCGGAACCTTTCTCCAATGAGAACGGATGGCGTCTTGAAATAATTAGTCCGCACTCTGCCCTCGAACCCCTTCACAAAGTGCGACAACGAGCCGCAGTTCTCACTCTGCACCAAAGATGCTCATTAATTCTCTTTCTCAATTGACAATCATTATCATTCAACATAATTTGTCGCTCGATGTGTAAGACGAATCTGAAATTTCTGTCGTCCTACTAACCCTTTTGCAGCAAGGTGATTTCCATGACGGAACAAGTATCCACAAGCAGGTGCGATTCACCGCTACTCCAGGCCTTTGTCGACAACCGCCTGATCCTGGTCAAGATCGCGGCGCGCATTACCGGCTGTCGTTCCCGTGCCGAAGACGTGGTGCAAGACGCGTTCTTCCGGCTGCAATCGGCGCCGCAGATCACCTCATCGTTCAAGGCGCAGTTGAGCTATCTGTTCCAGATCGTGCGCAACCTGGCGATCGACCACTATCGCAAGCAGGCGCTGGAGCAGAAGTATTCGGGCACTGAAGAAGAAGGCTTGAATGTGGTCGTGCAGGGAGCGTCGCCGGAAACCTCACACATCAATTTCTCGACCCTGGAACACATTGCCGACGCGCTGACGGAGCTGCCCAGCCGCACCCGCTATGCCTTCGAGATGTATCGCCTGCATGGCGTGCCGCAAAAGGACATCGCCAAGGAACTCGGGGTCTCGCCGACGCTGGTGAATTTCATGATTCGCGATGCGCTGGTGCATTGCCGCAAAGTCTCGGGCAACCGCGCCGACACCTACGCCCGCCACTGATCCGCGCCGCACGCTACTCCCGCACCTGATCGCGATAGCCACCGTCAGCCACGGCGCTACCGCGAACAGGAACGCTCCCGCCAGATCTTCTCGACCGCCTGATGCCGTCCGTCCCCCCGCCCCTGCGCCAGAATCAGCAAGGCGGCGCGCTTGTGGGAAAAATCGAAGGCTCTCCCACAATGCAGGCAACGCTCCTGCTGCTTGAGCCTCTGGCCCGCGTCCTCGGCCAGCCATTCGCTCGGCCCGTGGTCGAGGCATAACGAATGCACCAGGGTCGATAACCAGCCGGCCATCCACTCGTCACGCCACCCTTCTTGCCCACGCAAGGCTTGCAGCACCTCGCTGCCCGCCGGCGGCAGTGGCGTGCCAGGCCCGCAGCTGGCACCGCTCGTTTCAATACCGGCGAGGCGCAGCGGTTGCAGGCCAGCGGGATCGGCGGCGCAACGGCAGGTATCGGCAACGGCCACAGCGGACAGCGTATCGAGAGAGGACATGGCACGGACTCAGCGTCATCAGTGTTCAACCAAGTGACGTGAGCCGCACAGGGAAATTTAGGCAAGCCGCCTTGCCGGCGGCTTCATTTGGCCGGTGGCATGACCACGATGCGGTAGGGATCGAAGATCTTCAGCAATTCACCGCTGTCACGCAGGCGACCCAGCAACTTGGCGAAGTTTTCGCCGCTGATCGGCGCCATGGGGCGAATCAGCGCGTAGTGGTGGTAGACCTGATCGATCCGATCGGAGGCGAACAATTGCTGCGCCGTGTCGGTATTGTGCGAAAGGAAATCGCTGAGGTAGGAACGGGTCACCAGCGCAATGTCGGCGCGACCGCGCAGCACCATCAGCAGGTTGCTGTCGTGGGAATAAGTCAGGGTCGCGTTGTAGGTGTCGGCCAGGTACTTGGGGTCGGCATTGAAGTTGGCGAACGCGTAGTGGTAACCGCTGAACAGGGCCAGGCGCTTGCCCTTGAGATCGGCGAAATATTCCTGGCCGCGGCCGGGCTCGCGCTGGGCGGTGAAGATCTCGGCATCTTCCAGGCCCATGTCGACGCTGGTGTGGGGAATGTTCTGCCAGCCCCAGGCCGGGTTCTCGAAAATCGCCATGTCGACGCGGCCTTGCTCGAAATCGCGAAAACGCCGGGGAATCGAGGTCGGCACCAGTACGAATTGGTAGTCGCTCTGCAGCGCGTTCAAGGCGTCCACCAGTTGCGGCAGCAGCCCGGTGTCGGCGCCCTGCTCGGGACGCACGGTATAAGGGGGAAAATGCGCCGCCCCCACGCGTACCAACTGCGCAGCGCAGGCCGGAAAAACCGTCAGGGTGGCCAGGCCCCACACCAGCACTCGCAAAGCCGTCCGCATTGGCGAAGACATCAAGGCAACTCACCTCAAGAAAAGAAACAGGGCAATGCCATTAAAGCTAGGCGGTTTCCCTGACTTCGACAACTTTCCACTGAATAATTAATTACTTGCAGGAGGCCTACGGCTCCTTGAGCACCAGGGTCAGCGCTTCCTCGGCCAGTTGCTCCAGAGTCATGCTGCCCTCGGCGCGGAACCAGGTGGTGGTCCAGGACAGCGCCCCGGTGAGAAAACGCCGGGTTATGAACACATCGCCCTTGATAAAGCCGGCCTCCTTGGCCTCGCCCAGCACCTGCAACCAGATCCGCTCATAAATGTCGCGCAGCGCCAGGACGTCGGCCTGGCCCTGGGCCGACAACGAGCGCCATTCGTAGACCAGCACGGCCATGGCCTCGCCGCTGCCGCCCATGATCGATTGCAACTCGCAGCGGATCAGCGCCAGCACCCGCTCGCGCACGCTGCCGGCCTCGGCCAGTTCGGCGCGCATCAGGGCGGTGTTGTAGTGGATGGTTTCCTCCATCACCGCGCGCAGGATGTCGTCCTTGCTCTTGAAGTGATGAAAGATGCTGCCGGACTGGATGCCCACCGCGCCAGCCAGGTCGCGCACCGTGGTGCGCTCGTAGCCTTTGTTGCGAAACAGGTGAGCCGCGGTTTGCAGCAGCTTGCCGCGGGCGCTGTCCGGATCGGTCAGTTGCCCGTTGGCGACCAGCTGGCGCATCACCAGCAAGGCTTTTTGCTCGTCCACGGCCTCTCTCCTACATTTGCTCGATCGTTATGCGGCGCAGCCCCCTGAAACAGGGAGCTTGCGCGCGCAATTTAAGCCCGCGGGGACGACCAAGCAAGCGCTTGGGAATAAGATATTTCCGACGTTTACAAACCAAGCGCTTGCTTGGTAGTCTCGATCCAGTTCTGTCATCGCGTCTTTTTATCGAGTCTTTTATCGAGAGCCCCAGCCATGACCAAGACCCTTCGCATCGGTTGTGCCAGCGCCTTCTGGGGCGACACCTCGAGCGCCGCCGCGCAACTGGTGGAGGGCGGCCGCCTGGATTACCTGGTGTTCGACTACCTGGCCGAGATCACTTTGTCGATCATGGCCGGCGCGCGGATGAAGGACCCTACTGCCGGCTACGCCACGGATTTCGTCGAGGTCTTGAGCCCGCTGCTGGGCGAGATCGCCCGGCAGGAGATCCGGGTCATCAGCAACGCCGGCGGGATCAACCCGCAGGCCTGCGCCGCGGCCCTGCAAGCGGCCTGCGACCAGGCCGGCGTGGCCCTGAAAATCGCCGTGCTGCTGGGCGACGACCTGCAACCCCGCTTCAAGCAACTGAGCGGCAGCGGCATTCATGAAATGTTCAGCGGTGCGCCGCTGCCGCCGATGTGCGTGTCCACCAACGCCTACCTCGGCGCCCCCGGGATAGTCGAAGCCCTGAAACTGGGCGCCGACATCGTCATCACCGGCCGCGGGGTCGACAGCGCGGTGGTCAGCGCCGCGCTGGTGCATGAATTCGGCTGGTCCTGGCACGACTACGACAAACTGGCCCAGGCCGCCCTCGCCGGGCACATCATCGAATGCGGCGCGCAGTGCACCGGCGGCAACTTCACCGACTGGCGCGACGTGCCGGACTACGAACACATCGGCTTTCCCATCGTCGAAGTCAGCGCCGATGGCCAGTTCGTGGTCAGCAAGCCCGAAGGTTCCGGTGGGCTGGTCACGCCGCTGACCGTCGGCGAACAGCTGTTATATGAGATCGGCGACCCACGGGCCTATCTGCTGCCCGATGTGGTCTGCGACTTCACCCAGGTCAAGCTGCGCCAACAGGGCAAGAATGCGGTCAGCGTGCACGGCGCCAAGGGCCTGCCGCCGACCGGCCAGTACAAGGTCAGCGCCACCTACCCGGACGGTTTCCGCTGCACCGCCAGTTGCCTGATCGCCGGTATCGACGCGGTGGCCAAGGCACGTCGGGTCAGCCAGGCGATCATCGACAAGACCACGCAAATGTTCGGCCAGCGCGGCTGGGCGCCCTACAGCGAAGTCAATATCGAACTGCTCGGCAGCGAAGCCACCTATGGCCCCCATGGTCAGCGCCAGGACAGCCGCGAAGTGGTGATCAAGCTCGCCGTGCGCCATCCGGACAAACGCGCGCTGGTGCTGTTTTCCCGGGAGATCGCCCAGGCCGCCACGGGCATGGCCCCAGGCCTGACCGGCATCGTCGGCGGCCGGCCCACGGTCTATCCGCTGATCCGCCTGTTCTCGTTCCTGATCGACAAAAACGCCTGCACTCTGGAAGTCGAGATGGCCGGCCAGCGCCACCGGGTCGAGCTGCCCGAGCTCGACAGCCTCGACGCCAGCGCCCTGCCCGCGCCCCATGCCGTGGCCAGCCCCGTGGGCCGCGCCGACGCCAGCGTGGCGCTGGTCAAGCTGGCGGTGGCACGCTCCGGCGACAAGGGCAACCACAGCAATATAGGGGTCATGGCGCGCGCCCCCGAATACCTGCCGTGGATCGCCGAGGCCCTGACACCCGCCGTCGTGGTGGACTGGATGAGCCATGTGCTGGACCCGGTGCATGGCCGGGTCCAGCGCTGGTACCTGCCGGGCACCCACAGCCTGAACTTCCTGCTGGAGAACGCCCTCGGCGGCGGCGGTGTCGCCAGCCTGCGCATCGACCCGCAAGGCAAGGCCTTCGCCCAGCAGTTGCTGGAAATCCAGATCCCGGTGCCGCAGAGCATCGCCGACGCCGTCAACTGAAGGAGGCTTTTCGTGGGCTACGACTCGATTTTCAAACCCGACCTGTTCGCCGGCCAGACCCTAGTCGTCACCGGCGGTGGCAGCGGCATCGGGCGCTGCACCGCCCATGAACTGGCGGCCCTTGGCGCCCGGGTGCTGCTGGTGGGGCGCAAGGCGGACAAGCTGCACAAGGTGGCCGCGGAGATCGCCGAGGACGGCGGCCAGGCCAGCGGGCATGCCTGCGATATCCGCGACGAGGAAGCGGTCAAGGCCCTGGTCAGCGAACTGATCCGTGACCACGGGCCGCTACATGGCCTGGTCAACAACGCCGGCGGGCAGTACCCCTCGCCCCTGGCCTCGATCAATCAGAAAGGGTTTGAAACCGTGCTGCGCACCAACCTGGTGGGCGGTTTTCTCATGGCCCGGGAAGTCTTCAACCAGTCCATGAGCAAGCACGGCGGCAGCATCGTCAACATGCTCGCCGACATGTGGGGCGGCATGCCCGGCATGGGCCATTCCGGCGCCGCCCGTTCGGGGATGGACAATTTCACCAAGACCGCCGCGTTCGAATGGGGCCATGCCGGGGTGCGGGTCAACGCCGTGGCGCCGGGCTGGATCGCCTCCAGCGGCATGGACACCTACGAAGGCGCGTTCAAGGCGGTGATCCCGACCCTGCGCGAACACGTACCGCTCAAGCGCATCGGCACCGAGTCGGAAGTCAGCGCCGCCATCGTCTTCCTGCTCAGCCCGGCGGCGGCCTTCATCAGCGGCAGCACCTTGCGCATCGACGGCGCCGCCAGCCTGGGCAGCCGTGCCTGGCCGCTGCACAAGGCGTCCCACAGCGAGTCCTACAACGGCTTCCACCGCGCCTACCTGCCGGACGTGCTCAAGGACGAGCCACTCAAGGACGGGAAATAAGCCATGCCAGCCATACAGTCCCAGCTCGATCCCCACGGCCCGCAGTTCCAGCAGAACCGCGAAGCGATGCTGGCCGGCATCGCGCAGATCCGCCAGCTGGAACAGAACCTGCTGGCCAAGGCCGCCGAGGCCAAGGCGAAATTCGAAAAGCGCGGGCAACTGCTGCCCCGCGAACGCCTCAATCTGCTGCTCGACCCCGGCGCGCCCTTTCTCGAACTGGCGAGCCTGGCCGGCTACAAGCTGCATGACGACAAGGATGGCAGCCAGGCCGGTGGCGGGTTGATCGCCGGCATCGGTTACGTCAGTGGCGTGCGGGTGCTGGTGGTGGCCAATAACAGTGCGATCAAGGGCGGCACCATCTCCCCCAGCGGCCTGAAAAAATCCCTGCGCCTGCAGCAGATCGCCATGGAAAACAAACTGCCGGTGGTGACCCTGGCCGAGAGCGGCGGCGCCAACCTCAATTACGCGGCGGAGATTTTCGTCGAAGGCGCGCGCAGCTTCGCCAACCAGGCACGGATGTCGGCCATGGGCCTGCCGCAGATCACCGTGGTCCACGGCTCGGCCACCGCCGGCGGGGCCTACCAGCCGGGGCTGTCGGATTACGTGGTGGTGGTGCGCGGCAAGGCCAAGCTGTTTCTCGCCGGCCCGCCATTGCTCAAGGCCGCCACCGGCGAGGTGGCCACCGATGAAGAACTGGGCGGCGCCGAAATGCATGCGCAGGTGGCCGGCACCGCGGAATACCTGGCGGAAAACGACGGCGACGGCGTGCGCATCGTGCGGGAAATCCTCGCAGCCCTGCCGTGGAATGCCCGGCTGCCGCTACAGCCACCCCGGCCTTATGCGGAGCCGCTGTACCCGATCGACGAGCTGCTGGGGCTGATTCCCGACGACCCGAAGAAGCCGTACGACGCCCGGGAAATCATCGCGCGCATCGCCGACGGCTCGAACTTCCTCGAGTTCAAGGGCGAGTTCGACTCGCAGACCCTCTGCGGCCATTTGCAGATACAGGGGCGCCCTTGCGGTTTTATCGGCAATAACGGGCCGATCACCCCGAAAGGCGCGAGCAAGGCCGCGCAGTTCATTCAGTTGTGCGACCAGAGCGGCACCCCGCTGCTGTTTTTCCACAACACCACCGGTTTCATGGTCGGCACCGAGTCGGAGCAGCAGGGCGTGATCAAGCACGGTTCCAAGCTGATCCAGGCGGTGGCCAATGCCCGGGTACCGAAATTGACGATCGTGGTCGGCGGCTCCTACGGCGCCGGCAACTACGCCATGTGCGGCCGCGGCCTGGACCCGCGCTTCATCTTCGCCTGGCCCAACAGCCGCACCGCGGTGATGGGCGGCGCCCAGGCCGGCAAGGTGCTGCGCATCGTCACCGAGGCCAAGCACGCCAAGCAGGGCCAGGCGGCCGATCCGCAGATGCTGGATATGCTGGAACAGGTCACGGCGCAGAAACTCGACAGCCAGTCCACGGCCTTGTATGGCAGCGCCAACCTGTGGGACGACGGGCTGATCGACCCACGGGATACCCGCACCCTGCTGGGTTATCTGCTGGATATCTGCCACGAGGCAGAGGTTCGCCCATTGCAGCCCAACAGCTTCGGCGTCGCACGCTTCTGACCTGTAGCCGCTGCCGCAGGCTGCGATAAGGCCCGAAGGGCCTTCGAGGGCCTCAAGGGCACGTCCCCTGCGGGGCCGATCGCAGCCTGCAGCAGCGGCTACAGGGGTAACAAGGTTCAGGGATTGCGTCACTCAACTTGAGGAGAACAATAAAAATGATCTTCACCCAGGAACATGAAGAACTGCGGCGCACGGTGCGCAATTTTGTCGAGCGCGAGATCAACCCGCATGTCGAGGAATGGGAAAAGGCCGGGCGCTTTCCAATCCACGAGATTTTCCGCAAGGCCGGCGAACTGGGCCTGCTGGGCATCTCCAAGCCGGAGAAGTTCGGCGGCATGGGCCTGGACTACAGCTATTCGATCGTCGCCGCCGAAGAATTCGGCACCATCCATTGCGGCGGCATCCCGATGTCCATCGGCGTGCAGACCGACATGTGCACCCCGGCCCTGGCGCGCTTCGGCTCCGACGAGTTGCGCGAGGAGTTCCTGCGCCCGGCCATCAGCGGGGAAATGGTCGGCTGCATCGGTGTCTCCGAAGTCGGTGCCGGCTCCGACGTGGCCGGGCTCAAGACCACCGCGCGCAAGGACGGCGACGACTATGTGATCAACGGCAGCAAGATGTGGATCACCAACTCCCCCAGCGCCGACTTCATCTGCCTGCTGGCCAACACCTCGGACGACAAGCCCCACGTCAACAAGTCGCTGATCATGGTGCCGATGAACAGCCCCGGCATCAGCCTCAGCCCGCACCTGGACAAGCTCGGCATGCGCAGTTCGGAAACCGCCCAGGTGTTTTTCGACAACGTGCGCGTGCCCCAGCGCTATCGAATCGGCCACGAAGGCGCGGGTTTCATGATGCAGATGCTGCAATTCCAGGAAGAGCGGCTGTTCGGCGCGGCCAACATGATCAAGGGCCTGGAGTACTGCGTCGACAGCACCATCGAGTACTGCAAGGAGCGCAAGACCTTCGGCAGCGCGCTGATCGACAACCAGGTGATCCACTTCCGCCTGGCCGAGCTGTCCACCGAAATCGAATGCCTGCGGGCCCTGGTGTACCAGGCCACCGAGCAATACGTGCGCGGCCAGGATGTCACCCGCCTGGCGTCCATGGCCAAGCTCAAGGCCGGGCGCCTGGGCCGCGAAGTCAGCGACAGCTGCCTGCAATACTGGGGCGGCATGGGCTTCATGTGGGACAACCCGGTGGCCCGCGCCTACCGCGACGTGCGCCTGGTTTCGATCGGCGGCGGCGCCGACGAAATCATGCTGGGCATCATCTGCAAACTCATGGGCATCCTGCCGGGGAAAAGAAAATGAGCCGCCTGCCCGCCTGCGAAACCCTGCTGCTGGCGCCCCGTGGCGGCGTCCTGCACATCACCCTCGATCGCCCGGACAGCCGTAACGCCATGAGCCTGCACATGGTCGCCGAACTGCGCGCGGTGCTGGCGGCGGTACGCGATGACCGCGGCATTCGCGCCCTGGTCCTGAGGGGCGCCGGCGGGCACTTCTGCGCCGGCGGCGACCTGAAAGACATGGCCAGTGCCCGTGCCCAGGGCGCCAGTGCCTATCAGGAACTGAACCGGGCGTTCGGCACACTGCTCGAGGAAGCCCAGCACAGCCCACAGGTGCTGATCGTGCTGCTGCAGGGCGCGGTGTTGGGTGGCGGCTTCGGCCTGGCCTGTGTCAGCGATATCGCCATCGCCGATCATCAGGCGCAGTTCGGCATGCCGGAAACCAGCCTCGGCCTGCTGCCGGCGCAGATCGCGCCGTTTGTGGTCAAGCGCATCGGCCTGACCCAGGCCCGTCGGCTGGCCCTGACCGCCGCGCGCTTTGATGGCAACGAAGCCGAACGGCTGGGCCTGGTGCATTTTGTCGAAGACGGCCCAGAGGCCCTGGCCGAACGCCTCGATGAAGTGCTGGCCCATGTGCTGTGCTGCGCGCCCGAGGCCAACGCCGCGACCAAGGCCCTGTTGCTGGCCAGCACTGAAGAACCGCTGGCGCCGCTGCTCGATCGCGCAGCGGAACAGTTTGGCGCCGCCGTCACCGGTGCCGAAGGCATCGAGGGAACCATGGCCTTCGTGCAGAAACGCAAACCGGCGTGGGCCTCATGAACCGCATCGCGAGCAAGCTCGCTCCTACCGGTCCGTGACTGGCCTACGCCTTTGTAGGAGCGAGCTTGCTCGCGAAATGCCCGACCAAACACCACCGATCTCAGGAAACCACCTCATGCCCGCCTTCAGCAAAATCCTGATCGCCAATCGCGGTGAAATCGCCTGCCGCATCCAGCGCACCGCCCAAGCCCTGGGTTATCGCACCGTGGCGGTGTTCAGCGACGCCGACGCCGATGCGCTGCATGTGCGGATGGCCGACGAGGCGGTGCATATCGGCCCGGCGGCGGTCCAACAGTCTTATCTGAACAGCCAGGCGATCCTCGACGCGGCCCGGCGCACGGGCGCCGACGCGCTGCATCCCGGTTACGGCTTTCTGTCGGAGAACGCCGAATTCGCCAGCGCCTGCGAGGCAGCCGGCATCACCTTTATCGGCCCCAGCGCCGAGGCCATCGAGCTGATGGGCAGCAAGCGCCTGTCCAAGCTGGCGATGCTCGCGGCGGGCGTCCCCTGCATCGCCGGTTATCAGGGCGCGGAACAGGACGATGCGACCCTGCAACGCGAAGCCGAACGCATCGGCTACCCGCTGATGATCAAGGCCAGCGCCGGTGGCGGTGGACGCGGCATGCGCCTGGTGCAGCGAGCCGATGAGCTGCTGGCCCAGGTGCGTACCGCGCGCTCCGAGGCGCTGCACGCCTTCGGCAGCGACGAGTTGATTCTGGAGCAGGCGCTGATCGAACCGCGGCATGTGGAAATCCAGGTGTTCGGCGACCGCCACGGCCAATTGATCTACCTCGGCGAGCGCGATTGCTCGATCCAGCGCCGTCATCAGAAAGTCGTCGAGGAAGCACCCTGCCCGGTGATGACCGCCGAGCTGCGCCAGGCCATGGGCGAAGCCGCCCTCAAGGCCGGCCGGGCGGTGAGTTATGTCGGCGCCGGCACCGTGGAATTTCTCCTCGATGCACGGGGGCAATTCTACTTTCTGGAAATGAACACCCGCCTGCAGGTCGAACACCCGGTCACCGAAATGATCACCGGCCTGGACCTGGTGGCCCTGCAACTGCAGGTGGCGGCGGGTCAACCGCTACCGCTGCGCCAGGAACAGGTCGAACTCAAGGGCCATGCCATCGAAGTGCGGTTGTATGCCGAGGACCCAGCGCAGGATTTCCTGCCGCAAACCGGCCAGGTACGGTGCTGGGAACCGGCGCTGGGTGCCGATGTGCGTATCGATCACGGCCTGCTGGAAGGCCAGAGCGTCAGCCCGTTCTATGACCCGATGCTGGGCAAACTCATCGCCCACGGCGCCACCCGCGAAGAGGCGCGCCGCAAGCTGCTGCGCGCGGTCGAGGACACGGTGCTGACGGGCGTGGCGAGCAACCAGAAGCTGTTGGCGAACCTGCTTCGCCATCCCGGGTTTGCCAGCGGCGAATTCAGCACCGCTTTTATCGCCGAACATTTCGCCGACGATCCAAGCCTGCGCCCGCAACCGCCAAGCGACGCCGAACTGGCCCTGGCCGCGGCACTGTTTTATCAGCACGCAGCCCAGCGTCACGGCGCAGCGCTGGCTGGCTGGCGCAACAACGCCAGTGTGCCGCTGCACTATCGCCTGGGCTCGGGTGAAGCCTTATGGAACCTTGAACTGAATAACCAGGCCGGAACGCTGCGGATTCAACACGCCGACCAAGGCTTCGAGGTACAGTTGCTGGAGACGGATGGCCGCTGGGCCTGCGCGACCATCGACGGTATCCGCCGCCGCTACGCCTACACCCTGGAAGCCGGGCAGCTCTGGCTGTTCACCCGTCCTGGCAGCCTGCACCTTCAAGACCTGAGCCACGCACCGGTCGCCAGCCAGGCCGGCGCCCACAGCGGCATGCTCAAGGCGCCCATGGACGGCGCCATAGTCGACGTACTGGTCAGCGAGGGCGCGACCGTCAGCAAGGGGCAACTGCTGCTGGTGCTGGAGGCGATGAAAATGGAGCATCCGCTGAAGGCCGGGATCGATGGTGTGATCAAGCGGCTGCAGGTCAACCTGGGCGATCAGGTGAAAAACCGCCAGATTCTGCTGGAGGTGGAATAAGCCGCTAGGCGCAGACGTCGGGTTTGGCTACGCTCAAGCCTCATCGGGATGTTGAAGCTGGAGCCTGTGATGCCCCACTGGTTGGTAATTGATCTGGAAGCCACCACGGACGAAGGAGGCTGGCCGCTGACCGACATGGAAATCATCGAGATCGGCGCCACCCTGGTGAACCGCGAAGGGCGTGAACTGGACCATTTCCAACGCTTCGTGCGCCCGCTGCGGCGGCCGATGCTGACGCCGTTCTGCCGTGAACTGACCCACATCACCCAGGCCCAGATCGACGGCGCCCAGCCGTTGAGCGAAGTCTGGCCGCTGTTCGAACGCTGGCTGGGCCAGCATCACACGCGCCTGGAGGGCTGGGCCAGCTGGGGCGACTACGATCGCAAGCAACTGCTGCAGGAGTGGCAACGCTCGCAACTGCACAGCGCCCTCGCCCAACTGCCGCACATGAACCTAAAGCAACGCTTCGCCAAGGCCCGCCGCCTCGAACGACCGCTGGGCCTGAACGGCGCGCTGCAACTGGCCGGGCTGCAGTTCACCGGCCAGCAGCATCGCGCCCTGGAAGATGCCCGCAATACGGCGCGTTTATTGCCTCTGATTCTTCCCGGCTGATCCGTCCGCGCAACAGGTGACGCATCTGAAGGCCTTGTGCATACTGGCCGGCCTTTTTGACCCCTTTTTGAGGAATCGCCCATGTTTAAAGTCAACGAGTACTTCGACGGCACCGTCAAGTCGATTGCCTTCGGCACGGCCGAAGGTCCCGCCACCATCGGCGTCATGGCTCCGGGCGAATACGAGTTCGGCACGGCTCAACGGGAAATCATGCACGTGGTTTCCGGCGCCCTGACCGTCAAGCTGCCTGACAGCAACGACTGGGAAACCTTTGCCGCCGGCAGCCAGTTCAACGTACCGGCCAACAGCAAGTTCCAGCTGAAAGTGGCCGTCGACACCGCCTACCTGTGCGAATACCGCGGCTGATCCCACTCCCAGGGACTAATCGTCGGCGATAAAAAATGCCCGTATCTGGCGATACGGGCATTTTTCGTTTCTACGCCACCGACTATTCCAGCACCGTGACCGGCATGCCGACTTCCAGGCGGCCAATGCCATCGTTCACCAGGTTCTGCCCGAACATCGCCCCGCCTTCTTGCGCCCGGTACTGCTGCAGCGTGGCCAGCGGTTCACGGTCGGCGCTGCGCTCGCCGGTCTGCGGATCGATGGTGGTGAGGATGCAACGCGCACAAGGCTTGACCACCCGAAACTCGATATCGCCGATGCGGATGCGTTTCCAGCCATCTTCGGCGAAGGCCGGGCAGCCCTCGATCACCAGGTTCGGGCGAAAGCGCAGCATCTCCAGGGGACGGCCGACACGCCTGGACAGGTCTTCCCGGGAGGACTCGCCAATCAGCAACAGCGGAAAACCGTCGGCAAAGGCCACCTGATCGTCATCCTTGCCGTAACCGGCCTGAGTGGTGCGCGCACGCTCCGGGGGGACCTGTACCAGGCGGGTCGGCTTGCCGATGAAATCGCTCAGCCAGGCATGGGCTTCGTCGCCGGCATCCGGTACGCGCAGGGTATCGCGCCAGATGGTCACGCCACGTAACGGGGCATCCGCACCAGGCAGTGGCACATCGAGGGATGGGTAGCCGGGAGCACTGAGGGTCAGCCCTCCCTCGGCGTTCCAGAGCGCCGAAAGCTGGCTCATGTGCGGGACCGCACGTTGGGTCAGGAAGCGTCCGCTGGGTTCATCGACCAGCATCCAGCG
This sequence comes from Pseudomonas sp. GW456-L12, assembly GCF_059424045.1. Classification (NCBI taxonomy): domain Bacteria; kingdom Pseudomonadati; phylum Pseudomonadota; class Gammaproteobacteria; order Pseudomonadales; family Pseudomonadaceae; genus Pseudomonas; species Pseudomonas sp. GW456-L12. Next base: position 63,946 of record NZ_JBWKZA010000002.1, read on the forward strand.
TCGATCTCCCTCCAACCCCAGCCTGTCCAGCGCGACCTGTTGCAGGGACTCGCCCTTGCCGGATTTCAAGGGGTATCGATAAAGCGCGCTGAGACGCATGGCCAGCTCCCGGGTGGCAAAGAAAGCAACCTTATACGAGCCGGCCCGCGAATCAAAGAAGCACCTGCCGCGCAGGCGTCGCTCCGGCCACGGCTCCCGTCAGGCGGGAACTTCGTCCAGCATCAGGCGCTGGCGCACCACGTCGACCAGTTTGTCCGGCTGGAACTTGGACAGGAAGTTGTCGCAACCGACCTTCTTCACCATCGACTCGTTGAAGCTGCCGGACAGGGAGGTATGCAGCACCACATAAAGGCCGCGCAGACGAGGATCGTTGCGGATTTCGGTGGTCAGGCGATAGCCGTCCATTTCCGGCATTTCGGCGTCGGTGAACACCATCAGCAGCTTGTCGGTCATGTCGACCCCGGTATCGGCCCAGGCCTTGAGCATCTTCAGGGCCTTCAGGCCGTCGCTGGCAATGTGCATCTTCACCCCCAACTGGCCCAGGGTGTCGCGCAATTGCGACAGCGCCACGTTGGAGTCGTCCACCAACAGCACTTCACGGCCGCGGGCACGTTCGAGCACCGGATCGTCGAGCTTGTCGCGCGACACCTTGGCGTTGTACGGAACGATTTCGGCCAGGACCTTTTCCACGTCGATGATCTCGACCAGTTGATCGTCGACCTTGCTGATCGCCGTCAGGTAATGCTGGCGCCCGGCACTGGTCGGTGGCGGCAGGATAGCTTCCCAGTTCATGTTGACGATGCGGTCGACGCCTCCCACCAGGAAGGCCTGCACCGAGCGGTTGTACTCGGTGACGATGATGGTGCTGTTGGGACCTGGCACCAGTGGCCGCATGCCGATCGCCTGGGACAGGTCGATGACCGGCAGCGTCTGCCCCCGCAGGTTGACCACGCCACAGACGAACGGATGGCGCTGGGGCATCAGCGTCAGCTTCGGCAATTGCAGGACTTCCTGCACCTTGAACACATTGATCGCGAACAACTGTCGCCCGGCCAGACGGAACATGAGGATTTCCAGGCGATTCTCACCCACCAGTTGCGTGCGTTGATCTACCGTGTCGAGAATGCCGGCCATGTAATGACTCCTGGGCTTGTTCTGATGAATTCACTAACGCGGGTTATCGGCGCAATTCGCCGAATCTTGACCCGCATACAAAATGCCATGCAAAGGCATTGATGTCACATTAACATCATGCTTTACTGGCTTCGCGATTTCACCCACACAACTTCCCCGCCGCGACCTCTATTTCAGCGCTTGGTTCCCCTTTATAAGGGAATCCCCTATCAGCAATCAGGACCAACCTGATATTCGCAATATCCAATAGCCATTAATGTGACGCCATTCTCATTGCATGAATGGAGTCAGGCTTTTGTTTGTGATCGCAGGAAGATGGGCTGGTGCCCCTTCGAGCCCCCCCGCCTCCGCTGTCCAAGCGTGGCCGACACACCGTGCTCGGCAGTCTGTCGCCTGCAGACTAAACACCAGCACAGCGTCTTCGTCCATTGAGAACCAATCAGATTCGTCCTATATCCCACGGCATAACCGACGTAATACCTTACAGCCGCTCACAAAACGGACCATTCCATCATCTGACGTGGCGTCGTGGAGACAAGCATGCTGATCGACGATAAAGAGTGGCACCAGTCACCCGACTTTCTGCTTGAGGCAGAAGCACTATTGGCCAAGTCTGTTGAATGCCTGAACCATCTCAACCTGATCAGGAACGATCAGGACGCCATCGAGTGCATGTTGTCCACCCTGCTCAAACTGGCCGAGAAAACCGACGCGCTGGCGCTGCGCAGCACCGCCGAATTCTCGCGCCAGGTTCATGCGTTGCTGGATCACTCCCATCCTCATCCAGACATGAACAAGCAGATCCTCGACACCCTCGAGGAATGCTTCAGCCTGATGGCCTGGCAGCTTGAACTCGTCGATCCGGTGACTGGGCAGTTGAACCTCGATGGCAACGAACAGGCCACCCTCATCGAATCCCTCGCCGTGCAAATCGACCCTCTGCCCGCCCCCCTGTCCTGCCACCAAAATTCGTTCAAAGTTTTTTCGATCGCCAAGAGAAACGCATAGACCCTGTCGTTAATACCTAACTTCAGTCGTTAGATATGTCGTGACATTGACCAGCATCATGTCGTTATCCAATATTTCATGCCTGTTAACGACAGAACCAACTAATACAACTAAATAAAACCAATCCCGAGACTTCAAGTGTTCTGAGTCTCGCCTACCCGTTCGCCAAGGCCAGATACAGTCACTGTTTGAGCGGAGCCAGTTAAAACAAGCGAATCGGAACATACGTCCCAAAAGGCAATATTCCTGACCCGCTGGACATATATAGAGGCGCGACCAACGGTAGCTAAGCTGATACTATGCCAGTCACTAAACGATATCCTTAATGGCACTGTGATTTCAGATTGATCTTGTTACACACCTGATCAGTGCAAGGCTTGCTCCCAACGAATAGACCGCGTTAATTGAAGCCGCATACTCAAATAATACCGTTTTCCAAACCGGGGCCCGTCAGTCGACTTGACCGGTCTCCCCGCAGCGAACATTCATTGGCTCCATCCGCTATGTACGCCAGCCTCAAGCCAACTGCCACCAGGCTTCTCTCTCGAATAAACCTGCGCTGGCTCAACCTGTTGCTGTGCTCATGCTCGGCACTTGGAAGTCTGGCCGTCTATTGCCTGTCGACGACCTTTCCCCTCAGCCTGCTGATCCTGAATCTGGCGGCCCTGGCCAGTGTCTGGGCCTATTACGGCGATTCGCGCAAATCGATCAAGTTCCAGCCTCAGGAACTGGCGGATCGCTTGCTGGAAGTCCAGGAAAACGAGCGCCATCGCCTCAGTCGCGAATTACATGATGATATTGGTCAGCTGTTGACTGCCGCCAAGCTGCAAAGCGAATGGCTCAAGCGCCGCCTGCCCGAAGACCTGCAACAGCACTGCACGATGCTTCAAAGCACATTGGAAGAAACCCTGGCCAAGGTGCGCGATGTATCGGCCATTCTTAATCCCCGGCAATTGGCCAGCCTGGGCCTGGAAGCCAGCCTGCGGGCACACTTGCTGAAGACCCTGGAAAACACTTCCGTGCACTGGAGCCTGGAATGCAAGCAACGCCTGGCAGGCATCCCCGAGGAGATGGCGGTGGCCGCCTTTCGCATCACTCAGGAAGCCGTCACCAACATGCTGCGTCACGCCCAGGCGGATAACCTGCTGGTACGCCTGCAACGCCTGCCCGAGGGCCTTTCGCTGTTTATCAGCGATGATGGCTGTGGCTTTTCCCCAGCGGCCAATCCTGGCGCGCAAGGACAACGCGGCATGGCGGGCATGTCGGAAAGAATCGCGCAACTGGGTGGCACCCTGAAGGTTTCCAGCCAGCCCGACCAGGGCACACAAATCGAAGCACTCTTCCCCTGGGCGCCTCGCGCACTCGAACGGGCCAGTACGAATAAGGTTTTACATTGACCTGCAATTTACTTCTGGTGGATGACCACTCGCTCATCAGGGCTGGCGTGCGTGCCCTGGTCATGGACATTCCTGGCTATGCCGTGATCGGCGAAGCCAACGATGGCGCACAAGTACTGGAAATGGTCGAGAGGCTGTCGCCGGACATTATCCTTCTGGATATTTCCATGAAGGATATCGGCGGCCTCGAAGCCCTGAAGAGACTCAAGGTGGTGCATCCGCAGAGCAAAGTACTGATTCTCTCGATGCACACCGATCCGGCGCTGATCATGCAGGCCCTGGAATCCGGTGCTCATGGTTATCTGCTCAAGGACACTACCGCCAACGAGCTCGAGCACGCGCTCGACGCCTTGCGCAACAACGAGCGTTATCTCAGCCCGGCCATTGCCCACACGGTGATCAACCAGGCGCTGATCCGCGTGCAGAAGCCCCATCCGGAACCCGTCGAAACCCATAACCTGACCGCACGCCAGCTGGAGATCCTGCGCCTGATCGTTCGCGGCAAATCGACCCGCGAAATCGCTCATGGGCTTGGCCTGAGCATCAAGACCGTGGAAACCCACCGCTCGCAGATCATGAAACGCCTGCAGATCTATGATGTGGCCGGCCTGGTCCTGTTTGCCGTCCGCGAACAGATCATCAGCCTCGACGATTAAGACGCCGAAGCCGCCAACAGCGGGGAGTCTTCCGGCAAATGCACCCGCAATGCCCCTGGGAGCGCGCGAAAACGCAGGTTTTCGCCTTGCAGGGGCTCACCGTCGAGATTGATATCCAGCCCCTCGGACACCTTGATTTCAACCCAGGGCAGGCGCGTGCGCACAAACAGGTTGTCGATCCCCCAGCCGCCGGCCAGCAGGTCCTTCAAGGTGCCCACCAGCTCCTGGGGGGCCGGCAGGATACTGACATCCAGCAACCCGTCATCGGCCATCGCCTCTGGGCACAGCAGATGACCACCACCGGCCTGGCGCCCGTTGCCGATCCCCAGGGCCAACAGCTCGCCGCGCCAATGGAAATCCGGCCCCTGCAGTTCACCGTATGCCGCATGCAGTTCGTTGAAACGGGACAAACCAGTGAACAGATAGGCCGCGCCCCCCAGAATCTTTTTCAGGTCCTCGGAGGTATTGGCCGTCACCTGGCTGCCGAACCCGCCCGTGGCCATGTTGAGAAATACCTGGCCACCGACCTCGCCGAGGTCGATCGCCCGTGCCGGAGCGTCGAGCAGGTTCAATGCCTCATGGGGTAGCAACGACACGCCGGCCGCCCGCGCGAAATCATTGGCCGTCCCCAGCGGCAGCAACACCAGGCTGGCATCGTTGGCCTGCGCCGCCATGGCCTCGGCGATATCACGCAAAGTGCCATCACCGCCTCCCGCGATCAGGCGGGTGTAACCGGCCACGAGGGCTTCATCCACCAGGCGCTGGGCGTCGCCCGCTTCCCAGGTCAGGCGGACCGCCAGCTCCCAACCCTCTTCACGCTTGCGTTCGACAGCGTCGCGGACCTCTTCGTTGAGGGCCTGCTTGCCGTGCAGTATCAGCATCGCCTTGCGTTCGCTCATCGCTCATCACTCCTGTCATTCGAGGACCATTGAAGGATGTTGACCCTCAGCCCATGAGAAAAAGTCCGATCGGGATGTAATCAATTTGTCGCCGTCAGGCCGTCTGCTGGCTGACCGGTAACTTTTCTGACCGCAGATTGAGAATCACCTGAATTGACCCGAAACAGACAATCGGAGAATGTTCATGGCAGGCGAACGACGCCTCAAACAGGGAAGCGAAACACATGGATGACAAGAAATGCTTTGAACGCTCGAACTCCGCGCTCACTCGGCTGGAAGGGAGCATCCTGCTCAGTACAGGCAAACACCCGGAACTGAGTGTCCATCAAGTACATACCCGTGACCCCGAGCATAAGCCCGACAGCAAGCTTCATGCCTTGCTCAAGAAGCTCGCGTGGGTGTTGGCCTATGCCGGGTTTATATCGGCACTGCTGTCCTGGGGACTGAACAGCCGTTTTGGCTTGCTGATCCTTTTACTCCTGCGTTGATAGGCAGGGCCCTGGAGGATGGACCCGGCGCTGCCGACCAGGTCCGCCTCCCCTGGAGTCAGCCCAGGACTTCACTCAATGGGATGAAGTTGACCCAATCGCCCTCAACCAGCGTTCGCTCTTCCAGTACCTCGACCAGCCCCTCGGCCCAGGCGGCACTGCGCAAGACCCCGGAACTCTGGTTCCGGTAGATGATTGCCCTGCCCTGCTCCAGACGCCCACGCAGATACTCTCGTCGATTCCCCGGTTTCGACCAGGCAAACCCGGCTGGAACCTGGAACTGCAGGGGCTGCAGCTCCTTCACTCCCTGGCGCCGCAAAATATAGGGGCGAGCCAGCAAGGCAAAGGTCACCAGTGTCGAGGCCGGGTTACCGGGCAGGCCGATCACCGGCACGCCGCGGAAATGCCCGAAGGTCAACGGCTTGCCCGGCTTGATCGCCAGCTTCCAGAGCGCAAGCTCGCCCTCTTCTCTTAAGGCGATGCCCAGGAAATCCGCCTCGCCCACCGATACACCACCGGTGGACAGGATCAGGTCCACATCCGCCAGTTCGGCAAGGCGCCGCCGGGTCGTGGGCAGATCGTCGGGCAGGATCCCGCCGTCGACCACTTCACAGCCCAGCCGCTGCAACCAACTGCACAGCAGGACACGGTTGCTGTTGTAGATCTGCCCTGGACCCAGCGCTTGCCCGGGCTCTACCAGCTCGTCGCCGGTGGAAAGCACGGCGACCCGCACTCGACGCACCACCTCCAACTCCGCGCAACCCAAGGAAGCAGCAAGCCCCAGCTCGATCGGCCCCAGCTGCGTTCCGGCCACCAATACACACTCGCCGACCTTGGTTTCCTGGCCTTGGGGACGAATGTTCTGCCCGGCGCTGAGCGGCTCGGTAAAGGACACCCGCCCGTCGGCCTGAACCTCGGCGTTCTCCTGCATTTCCACGCAGTCGGCCCCCGCCGGGACCGGCGCCCCGGTGAAGATGCGTGCGCAGGTACCGGGCGCCAAAGGCTCGGGCGTCTGGCCGGCGAAAATGCGCTGGCTGACCACAAGGGCCTCACCGCTCCAATCCGCGGCACGCAAGGCATAACCGTCCATGGCGCTGTTGGGCCAGGGCGGAAGATCCAGGGTGGAAATCAAATCGTCGGCCAAGACTCGGCCTTGAGCTGCCGCCAGCGGCAGCCGCTCGCGCTCGAGAATGGGAGTAGCCTCGGCCATCTCCAACAAACGGGCCAATGCGACCTCGACCGGCATCAAGGCACCGGTCTTGCCCGGCTTACCCACGGGATTCACAAGGCGCCGCCTGTTTCAGGTGCGTGACGAAATTGCACGGCCGGTGCCGCGAATCCAGCTGCTCGGCGAGGATGCCGTCCCAACCGGTACGCACCGCGTTGGTCGAGCCCGGCAGGCAGCACACCAGCGTGCCGTTGGCCAGCCCGGCCAGGGCCCGCGACTGCACGGTGGAAGTGCCGATGTCGGCCACCGAGATCTGACGGAACAACTCGCCAAAACCGTCGACCTGTTTGTCGAGCAGGCAAGACACGGCTTCCGGGGTGCTGTCGCGGCCGGTAAAACCGGTGCCGCCGGTGATCAGCACCACCTGGACCAGGTCGTCGGCGATCCAGGTCGCCACTTGTGCGCGAATCTTGTAGAGATCGTCCTTGAGCAGGACGCGCGCGGCCAGGTTATGGCCTGCAGCGCTCAGACGATCGACGAAGACCTGGCCGGAGGTATCGGTCTCCAGGGTCCGGGTATCACTGACAGTCAGCACCGCGATATTCAAGGGTGCAAAAGGTACATCAGCCTTGGCTTTCATAGGCTCGATCCAGTTGTAGGAGAAACAGCCCGGTGTTATATCACAGCGCTCTCTTTGACCGCCCCTGTGGAGACGTGCCATGACCCCGCGCACAGATTTGCCACCCTGCTCCATTCTGCTCCTGGCCGGTGGACGCGGCCAACGCATGGGAGGAAGGGACAAGGGGCTGATCGAGTGGCAGGGCCGGCCATTGATCGCCCATCTGCATCGACTGACCCGCGGCCTGAGCGATGACCTGATCATTTCCTGCAACCGCAATCGCCGGCAGTACGCGCCTTATGCCGACCAACTGGTGCAGGACGAAAGCAATGACTTCCCGGGGCCGTTGGCAGGTATTCGTGCCGGATTAGCCGTCGCCCGGCATGCCCGACTGCTGGTGTTGCCTTGCGACGTGACGCGCATCGATGCGCAACTGATCGACGCCATGCGGCAAAGCGCCGCCCTGCATCCGGACAAACCACTGATGCTGCGCCATGGCGAGCACTGGGAACCCTTGCTGTGTATTATTCCGCGCACGCTGCTCGGCACCTTCGACGGAGCCTGGCAGAACGGTGAGCGCAGCCCCGGACGTATCATGCGCGGGCTGGATGCTCAGGCCCTGCAATGTCCGGCAAACGATCCCCGATTGGCTAATCTGAATACACCAGAGCTGTTAAGCCAGCAGCACGGCGTGTCAGAATGCCCTTAACTCAAGGAACTTGCAGGCGTTGTATACGTCTCAAGCACAGCAACTAAAAGTATTCATCTCGGAGACACATAATGATTCAGCGGACTCTCGCCACTCTCATGCTTGCACTGGGCCTTGCCACTCTCGCCGGTTGCGCATCGCCTACTGTGATCACCCTGAATGACGGTCGCGAAATCCAGGCCGTCGATACGCCGAAATACGATGAGGATTCCGGTTTCTACGAGTTCGAACAACTGGACGGCAAACAAACCCGCATCAACAAGGATCAGGTTCGTACGGTAAAAGAGCTGTAATCCATACCGTTACAGCCTCGAACGATAAAGCCCGCTTTCGCGGGCTTTATCGTTTCTGGCAGCAGCAAGCAGTTGCCTGGATTACCACTGCAAGGTGATCCGACTCTCGAACTCGCGCTCCTCCCCTGTCAGCGGGTCGGTAAAACGCAGGCCCTGGGCCAGCAGCTTGAGCGGCTTGGCGTAATCGTCCTCCACATCCTTGAGCGCATCGGGATAAAACGGGTCGTTGCAGATCGCCGCCCCCAGCGCACTCATGTGCACCCGCAACTGGTGCTTTTTGCCGGTCACCGGATACAGCCCATAACGCCAGAGGTCACCGTTCTTTTCCCGGACCTCCAGTGCCGTTTCCGTATTAGGCGTACCAGGCCCTTCCTGCATGCGGAAAAAGGGCTCGCCATCGACCAGGCGGCTTTTATGTACCCGCGGGAACTCAAGCCCGGGCAAGGCCGGTGCGATGGCCTCGTAGCGCTTGTCGATCCTGCGCGTCGGGAACAGCGACTGATAGGCCGAGCGGCTTTGCGGGTTGGCCGAAAACAACACCAGGCCCGCCGTATGCCGGTCGATGCGATGCAGAGGCACCAGGAGGGGATTGTCCAGGCTGCGGATCAAGCGGCGCAGCAAGGTTTGCTCGACATATTCCCCCGCCGGGGTGACCGGCAGGAAATGCGGCTTGTCCGCCACCACCAGGTGCTCATCGACGTAAAGAATCGACTCCTGCACCGGGATGATCTTTTCGTCGGGCACTTCGCGAAAATAATGAATGCGCAGGCCTTCGCGGTACGCCAGGTCGACACCGATCGGTAGTCCCTGTCCATCGAGCACCCGGCCGCGGGCGATCCGGCTCAGCCACTGCTCGCGGCTGATGGTGCTGAAATGGTCACACAGGCAATCCAGTACGGTTGGCCATGAACCGGGGGGCAGGTACAGGGTGCTGGCCTGATGCTGCGCGGCAAAAAAAGGTACGGAAGACATACAAAAGCTCGAACGGACAATGCAGAGCGGCATTATCCAACATGGGTCCCGGGGAGCCTAGGAGAGTTTCCCCCTCCGGAACCTGCGACTAAGCCCGGGCCACGCCGGCTTGCGCGGCGGCATCGGTGAACTCCTTCAGCCAGCGCAGCACATCGACCGCCTCCCAGCGGGCCGGGTCATACAGCGCATACAACAACCCCTGGTACCCCACCACGTCCAGTTGCCGGTGATAACCCGCACGCTGGAACAGGGCTTCGATTTCGGCAAAGCAGGTATTGAAATGCAGCTTGTTGAACGGCGTCTTGCCTTCCGTGACCAGGCCGTCCAGGCGCAGTTCGAGTACCGCTTCGCGCACCACATCGGCGGACATGCGGTTCACACTGCTCTTCAATTGTTCGACATTGACCATCATCAGTCCTTCTACCCTCTCATTCATCCACTGAGCACACGCCCTGCGCATCGATATCAGCCACGGCCGACATAACTGACCACCCACAACACCACGCCCCAGATTTGCGCCGACTCCCGATCGTCCAGGGGGATCGGTGCAATCGAAGGTCGCGCCGCCTTGAGCAGCAGCCCACCCTTGGGATCGGGCGCCAGCAGGCGCACTCCATAGGCGTCTTCGCCATCGAGATGGGCCACCACGTACTGATCCACCGCCGGGGCCGCCGAACGATCGACGATCAGCCGGTCGCCTGGATAGATCCCGAAGCCCAGCAGGCTGTCGTCATCCACCAGCACCGCGCGGATCTGCGGCGCTCCGAGCCCCACGGTACGATCCAGGGAAAAACCGCCTTCGAACGTGAGCCCGGCGGCAACCCCGTCGTGCCCTGCATGCTCGGGCGACAGGTGTTGCAAACGCTCGGCGCGGGCGAGGATTATGAGAGACATGACGAACCATCCCGATAACTGTACGCATATACAGTAAACGAATAATCGGGATCCCGCCAAGGGATTGCAGCGCAGGCGACAAACGGAAAGGGTCGTGCCAGCGACAGGCCGGCTCAGCGCAGGAAGGCCACCACCTGCTCGGCATCGAACGGCCAGCCCAGCTCGGCGCCGTTGTCCACCCGGCGCAGGACCGGGATACGCAGGCCATACGCCTCGAACAGGGTTTCGTCTTCCGCGATATCCACCAGCTCGACCATCAGCCCGTGCTCCACCAGCGGCATCAACTCCGCCTCGGCGAGTTCGCACAGGTGGCAGCCCAGGGTGCCGAACAACTGACATTCAGGAGGCATGACATACAGACCGAAAAGAGACAGGCGCTTATTCTAGGCCCGCGGGAAAAAGCCGTCGACCGATGAACGCAGCACCCTGCGGCCAACAATGGCCATCGTCGAGCATTCTGCCAAACAGCTGATGCAGGTCAGCGCCGCCAACTTGCGGTTGAGCGACCCTCGCGGCTTTTTTTGCCTCTACGCTCTGTCATTACAACCGCCGCCCGGAGATGTCTGTGTTCGCCAATCTGTTGATCATCCTCGCTTCATCCCTGGTGGTGATCGCCCTGTTCCGCCGCCTGCGCCTGCCGCCTGTGCTGGGCTACCTGTGCGTGGGCCTGCTGGTGGGGCCGACCGCCTTCGGCTGGGTCAACGACAACGAAAACCTGCCCGACCTGGCGGAGTTGGGGGTGGTGTTCCTGCTGTTTTCCCTGGGACTGGAGTTTTCCGTATCGAAAATGCTGGCCCTGCGCCAGGTGGTATTCGGCCTGGGCAGCCTGCAAGTGCTGTGCAGCGGCGCCGTCCTTGGCGGCCTGCTGATCCTCGCCGGCGTACCGCTGATCCCGGCGCTGCTGCTTGGTGCGGGCCTGGCGCTGTCCTCCACCGCCATTGTCAGCAAGGAGCTGGGCAGCCTCGGGGAAATCTTCAGCAGCCACGGGCAGAATGCGATCGGCGTGTTGCTGTTCCAGGACGTGGTGGCCGTGCTGTTGCTGACCCTGGTGCCGGTATTCGCCGGCGACACCGAACAGGCCTGGTACTGGGCCCTGCCCCTGACGCTGGGCAAGACCGCCCTGCTGTTCATCGGCCTGGCGCTGGCCAGCCGCTGGCTGCTGCCACGGCTGTTCCACGAGGTGGCCGCCTCCCATTCCGCCGAGCTGTTCGTGCTGCTGGCCCTGGTCATCGTCCTGCTGACCGCCTGGCTGACCCACCTGCTCGGCCTGTCCCCCGCCCTTGGTGCGTTCCTCGCCGGCATGCTGCTGGGGGAAAGCCGTTACCGGCACCAGATCGAGGCCGATATCCGGCCGTTCCGCGACATTCTGCTGGGGCTGTTTTTCGTCAGCATCGGCATGCTGATCGACCTGCAATTGTTCGCCAGCCATGCCCTGCTGGTCCTCGGCCTGACCCTGGCCCTGATGCTGATCAAGGGCGCCGTGGTGGCACTGTTGCTCAAGCTGCGCGGCAGCGACGGCGAGACGGCCTGGCGCAGTGGCCTGGCCCTGGCCCAGGGCGGCGAGTTCTGTTTTGCGCTGATGGCGCAGATGCAGCAGAGCCAGTTGATGCCGGCCGAGCTGAGCGGCCTACTGTTGGCCGCGACCTTCTGTTCGATGCTGCTGACGCCCCTGCTGCTGCGCGCCGCCCCGGGCATTGCCGCGCGCCTGCACCGCAAGCCGAACCAGGAGGCCCACCTGGAAGAAATCAGTGCCCTCAACGCCGCATTGCAGGCGCACGTGGTGATCTGTGGATATGGCCGTGTGGGCCAGTCGATCGGCCGCTTCCTGCGCCGCGAACAGCAGCGCTTCATTGCCCTGGACGACGACCCGGTGCGGGTCCAGGAAGCCGCGGCCGGCGAAAGCTGCGTGCATTACGGCGACTCCCGCCGCGCCGAGCTGCTGGCGGCGGTCGGCCTCGAACGCGCGCGGCTGCTGGTGATTGCCGTGGACAAGACCGACATCGCCCTCAACGTGCTGAAAAGCGCGCGCCGGATCAACAGCGAAGTGCCGATCCTGGTGCGCACCCGGGACGACAGCCAACTGGCCGAACTGAAAGCCGCCGGCGCCAGCGAAGTGGTGCCGGAGCTACTGGAGTCGAGCCTGATGCTGGCGTCCCATGCGCTGGTGATGCTCGGGCTGCCGGAACACCAGGTACAGATCAAGGTCGACGAGGTTCGCCACAACCGCTATCGCCTGCTGCATGGTTTCTACCATGGGGCGCAGACCGACCTGCTGGACAATCGCGGCCAGCCGCGAGTGCTGATGCATGCGGTCAATCTCGGCAGCGCAGCCCACGCCTGCGACCTGGCCCTCGGCGATCTGGCGCTGGAGCAATTGGGCGTGGATGTGCAAGGCGTGCAGCGCGATGGCCGCGACCTGGAGCTGGCCGCCGGCACCCTGCTGCGAGCCGGCGATACGGTGTTGATGTCCGGCCCGCTGGCGGCCATCGAAGCGTCCGAGGCGCGCCTGCTCGGCGGCCAATGATCAGCGGCAAGCGGCCCTGGCCGGGTACTCCAGCCTGGGCCGCATGGGATCAGTCCTGGCTGACCGCGCCGATCTTGTGCAGCGAAAGGTCGGCGCCGTAGTACTCCTGCTCCTGCGTCAGGCGCAGGCCGCAGAGCGCCTTGATCGCGCCGTACACCATAAAGCCGCCGACCAGCGCCACCAGCACGCCCAGGCCGGTACCGATCAACTGGCTGACCAGGCTGACGCCGCCCAGGCCGCCCAAGGCGCTCTGGCCGAAGATCCCGCAGGCGATACCGCCCCACACGCCGCACAGCCCGTGCAGCGGCCAGACACCCAGCACATCGTCGATCTTCCAACGGGTCTGGGTAGCGATAAAGCACCAGACGAACAGCGCGCCGGCAATCGCCCCGGTGATCAGCGCGCCCACCGGATGCATCAGGTCGGAGCCGGCGCAGATCGCCACCAGCCCGGCCAGCGGGCCGTTGTGCAGGAAGCCCGGGTCGTTGCGCCCGACGATCAGCGCCGCCACGGTGCCGCCGACCATGGCCATCAGCGAATTCACCGCCACCAGCCCGCTGACCGCCTGCAGGGTCTGCGCGCTCATTACGTTGAAGCCGAACCAGCCGACAATCAGGATCCACGACCCCAAGGCCAGGAACGGGATGCTCGACGGCGCGAACGCCACCAGCTTGCCGTCGCGATAACGACCGTTGCGCGGCCCGAGCAACAGCACCGCGGCCAGCGCCAGCCAGCCGCCCATGGCATGCACCACCACCGAGCCGGCGAAATCATGGAAGCCCGCGCCAAAGTTCTCCTGCAACCAGGCTTGCAGGCCATAGTTGCCGTTCCACACCAGGCCTTCGAAGAAGGGATAGATAAAGGCCACGATCAGCGCCGTGGCGCAGAGCTGCGGGACGAACCGCGCACGCTCGGCGATGCCGCCGGAAATGATCGCCGGGATGGCCGCGGCGAACGTCAGCAGGAAGAAGAACTTCACCAGTCCGTAGCCGTGGTCGGCGCTGATCACCGCCGCCGGTTGCAGGAAGCTGACGCCGTAGGAGATCCAATAGCCTATAAAGAAATAGGCCAGGGTCGAGACCGCGAAGTCGCTGAGGATCTTCGACAAGGCGTTGACCTGGTTTTTCTGGCGCACCGTGCCCACCTCGAGAAAGGCGAAGCCGGCATGCATGGCCAGGACCATGACCGCACCGATAAGGATGAACAGGGTATTGGAACCATGGACCAGAGTGTCCACAGCGCTTTGCAGATTTTCCATGGAATGGGCAGACCTGATATTCAGGAAAAAGCCGCGAGCCGCTCGAACGCTTTTTTGCACCAACTTGGCACCGAAGGTCCTGTCGACCCAGGTATTACGACCCATTTTGGCGCGACGCTTTGGCGAGAGGGATGTATCGCTCGGGTGTTTCCATAAGTGTTGATTTTTTAGGGTAAGGTTTTAGCTGCCAGGCAGCGCATCCTGCGCGCTTTCGGCGCAACCACCCGTGTTTACGCACCAGGACAAAGCAAAAGCTGTACCAGACAATTGCACTGAACCTTCGCGCAAGGCTCATACTCGAACCCTTCAGAACGCCACTACGGAGATAACCATGGCCAGCAAAACCACCAAGACAGCTCAAGAAACACTGATGGCGGACTTTCAGGCACTGGTCAGTGACACGGAACGTCTGCTGGAACACACCGCCACCCTGGCTGGCGACCAGGCGGACCAATTACGCACGCAGATTCACGACAGCCTGCTGCGCGCCCGCGAGACCCTGCAACTGACCGAACAATCGCTGCGCGAACGCGGCCAGGCGGCGGTCACCGCCACCGAAGACTATGTGCAGAGCAACCCCTGGCAAGCAGTGGGCATCGCGGCGGGCGTGGGCTTCCTGATCGGCCTGCTGGCGACCCGGCGCTGATATGGCTATCGATGAATCCGGCTCCACGGCGGGCCAAGGCTCTTCAACGCGGCGCCTGGGCGCTGCTTTCCTGGGGTTGCTACACAGCCACGTCGAACTGTTCGGCATCGAGTTGCAGGAACAGAAAGCCAGAACCGTCAGCCTGCTGCTGTTCGCCGGGCTGGCCCTGGTGTTCGCCCTGTTGCTGTTGATAGGCCTGTCGGCGCTGGTGCTGATCCTGTTCTGGGACACCTATCGCCTGAGCGCCATCATCGGGCTGTGCGTCTTCTATACGCTGGCGGCGCTGTTCTGCGCCCTGCGCCTGAAGGCGGCGATTTTCGACGAGTCCTCGCCCTTCCACGCCACCCTTGAAGAGCTGGCCAACGACAGGGAGCGCCTGCTGCCATGAGCCTGCCTGACATCCCGCAAACCAACTCCCGGCGCGAGATGCGCAAGGCGCTGATCCGCCTGCGCATGGAAATGCACCGCCAGGAAATCCGCCACGAATCCCATCAACTGCTGCAACCCTTGCAGCGGGTCCGTGGCCTTGGCCAGAGCTGGCAACAGGGCTTGGGCATCAAGCACGCGCCGTTGTGGGGCGTGGCTGCCGTGACCCTGTTGGGGTTTCTCACCGGCAAAGGCGCCAAGAGCGGCAGCGTCAGAAGCTTCGCCCGGCTGGTGCGGCTCAGCGCCGGCCTGTTGCCGCTGATCAAGCTGGTCATGCAAGGTTCTTCGAACAAGCACTGAGCCGGCGCCATCTGGCTGCATTCTTGCAATCATTCCCGCAATAGCTGCGCACCCGACCTCTCCCACGAGAGGTCGGGTCGTGCCTGCCTGTTGCGTCGGCGCAGCGCCAGGATCAACAAGATCAACCAAGGAGGCCCCGTGATCGACGGGCAACCGCTTGCCTGCTTCCAACCCTTCATCGACACCGCCACCGGCCGTATTGCCGGCGTCGAAGCCCTGGGCCGCCTGCGCCAACCGAACGGCCAACTGCTGTCGGTCGGCCCATTGTTCAACGATCCCCGGACCTCCTCGAGCGCCCTGCGGCGGCTCGACCGGCTGATTCGCGCCGACGCCCTGGGCCGCCTGCATGAAGCGCCCGACGACTGGTTCCTGAGCA
Source organism: Pseudomonas sp. GW456-L12 (assembly GCF_059424045.1). Taxonomy (NCBI): domain Bacteria; kingdom Pseudomonadati; phylum Pseudomonadota; class Gammaproteobacteria; order Pseudomonadales; family Pseudomonadaceae; genus Pseudomonas; species Pseudomonas sp. GW456-L12. The sequence goes on from NZ_JBWKZA010000002.1 coordinate 79,713, forward strand.
TCAACATCTCGCCCCGCTGGATCAGCCGCCTGCGCGCCGGCCAGCCCTTGCCGAGCCTCAGGCAATTGCAGCAACAGGGCGTCGATCCGCGGCGCGTGGTCTTCGAAATCACCGAACTGAGCGGCAACAGCCAGCGCCTGAGCGAAGTGGTGGCGCGCTACCGCGAAGCCGGCGTGCGGATCGCCATCGACGACTTCGGCGCCGGCTACTCCCAGCTCGACCGGGTGCTGGCCCTGCAACCGGACATTCTCAAGCTCGACATGCGCCTGTTCCAGGCCGCGGCCCGTGGCGGGCCCAGCAGCGACGTGGTCAAGGCCCTGGCGCAAATGGCCGAGAAAACCGGCTGCTGGATCATCGCCGAGGGGGTCGAGAGCGAAACTGAACTCAACTTCGCCCTGGAATGCGGCTCGCGGTATGTCCAGGGCTTCCTGTTTGCCCGGGCCGAGCAGGCGTTCTTCGCCAGCGATGCTTTCGTCGCGCCTTTTGCCCGGGTGCGCCAGCGCTATGTGCAACAGAAACTGGCCGAGCGCGGACGCCTGATGCAGATGCGTCAGCAACTCACGGAGCTGATGACCCTGCTGCAGGACTGGGCCCAGGCCCGGGCCCCGATCGAACGGTTGCCCCAGCTGGATGCCTTTCCCTGGTTGCTGCGTTTCTATCAGTGCGATCGCCACGGCACCCAGCTGACGCCGAACCTGGAATGGCGCCACAACCGCTGGCAGGCCGACCACAGCTACGTCGGCCACAACTGGTCGTGGCGCCCGTACTTCTATCACCTGCTGGCCGAAGGCTGGGACGAGCGACGGCTGACCCTGTCTAACACCTACCGCGACGCCACCAGCAACCAGTACTGCCTGACCGCCGGGCAGTTCTTCGACAATGGCCAGCGCCTGCTGTTGATCGATATCGATGCCGCGGGGCTTTAGTGGCGTGCGTGGTCGGCCCCGTTATTCAACCTGTTCCCCTTGCAGGCGCTGGCGCGAACCGGGAAGCTAGCCCATCAGTCATTCGACGGAGAGACCCCGCCTTGGATTGGCATACCCTGCTTACCCGCGAACGCCTCGGAAAGCCGCTGCACAGCCCTGAAGAGCTGGGCCGCAGCCCCTTCCACAAGGACCACGACCGCATCATCTTCTCCGGTGCCTTCCGCCGCCTGGGCCGCAAGACCCAGGTGCACCCGGTGTCCAGCAACGACCACATCCACACGCGCCTGACCCACTCCCTGGAAGTCAGCTGTGTCGGTCGCTCCCTGGGCATGCGGGTCGGCGAGACCATTCGCGACGCCCTGCCCGAGTGGTGCGAACCCAGCGACCTGGGGATGGTGGTGCAATCTGCCTGCCTGGCCCACGACATCGGCAACCCGCCGTTCGGCCACTCCGGCGAAGACGCGATCCGCCACTGGTTCCAGCAGGCCGCCGGGCGCGGCTGGCTGGACGCCATGCACGAAAACGAGCGCAACGACTTCCTCAACTTCGAAGGCAATGCCCAGGGGTTCCGGGTGCTGACCCAACTGGAATACCACCAGTTCGACGGCGGCACGCGGCTGACCTACGCCACCCTCGGCACCTACCTGAAGTACCCCTGGACCGCGCGCCACGCCGACTCCCTGGGCTACAAGAAGCACAAGTTCGGCTGCTACCAGAGCGAATTGCCGTTGCTCGAACAGATCGCCACCAAGCTCGGCCTGCCGCAACTCGAGGAACAACGCTGGGCCCGCCATCCGCTGGTGTACCTGATGGAAGCCGCCGATGACATCTGCTACGCCCTGATCGACCTCGAGGACGGGCTGGAGATGGAGCTGCTCGACTATGCCGAAGTCGAGTCGCTGCTGCTCGGGCTGGTGGGCGACGACCTGCCGGAAACCTATCGCCAGCTCGGCCCGCGGGACTCGCGCCGGCGCAAGCTGGCGATCCTGCGCGGCAAGGCCATCGAGCACCTGACCAACGCCGCCGCCCGGGCCTTCGTCGAACAGCAGGACGCCCTGCTCAGCGGCACCCTGCCGGGCGATCTGGTGGAGCATATGCACGGCCCGGCCAAGCGTTGCGTGCTCAATGCCAAGGACATCGCACGCAAGAAGATCTTCCAGGACAAGCGCAAGACCCTGCACGAGATCGGCGCCTACACCACCCTGGAAATCCTCCTCAATTCGTTCTGCGGCGCCGCGCTGGAACAGCACGGCGGACGCACGCCGTCGTTCAAGAACCGGCGGATTCTCGACCTGCTGGGCAACAACGCGCCGGATCCGAACGGCTCGCTGCATGCCTCCTTCCTGCGCATGATCGACTTCATCGCCGGCATGACCGACAGCTACGCCAGCGAAATGGCCCGGGAAATGACCGGGCGTTCCAGCCCGCAATGACCCGCCGTCGAGCGGCTACCTCGCGTTATCGAGGTGGCCGTTCGAACGGTTTCTCGTGAGTCGACAACTAAGGGATCCCCCTAGTCTGTTGTAAGGCAGTAACCGGACACCGCCGTTACTTCAACTTTGACATCCCGGCCATTTCACACTGCATTGAGAGTGCCGTTCACTTCCAGCAAGTTCGCCAGGCGCCATCCAGATCGACAATATTCCACGCAACCGCACCCACCTAGAGCACTTGCTCTATAACTAGCGACATTGACCGATACATGCCGCCCGATAAGCAAGCCAACTAGGCTGAATTAAACAGATCGTTAACGACACAACCAAACATCCTACCTTTACCTTTCGATACATCTGCCTAGCCTTCAGGCAGAAACCCTTGCAGCACAAGGCCCCTAAGGATTCCCCACGATTACAAATTCCGTACAAATCGACTTTATCGTTTCCGCTAGTCTCGAACCGTAATGGGTTAACCAGGATTAATTTCACTCCGCGACAGATCGTTCCCCTTTCATGACCCTGCCCGAATGATCGGTGCAAAAAACAAATAGCAAGCGAACTAAGTACCCACACTAAAACTTCGGCTTCACCTGTTAGTTCAGCAGGCATTTGCAAAATAATTTCACCCCTCGCTGTAACAAAGAGCACGCCCAGGACTCAAGCGTCAAAATGGAAGTGAGTACACGGAATGAATCCGTGTCGATAAGTTGTTCCCGCACTTCCTCATCCGTTTTCCACTATTAAGGATGTCGAGTGCCCTATACGTCCTCAAGTCACCCAAGCTGTCACCCTGGCCTGCGCGGCTGGTTGCTGCTCTCGCTGCTGGCCGGGGCCCTGCCCGTGGCCGCCGCCGATATGCCACAACCGGGTCAGGAAGCCCTGCGCCTGCAGCAACAGCAACAGCGCGACCTGCAACAACTGCAGCTGGAACAGCGCCAGCGCCAGTTGCAGCGCGGCAGCTTCGGTACGCCGGCAGTGGCTCCCGCCGAAACCGCCCACGGTGGCGAGGATGAACAGTGCTGGGCCCTGAGCGGCACGCGGATCGCCGGTGTCACGCTGTTCAAGAAAGACCGGCTGAACCGCCAGCTCGAACCCTATATCGCGCCCTGCATGGGCGTGAACGGGATCAACCGCCTGTTGGCGCAGATCACTCGGATCTATGTCGAGGCCGGTTACATCGCCAGCCGCCCTTACCTGAGCAGCGCCCCCGCCGCCGGCCATTCGCTGGATATCGTGGTCGACGAAGGGTATGTCGAGGCCGTCGAACTGGCCGACCAGAGCCTGCCGGTTTCCCTGGCCGGGGCCTTTCCCGGCATGCTCGGCGAACCGCTGAACCTGCGCGACCTGGAACAGGGCCTGGACCAGCTCAATCGCCTGCGCTCCCTCGACCTGACCGCCGATATCGCCCCCGGCAGCCAGCCTGGCGCCTCGCGGATCATCCTGCGCTCGCGCAGCAGCGGCGCTTCGCGCTGGGCCCTGGGGCTGGGTGTGGATAACCTCGGCAGCGCCAGTACCGGGCGCGATCGCAACTCCGTCAACCTGAGCCTCGACAGCCCGCTGCAACTCAACGACGCGCTCAACCTCAACTTCAGCGACACCCTCAATCACGGTCCGCGCTACAGCCGCAGCGCCAGCGTTTTCTACTCGATCCCCTACGGCTACTGGACCTACAGCCTGTTCGCCAGCCATGCCGAGTACCGTGCACCGTTCAAGCTCAGCAGCGTGACCTTCTACAACAGCGGGCGCACCGACCTGCTCAGCCTGCGTGCCGACCGCGTGCTGTGGCGCGACCAGGGCCACCAGTTGAGCGCCAACCTGCAACTGGCCCACAAGGATGTCGACAGCTACCTGGAGAAGGTCCGCCTGGGCATCCAGAGCCCGACCCTGACCGTGGCCGAAGCCGGGCTCAACCTGTTCTGGCTCGACAGCGCGGTGTGGAACCTCGACGTCAATTACGCCCAGGGCCTGACCTGGTTCGGCGCCGACCGCGACTCGCAACAGGTACAGAAAAACCTGCCGCAGGCGCAGTTCCGCAAGTACCGCGCCAGCCTCAGCCAATGGCGCAATGGCCGCTTCGGCAGCCAGCCCTGGCAGTGGCAGAGCCAGTTGTCGCTGCAGTACAGCCCCGACCCGCTGCCGGCCATCGAACAACTGCTGGGCACCGACGACTCCGCCGTGCGCGGCTATCGAGAAAACAGCGCCTCGGGCGCCATCGGCGGGATCTGGCGCAACACCCTGCGCCTGCCGTTGCAGAACGATCTGCCGGTCAAGCTGACCCCGCGCCTGGCCTTCGACCACGGCCGGATCAAGGCGCAAGAGGGCGCCAGCAGCGAGCGCCTGAGCAGCGCCAGCATCGGCCTGAACCTGAGCTGGAAGAACGTGCAAGTCGACGTCGACTACCAGCACAGCCTGGAAACACCCGACCGTTTCCACCATGAATCGCCCACCTGGCTGACCCGCCTGAGTGTGCAGATCTGAGGTTCCGCGAACCGTGCATCAGCCTGAAAAAAACAGCCGAGCCTGAACACCACAGCAGCGTTGCAACGAACAACGCGCACTGCCACTCGGCCCACACATAGAGAGCTTCTTATGCCCGACAACACATCTGTGTTTCACCTGTCCCCCAGGGGCAAACTGCGCCTGGCCATCGCCAGCCTGCTTCTGGTCTCCCATCTGCCGCAGGCGCTGGCCGGCGGCATCACCGTGGCCCCGGGCCCGGGCGGCATCCCGCAGCTGCAGAACCAGAACGGCGTGCCTATCGTCAACATCGTCGCGCCCAATGGCGCCGGGCTCTCCCATAACCAGTTCCTCGACTACAACGTCGATCGCCAGGGCGTGGTGCTGAACAACGCCCTGCAAGCCGGCGCCTCGCAACTGGCCGGGCAGTTGGCTGCCAACCCGCAGTTCCACGGCCAGGATGCCAGCGTGATTCTCAACGAGGTGATCAGCCGCAACGCCTCGGCGCTCAACGGCACCCAGGAGATCTTCGGCCGCGCCGCCGACTATGTGCTGGCCAACCCCAACGGCATCTCGGTCAACGGCGGCAGCTTCATCAATACGCCGAACGCCAGCCTGCTGGTCGGCCGCCCCGAGCTCAACGACGGCAAGCTGCAAGCCCTGAGCACCCGTGACGCCAAGGGCCAGTTGACGGTCGAGGGCCGAGGCCTGAGCAACACCAAGGGCAGCATCAACCTGATCGCCCCACGCATCGACAGCCAGGGCGACCTTACGGCCGGCGACCAGCTCAACCTCACCGTCGGGCGCAACCGCGTGGACCCGGCCAGCGGCAAGGTGCTGAGCACCGACCCTGCCGCTAACACCAAGGAGCAGCGCATCGACGCCAGCTTGTTCGGCGCCATGCAGGCCGGACGCATCAACATTGTCAGCACCGCCGAAGGCGCGGGCGTGCGGGTCGGCGCGGTGCAGGTCAAGGGCGACAACGGGGTGAATATCGCCTCCGCCGGCGACCTGCACATCAGCGGCCAGGCCAGGCCCGACAGCCTCGACGCCACCCGTGCCGGCGTGCACAGCAGCCAGGGCGACGTCCAGTTGCGCAGCGGCCAGGACCTGACCCTCGCCGCCACCGATGTCAGCGCTCGCGACATCAAACTCGACGCCGGGCGCAACCTCACCCTGAGCGCCATCGAAAGCCGCAAGCTCCAGGAAAAGCGCGAGCAGTGGCACAACAGCACCATCGGCATCACCTGGGAAACCTACGACCGTACCCTGACCGACAGCGACAGCCGTCAGCACGGCAACCAACTGACCGCCCGCCGCGATGCCGAACTCAAGGCCCGCGCCAACACCGAAATCCAGGCCAGCCAGATCAAGGCCAAAACCAAGCTGACAGTCGACAGCGGTGCCGACCTGCGCCTGACCGCCGCCACCGAAACCCACGAACAACGCGACCAGGGCCGGCACCGCAAGCACCTGTGGAAAGCCGACTGGGACAAGTCCAGCAGCGAGCAACGCAGCATCACCAGCCAACTGGAGGCTGGCGACGACCTGCAACTGACCAGCGGCAAGCAACTGCAACTGCAGGGCGCCGAACTGGCCAGCACCAATATCCAGCTGACCGGGCGCCAGGTGGACATCACCAGCGCCAGCCGCACCCAGAGCAACAGCGACAAGTCCTACTCCGGCGACCTGGTCGGGGGCAGCTTCTTCGGCAAGAACGGCGACGGCGACAAGGGCAAGACCCTGAACAAGGGCAGCAAGGTCAATGCCAAGGGCGACCTGATCGTCAAGGCCGACGAGGTCCGCATCAGCGGCAGCCAGGCCCGTGGCGGCAAGCAGGCCAGCGTGATCAGCGAAAAAGGCTCGCTGACCATCGACGGCGTGCAGGACCGCTCCCACGACAACAACTACAGCAAGGACAGCAAGTTCTTCGGTATCACCAAGGACGAAAGCCGGCAGAACCGCAAAGACAGCACCACCGTCACCAGCGACCTGCGCTCGGACAGCAACCTCAAGCTCGAAAGTGCCAAGGACATCGCCATCAGCGGCGCGCACGTGGCCGCGACCGGCGAGCTCAAGGCCGAGGCCAGCGGTGACATCAAGATCGACTCGGTGCAAAACAGCTCGCAGAGCGAAAGCACCACCCACACCCGTGGCTTCGACGCCTATGCCAAGGAAAATGCCCCGGGCACCCGGCAATACCGCGCCGGCGTGCGTTACGAAGACCAGCAGAAAACGGTCAAGACCGACGACACCCAACAGCAGGGTTCGAGCCTCAGCGGCGGCAGCCTGCAAGTCGCAGCGGGGGGCAACCTGAGCGTCAAGGGCGGCGACCTGAAAGCCACCCACGGCGATGCCAGCCTCAGCGGCCAGCAGGTCGAGCTGCTGGCCGATCACGACCAAAAGAGCAGCAGCACCGACACCCGCACCACCGGCGGCGGTTTCTACTACACCGGCGGCCTGGACCGCGCCGGCAACGGTGTGGAGTTCGCCCACAGCAGCACCCAGGACACCCGCGATACCCGCACCGCCAACACCACCGGCATCAATGCCACCGGCAACCTGACCATCAAGGCCGGCAACGCCCTAGTGACCGAGGGTGCCCAGGTCAAGGCCGGCGACAAGCTGCTGGTGAAGGCCGAGCAGGTCGACAACCGCGCGGCGCACGACAGTGAGTCCACCAGCCACAAGGAAAACACCTGGAGCGCCGATATCGGCGCCAACGTCGAATACAAGGGTCTGACCCGCCCGGTGGAAAAAGCCATCGAAGGCGTGGCCCAGCGCAAGTTCCATCAACCGGGCCTGCTCGATGCCCTGGAACAACCCAATGTTGGCCTGGACGTGGAAGTCGGCCACCAGAACAAACAGCGCACCGAGCAAGGCAGCACCGCCGTGGTCAGCCAGTTCACGGGTGGCCAGGTCGAGGTCAAGGTCGCCGGCCAGCTGCAGGATGAAGGCAGCCGCTACGAGGCGACTCAAGGCGCGCTGAAGATCGACGCTGGCAGCCAGGTGGCCAAGGCCGCCAGCGATACCCACAGCAGCAGCGAGCAGGCGCTGGACGCCAAGGCCGGCGTGCGGGTCTACACCACCACCGGCGAGGACGTGAACGTACGTGGCAGCGGCGCCGGCGGCAGCAGCGACAAGCGCAGCGACAGCAGCAAGGCGGTGGTCGGCAGCTATGTGGGCAAACAGGGCGTGGACATCGCGCTGAACGGCGATGGCCAGTACGAAGGCAGCCGGTTCGATGGCGGCGACGCCGGCGTCAAGCTGCACAGCGGCGGCGAACTGGCGCTGAACCAGGCCAATGACCGGCAGAACAGCAGCGACTCCAGTCTGCGCGGCGATGCCTCGCTCACCGTCGGCAGCGCACCGGGCGCCAACGGCAATAACCTCAACCTCGGCGCCGGCGTACAACTGGACCACAAGCGCCTGGATCAGCAGGACAGCCAGGCGCGGGTAGCGACTATCCAGGGCAAGGGCCCGGTCGAGTTGACCAGCGGCGGCGACCTGATCCTCCAGGGCACCACCATCGGCAGCAAGACCGCCAAGACCGGCGACATCAACCTGAACGCCGGCGGCAAACTCGACCTGCAGGCCGCGGTCGATACCCATAGCAGCCAGGGCAGCAACCTCGGTGGCGGCCTGACGGGCGGCGCCAGCAAGACCAGCAGCGAGCAGAGCAGCGGCAAGAGCGCCAACCTGAGCGCCAACTTCAACATCGGCCGGGTCTCGGAACAGGACCAGAACCAGACCGGCGGGCAACTGCACAGCAATGGCCAGGTAACACTCGCCAGCGGCTCCGACAGCACTACCGCGCTGCACCTGCAGGGCACCCAGATCGAGGCCAAGGGTGTCACCCTCAGCGCCGACCAGGGCGGGATCTACCAGGAGTCGGCGCAGTCCACCCAGGCTCACAACAACTGGGGCCTGACCCTGGGCGCCGGCGGCAACGGCGGCAAGACCACCCGGGCCGACGCCGGCGAACACGACTCGCCGAAAACCGATCGCGGTATCCACGCCCGGGCCAAGATCGACGTCGAGCAACTGCACAGCACCACCCAGCACAACAGCCTGATCAAGGCTGACCAGGTGACGCTCAATAGCAACGGCGACACCCATCTGGCGGGGGCGCGCATCGACGCCAATCAGGTCGATGGGCGGATCGGTGGCGACCTCAAGGTAGAGAGCCGCAAGGACCAGCTCAGCAGCACCACGGTCAACCTCGACGCCCGCCTGGACGCGGAGAAAAACCAGCCTGGTGTGGTCGACAAGCTGACCAAACAGACCGGCCCGCTCAAGGACAAGCTGCAGGCCAAGGCCGAAGGCGGTTTCGACAAGCACCGCGAGAAGCTGGAAAACGTCGTCGACAAAGGCACCGAACGCCTGACTGCGGCCAAGGACAACCTGGTGAACAAGGCCGAAATCGCCAAGGAACGCCTGGGCGAGAAATTCACCCGCAGCGGCAGCTATGACGTCAACCCGGAACCCAAGGGCGCCTTCGGTCGCGGCGTAGACAAAGCCAAGAGCTACCTCGCCGACAAGACCGAAGTCTTGGGCGATCGCTTCTCCAGCCTCAAGGAACGGGTCTGGCCGAAAACCAGCGACAGCTACGCCGTCAGCGAGAAAACCGGCGCTGGCAGCAAGCTGACCAACACCGCGCAAGGCGTGCTGTTCGGCGACAAGAGCGGCAACACTTCCTACACGCCGACCCTGAACCTGAATGTCAGCCGTCAGAGCAAGGACAGCGTGGCAGAGGCTTCTGGCATCAGTGGCAGCCGCGGGGTCAACCTGCGGGTGTCGGGTGAAACCCAGCTGAGCGGCGCGCGGATCGGCGCCAGCGAAGGCAAGGTCGACCTCGGCGGCTCGACCGTCACGAGCACCGCGCTGGCGGGCACGGATTACCGCGCCGACGTCGGGCTCAACCTGTCGAAGTCGCCGGTCAACCTGGTCCTTGGCGCCAAGGATGAGCTGACCCGCAAGCAGGACGACGCCACCCGCAACGACCAGGCGTTCAACCTGGGGCCGCTGCGCGTCGGTGGCCATAGCGACAGCCAGCTGCTGCAGGCCGGCATCGATCAGAAAGCGCCCTGAGGCAAGCGCTCCGTGAGCGGCTGCCCCCCATGAACGGGGGGCAGCCTTGCCTGGCTCCCTTCTCTTCTCAGCGCCCTTTATTGCCCTGCGAAAAAGTGCACTAAACCTCCAACATCTCCTTACCTTTTACATGGCTGGATACTCATTCCTACTTTCAACTGAAAAACTGCTGTAATCCGAAACCGTCTTTCATGTAAGAACTGCCTTATTGTCCCCAACCCCGCCTTAACCCGCATATATCCACTGTCCTGCCTGCGCTAAGGTCCAGACCTGTATTTATTTCCACGGGTTTGACCATGAGTTCTGTTTTCATCATCGACGACCATCCCGTTATCCGACTGGCCATCCGCATGTTGCTGGAACATGAGGGTTATAAAGTCGTCGGCGAAACCGATAACGGTGTCGATGCCCTGCAAATGGTTCGCGACAGCATGCCGGACCTGATCGTGCTCGATATCAGTATCCCCAAGCTCGACGGGCTGGAACTGCTGCTGCGTTTCGGCGCCCTGGACAAGTCCTTGCGGGTGCTGGTGCTGACGGCGCAATCGCCGGCCCTGTTCGCCGCGCGCTGCATGCAGGCCGGGGCCTGCGGCTATGTGTGCAAGCAGGAAGACCTGAGCGAAGTGCTCAGCGCCATGAAGGCGGTGCTATGTGGTTACAACTACTTTCCGAGTCATGCCCTGCAAACGCCGCGTCAGGATGAAACGGCAAACAACGAACTGAGCCGCTTGATGTTGCTCAGCGATCGGGAATTGATGGTGTTGCAACTTTTTGCCAAGGGCAGCACCAGTACGCAAATAGCCAACAGCATATTTCTCAGTGGCAAGACCGTCAGTACCTATAAAAAAAGAATCATGCACAAACTTCGCGCGACTTCCATGGCGGAACTTATCGAGTTGGCACAACGTCACGAACTGGTGTGAGAAACAGGATGTTCAAACCCATTCTTTATTATTTAACCCTGACGGCCACGGCAGTTTCGCTGTTCCTGTTGTTTGGCCTGGTCGAGGCCGGGCAACCAGAGTCCGCAATGACATCCCTCCCTCAGTGCCCAGACTCGGCGCCTTGTCTTGAATCGGCCGCCGCCCCGCCTCTCGATAACGGCCATCGCGGGCTGCTCCTGCTCGCAGGCCTGGGGCTCGGCGTGCCGCTGCTGGCGTCCCTGGGCTGGAATGCCTGGCTGCACCGGCGACTGGCCCAGCAGCAACAGGCCACCCAAGACTTCAGGCAGCAGCTCGCCTTCATGCAGGCCTGGATCGACGGCGTGCCGCATCCGACTTACGTGCGCGACCGCCAGGGCCTGCTGCAAAGCTGCAATGCCAGCTACCTGGAGCGCTTCGCCGCCCGGCGCGAAGAGGTCATCGGCAAAAGCCTGTTGCAGGGACTTTTGGACGATCCCCAACAGGCCCGCGAATATCACACCGACTACCAGCGCGTCATGGCGCAAGACAGCCCGCTGTTGCGTGACCGGCCACTGCGCCTGAACGCAGAGGAACTGACCGTCCAGCACTGGGTCCTGCCCTACCGGGACGCGAACGGCGAGGTCCAGGGCATCATCGGCGGCTGGGTCGATATCAGCGAACGCCATCGGCTCAGCGACAGCCTCAAGGCCGCCCTACAACAGGCCGAAGCGGCCAGCCTGGCGAAAAGCGCTTTCCTGGCCAGCACCAGCCACGAACTGCGCCGCTCCATGAATGCCCTGATCGGGGCGCTGGAACTGCTGCGGCAGCGCTCCGACAGCCAGTCCCAGGACCGTCCGGTCATTGAAATGGCTTATCGCTCGGCCCGGGCGATGCAGGGCCTGGTCGACGACACCCTCGATATCGCCCGCATCGAATCGGGGTGCCTGGACCTGGCGCCCGAATGGCTCGAGCCGCGCGCCCTTGTCGAATCCATCGTCAGGGAGTTCGACAGCCAGGCCCGGGAGAAGCACCTCAAGCTGCTACCGACCTTCCACTCCAGCGTCGAGCCGGTCGATGTGCTGCTCGACCCGCTGCGTTTCAAGCAGATCCTGGGCAACCTGCTGCACAACGCGATCAAGTTCACCGAACAGGGTCAGGTCAAAATCCATCTCGACCTGCAAGCGGCCACGCAGCCGCAACAGGTGCGGCTGATGCTGCAAGTGACGGACAGCGGCATCGGCATCGACGAGCAGGATCAGCACAGGCTATTCGAACCCTTCTTCCAGGCCCAGGCTCGCACCCCATCCAGACCTGACGGCGCAGGGCTGGGCCTGACCCTTTGCCGCCACCTCTGCGAGCTCATGCAGGGCACGCTGCAACTGACCAGCCAGCCGGGCATAGGCACGGAAGTCCGGGTCCTGTTGCCGCTGGCCTGTCAGCCAGCGCGAAAACCCGCACCCCTCGTCGAGCCACTCATTGCCCCTGCCACCCGGGCCTTGAACGTACTGGTGATCGATGACCATGCGGCGGATCGCCTGCTGCTGAGCGAACAACTGCACTTTCTCGGGCACCGTTGCCGCACCGCCGAAGGCGTCGAGCAAGGCTTCGAGCTCTGGTGCAAGGGGTTCTTCGACTTGCTCATCGTCGATTGCAACATGCCGGGCATGCACGGCTACGACCTGGTCCGCGCCATCCGCGAGCATGAACGCCTGGAGTCCCGCGCGGCTTGCCGGGTATTGGGGGTGACCGCCAGCCCCAGGCCGCGAGAGAGGCAGCAGTGCGAACAGGCCGGCATCGATGACTGCCTGTTCAAGCCTGTCGGCCTGGCGACCCTCGGCCATAAACTGGCGGGCCTGCAACCGCGGCCCTGGAATGGCGTGTTCAGCCTGAAGGCGCTGCGCACCCTGTCCCGCGGCAAACCGCAGTTCGCCCTGCGCATCCTTACCGAACTGCTGCATTGCAGCTACCGGGACCGCCAGCAACTGATGGCCCTGCCCTGCGAGCCCCCGCGCCAGGCACTGGCGGAACTCGCCCATAAGATCAAGGGCTCGGCCCTGATGGTGCAGGCAAAAGACCTTGAAACGCAGTGCGAAGCCCTTGAGCAGGCTGTTTTGCAAGACGCGGACAGGCAAACCCTGATGCAGCGCAGAACCGCCCTGGAACAGGCCATGCTCAAGCTCGAACGGGCCCTGCTATGGCAAATCGATCAACAGCACAGCCCGGCCACGACCTGATCCCCATCGCCAGCGCAGCAACTTGTGGTGCGGCTAGTTGCCAGACAAATATCAAAAAGCCACTATCCTGTCAGTCGGCCCCAAAAGCCTCATGGCAATGCAATTCGCAACGCCCCCCCGGAGCTGCCTCCCCTGAGCGCAATGCACCTGCCTTAACTATGCTCAAACGTTGAGTTGCGCATCACGCGCCCCCTGGAGAGAGCTGCAATGCCAAGCACGCTGTCGTTCGATAAACGCCGATTTCCTCTCCATGTGCATATCAGCGTGATGTTCACCTGCCTGCTTCTGCTGACCGGCGTGGTGCTGGGCTTTTTCAATTACCAGCAGACCACCCGCATCATCCTTTCCAGCAGTGAAAAACTGTTCCAGCGCATCGAACAGGACGTGCAACTGGACCTGAAAGCGACCTACGAACCGATTCGCCATCTGCTCAGCCTGCTGGTGGGCAACCCGGCCATCCAGGCCGGCGACCTCGAGCAACGCCTGGCGCTGCTTGGGCCTTTCAGCCAATCGCTCAAGGACAACCCCGACCTGGCCTCACTCTATGTGGGTTATACCGATGGGGATTTTTTCATGGTCCGGCCCTTGCGCACCCAGGCTTTGAAACAAGCTCGCCAGGCCCCTGAAGCCGCGGCCTATGAAGTCTGGAGCATCGAGCGTGACCGCCACACCGGGCAACTGCATTCGCAGTCGCTGTTCTATGACGCCAGCCTCGGCCCCGTCAGCCGCCGCGACAACCCCCAGGAATCCTACGACCCGAGCGCCCGCAACTGGTTTGCGGACGCCAAGGACGACACCGATCAGATCACCACCGAGCCCTACGTCTTTTTCTCGACCCGCAACGTCGGCACCACCCTCGCCCGCCGCAGCGGCAACCATGCGGTGATCGGGGCCGACCTGACCCTGGAACAACTCTCGGCGACCCTGGCCAAACATCGGGTCACGCCCAGCACCGAAATCGCCCTGGTGGATGGCAATGGCCATGCCGTGGCTTATCCGGACAGCCGTCGCCTGATCGTCGAAGAACAGAGCGCCCGGCTGATCCGCGCCAATGACCTGGACCCGGCTCTCGACGCGTTGCTGCAAGGCAAGGCCCAGGGCAACCGCCTGCGGCTCGGGGATCGCCAATGGATAGTTGCCAGCCGGCACCTGCAGGAAGGTGGACCCGGTGGGTTGCAGCTGGCGCTGCTGGTGCCCGAGGACGAGTTGCTGACGGACGCCTATCGCATGCGCTGGCAAGGCGCACTCATCACCTTGGGCATTCTGCTGTTGTGCCTGCCGCTCGGCTGGCTGACCTCGCGCGTGCTGGTCAGGCCGCTGCGCGCCCTGGTGCAGGAAGCCGATGCCATCCGCAGCTTCGATTTCGATTACCCGCTGACCCGCCGCTCACCCGTGCTGGAAATCGACCAGTTAAGCGTGTCGATGGCCCGCATGAAGGACACCCTCGCCAGCTTTTTCGAGATCACCGCCAGCCTTTCCGCGGAAACCCGCTTCGACCCGCTGCTGCAACGGGTGCTGGTTGAAACCATGAAGATCGGCCAGGCCCAGGCCGGGCTGATCTACCTGCGCGAAAACGATGGCATGAACCTCAAGCCCCACGGCCTGATCATCGCCGGTGTTGTCCAGGACTTGCAGGCGTTCGATGTACGCAGCCAGGACATCCAGCACGAGGCAAGCCCCGCATGGCTGCGGCAACTGGCGAACGGCGAGAGCCTGGTCACGACCCTGGGGTTCGAGCAGGCGGCCGACCTGCAAGGCGTACTGCTGGCGATGAACTGCCCCAGCGTGCACCTGATCGGTATCCGCCTGCACAATCGCCACAACGAAACCGTCGGCATCCTTGTGCTGCTGCTGGCCGACAGCGGCCAGGAAGCCGACCTGGAAAAACTCGGCCCGGACCGCGTCGCGTTCCTGCAGGCGGTTTCCGGCGCCGCGGCGGTCAGCATCGACAGCCAGCGCCTGCAGAACCGGCAAAAACAATTGCTCGACGCCTTCATCCAACTGCTGGCCGGCGCGATCGACGCCAAGAGCCCTTACACCGGCGGGCATTGCCAGCGGGTGCCGGCGCTGACGCTGATGCTCGCCCAGGCCGCCGCGGCCAGCCAGCAGCCGGCGTTCAGCGCCTACCAGCCCAGCGAAGATGAGTGGGAGGCCTTGCATATCGCCGCCTGGTTGCACGATTGCGGCAAGATCACCACCCCCGAGTACGTGGTCGACAAGGCCACCAAGCTGGAAACCCTGAACGACCGCATCCATGAAATCCGCACCCGCGTCGAGGTACTCAAGCGCGATGCCTGGATCGACTACTGGCAGGCTCGCGCCCAGGGTGGCGATGAGGTTTCCCTGGCCGCGACCCGCGATGCAAGCCTGGTGGAACTGGACGACGACTTTGCCTTTATCGCCCATTGCAACCTGGGCACCGAAGCCATGGGCGAGGCCGATCTGCAACGGCTGGCGAGGATCGCCCAGCGCACCTGGAGCCGGACGCTGGACGACCGCCTGGGCGTGTCATGGGAAGAAAACCACCGCCAGCAACGCACACCGGCGCCGACCCTGCCGGTCACCGAACAGTTGCTGGCCGACAAGCCCGAGCAACTGATCGAACGCAACCCCGCCGAGCTGATCCCGGCGGACAATCCCTGGGGCTTCAAGCTCGATGTCCCGCCTTACAAATACAACCGTGGCGAGCTGTACAACCTGAGCATTGGCAAAGGCACGCTGACCCGGGAAGAGCGCTACGTGATCAACCATCACATGGTGCAGACCATCCTGATGCTCAACCACCTGCCCTTCCCCAGCCACTTGAGCAGCATTCCCGAGATCGCCGGCGGCCATCACGAGAAAATGGATGGCAGCGGTTATCCCAAGCAGCTGAAACGGGAGCAGATGAGCCTGCCGGCGCGGATGATGGCGATCGCCGATATCTTCGAAGCCCTGACGGCGGCGGACCGTCCCTACAAGAAAGGCAAGACCCTGAGCGAAGCGCTGGGCATCATGGCAACCATGTGCCGCACTGCCCATATCGATCCGGAACTGTTCGAGCTGTTCATCCAGACCGGGATCTACCAGCAGTACGCCGACCGCTTCATGCAACCGCAGCAGATCGACGGGGTAGACCCCGAGGCCGTGCTGGGCAAGGCCGGGCTCAGGGGCTGACGAGGCTCAGCAGTCGGTCAGGCGCAGGAAGATCGCCGCCAGGCGCTCGATGCCGGCCTGGTCCTCGAGGGTGAAACGGGCGATTTTCGGGCTGTCCAGGTCCAGCACGCCGATCAGCCGCCCTTCTTTGACCAGGGGCACCACCAGCTCACTGTTGGAAGCGCTGTCGCAGGCGATATGCCCGGGGAACGCGTGCACATCCTCGACCCGCTGGGTCTGCAGGCTCGCTGCGGCCGCGCCGCACACACCACGACCGAAGGGAATGCGCACACAGGCGATCTGGCCCTGGAACGGGCCGAGCACCAGTTCCTCGTTGCGATTGAGGTAGAACCCGGCCCAGTTCAAGTCGTCCAGCTGGTTGAATAGAAACGCCGAGAATTGCGCGGCGTTGGCGATGAAATCGCGCTCGTCGGCCAGCAACGATTCCAGCTGGGCGCACAGCAAGGCATAGCCGTCCAGGCCTTTGCCGGTGTTCTGCAGATCAATCATGCTTTTTGCTCCAACAACTTCAAACCTACCCAGTAGCGCGCGAACTGATACGCGCAGCGACCATTGCGATTGCCACGGCCGGTCGCCCAGCGCACGGCGAGGATGTCCAGGGCTTCGTCACGCTGCCATTGCAGGCCGGCCTTGCGTCCCAACTCGCCGATCCAGTGCTCGACCACGTTCAGGTAGTGCTCCTGGGTGAAGGGGTAGAACGACAACCACAGGCCAAAACGGTCCGACAAGGCAATCTTGTCTTCCACCGCTTCGCTCGGGTGCAGCTCGCCATCAACGCGCTTCCAGTTCTCGTTGTCGCTTTCCTTCTCCGGAACCAGGTGCCGGCGGTTGGACGTGGCGTACAGCAGCACATTGTCCGGGGCCTGCTCCAGCGAGCCGTCGAGCACGCTCTTGAGGACCCGGTAGTCGCCCTCGCCCGACTCGAACGACAGGTCGTCGCAGAACAGCACGAAACGCTGCGGCAGCTTGACCAGTTGCTCCACCACCCGCGGCAGGTCGGCCAGGTGATCGCGCTCGATCTCGATCAGGCGCAGGCCGTGCTGGGCATGCTCGGCCAGCAGCGCGCGGACCAGCGACGATTTACCGGTGCCGCGCGAGCCCCACAGCAAGGCGTGGTTGGCCGGCAGGCCGTCGAGAAACTGCCGGGTATTGCGCCCCAACTGGTCGCGCTGGTTATCGACCCCGATCAGGTCGGACAGGCGCATGTCCAGGCTGACCTCCAGCGGCAGCAGGAAGCCGCTGCGGCCTTCACGCTGCCAGCGCGCGGCCAGGCATTGGGTCCAGTCGATGGCTTGTCGCGGCGCGGGCAACAGCGGCTCGATACGCGCCAGAACCGCATCGGCGCGCTCAAGAAAAGCATTCAATCGAGATTCCACGACTTCTCCTCGGGCAGGTTCCCAGTAATGATGTGGCACGCAGACGCAACGACCTTGCGCATGCCAGGTCTACCGCAGGCGAACGGCGCCGAGCCCTGCCGGCACACACTGATGATCAGCTATGCTTGCCCAGCGAAGGGAAACGGAAATTGGTTCAACACCCCATGGACATCAAGTTCACCAACCGCCTGTCTTACAAGCAAGCCAGGCTCACTGTGCTGGTCGGTTTTGTCCTGGGGACGGCGCTCAGTCTGCTGCAAATCGGCATCGATTATGCCAGTGAAGATGCCTCCATCAACCGGGAAATCAACGCGCTCCTGGAAATCAGCCACAATCCGGCCTCGCGTATCGCCTACAACATTGACGCCGAGCTCGCCCAGGAGCTGACGCTCGGCCTGCTGCGCTCGCCGGCGATCATCCGCGCCCGGCTGATCGACAACAACGACACTTTGCTGGCCAACGTCACCCGGCCGGCCCAGCAAAGCTCCTACCGGATGCTCAGCGACTTCCTGTTCGGCGCCAAGCGCGAGTTCCAGGACCGCCTGTACCTCGATCACCTGCCCTCGGAATCCCTCGGCGTCCTGCACCTGGAAGTCGACACCTACTCGTTCGGCAGCCGCTTCCTGCGCCGTGCGGAAATCACCCTGATCAACGGTTTCGTGCGCAGCCTGATCCTCACCGGGCTGCTCCTGGCGCTGTTCTACGTGATGCTGACCAAACCCCTGGTCGGCGTCATTCGCGAACTCAGCGGGCGCGATCCGCGCAGCCCCGACCAGACCCGGCTGGACTTCCCGCCCAGCCACGAACAGGACGAGATCGGCGTGCTGGTCAAGGTCGCCAACCAGCAGTTCGACAACATGGCCACCGAGATCCAGCAACGGCGCAATGCCGAAAACCGCCTGACCGACTATCTCGGGCAGCTGGAAAACATCGTCTCGGCGCGCACCACCGAGCTCAAGGCGATCAACGACCGGCTGAGCCAGTCCAACGAAGAACTGGAAGTCGCCCGTAGCACCGCCCTCGACATGGCCCAGGCGCGTGCCGCCTTCCTGGCCAACATGAGCCATGAAATCCGCACCCCGCTCAACGGCCTGCTGGGTATGATCGCCCTGTCGCTGGACAGCCCGCTGAACGCCGAACAACGCCAGCAACTGTCGATCGCCCACGACTCCGGCAAAGTGCTGGTGGAGCTGCTCAACGATATTCTCGACATGTCCAAGTTCGACGCCGGCCAGCTGGAACTGGAGCGCATCCCCTTCGACCTCGGGGTACTGGTGGAAGACACCGCCAACCTGCTGTCGCAGAACGCCGCGCCAAGCGTCGAGCTGGCCTGCCTGATCGAGCCGGAGTTTCCGGCCCTGGTCCTCGGCGACCCCACGCGCGTGCGGCAGATCGTCAGCAACCTGCTGTCCAACGCCCTCAAGTTCACCCGCTTCGGCCGTGTCGATGTGCGCCTGCGTACGTTCGAGGACGGGGTCAGGATCGAAGTCTGCGACACCGGCATCGGGATCGCCCGCGAGGCCCAGGTGAAGATCTTCCAGCCCTATACCCAGGCCGGTGCCGGGATCACCCGGCAATACGGCGGCACCGGCCTGGGCCTGGCCCTGACCTACAACCTCTGCGAAGCCATGCAGGGGCGCCTGAGCATCAGCTCGGAGGTGGGTTTCGGCAGCCAGTTCTGTGCCGACCTGCCGCTGCCCTGCCACACGCCAGCCAGCCCACCGCCGCCGCTGCACGGCCAGGTACTGGCCATTACCTCCGAAGGCAGCGGCCTGGCCGAACTGTTGAGCGTGCAGTTGCCGTTCTGGGGGCTGGAGTATCGGCGCTGCGATCTCGACGAGTCACTGCTCGGGCAGGAGCCGGACCTGTTGATCACCGACTGCCCGGAATGCCTGTTCGGCCTGCGCCCGAGCATCGGCGCGCCGATTCTGCTGGTCACCGCCTACGGTAGCTTCCTGCCCAGCGAAGAAGCCAGCGCCCTGGCGCCGTTGCAGCAACAGGCGCGGCCATTGGCGCGCAACGCCCTGTATCAGACCCTGCGCCGGGCCCTGCTGGCCGAAACCGCGGTGATCAATGAAACCCAGCTGGAAACCCTGGCGCCCCTGCGCCGCGCCTTCATCCTGCTGGTGGAGGACAACCCGGTGAACCAACTGGTGGCCAAAGGCATGCTGAGCAAGCTCGGCTGCGAAGTGACAGTCGCCTCTCAGGGCGCCGAAGCCCTGGACGTGCTGGAGCACCAGCATTTCGACCTGGTGCTGATGGACTGCAACATGCCGGTGATGGATGGCTACGAGGCCAGTCGGCAGATCCGCCGCAGCGGCCGCTGGCCGGACCTGCCGATCGTCGCCCTGACCGCCAATGCCATGCCCGAAGAGCGCGAGCGCTGCCGGGCCGCGGGCATGAGCGACTACCTGTCCAAGCCCTTCCGCCGTGAAGAGCTGATTGCCCTGCTGGACCTCTGGGTGCCGACTACGACGGCGCTTTGACCTGGGCCAGCAGACGGTCCAGGCCATGGCGCAATTCGCTCAGGCTGTCGAGGTCGACCCCGCTGTCGCATAACAGCGCCGCCTTGAGCGGCGGCACCTGATCGCGCAGCGCCAGGCCGGCCGCGCTCAGGCTCAGGTGCACCTCGCGCTCGTCCCGGGACGATCGCTGGCGCTGCACCAGTTGCAGCTGTTCAAGGCGCTTGAGCAACGGCGTCAGGGTCCCGGAATCCAGCGCCAGGCGTTCCCCCAGCGCCTTGACCGTCGGCAGCTCGGGGGGCGTGGCCTGCCATTCCCAGAGCACCAGCATCACCAGGTACTGCGGGTAGGTCAGCCCCAACTGGTCGAGCATCGGCTTATAGCCCCGCACCACGGCCCGCGAGGCGGCGTACAGCTTGAAGCACAGCTGGCTGTCGAGTTTCAGCGAATCGGCGAACAGATCGGTCATTTGAGCAGGGCTTCGATCTCGCCGGTCAGGTCCTGGGGCTTGGTGGCCGGGGCGAAACGCTTGACCAGCGCGCCGTCCTTGCCGATCAGGAACTTGGTGAAGTTCCACTTGATGCCCTGGGAACCCAATACCCCCGGCGCGCGTTTTTTCAGTTGCACAAACAGCGGATGCGCCTCGGCGCCATTGACGTCGATCTTCTTGAACAGCGGAAAGCTGACGCCGTAGTTCAGCTCGCAGAACTCGGAAATGGCCCCTTCGTTGCCCGGCTCCTGCTTGCCGAACTGGTTGCAGGGAAAGCCCAGCACCACCAGGCCCCGGTCCTTGTAGGTCTGCCACAGTTCTTCCAGGCCCTTGTACTGCGGGGTGAAACCGCACTTGCTCGCAGTGTTGACCACCAGCACGGCCTTGCCGGCGAAGTCGGCCAGGGTCTTTTGCTCGCCCTTGATGGTGGTGCACGGGATGTTCAGCAATGTGTCACTCATGGTGCGGACTCCGAAAAATGAAAGGTCCGATAAAAGTAGTACTCAATTAAATTGTGCGCAATTTAATAAATCGAAAAGCGATTCCGAAAAATCGCCTTGGCCGCTCGCTCCGGTCAGCGTGGAACCAGGTCCAGGCACACCGAGTTGATGCAGTAGCGCAGGCCGGTCGGCGGCGGACCGTCCGGGAACACATGCCCCAGGTGCGCATCGCATTTGGCGCAGACCACTTCGGTACGGATCATGCCGTGGCTCAAGTCACGGATCTCGACCATGGCGCTCTCGCCAATCGGCTCGTAGAAGCTCGGCCAGCCGCAACCGGAGTCGAATTTGGCCTTGGAGTCGAACAACGGCGCATTGCAACAGATGCAGTGATACACACCGTCGGTCTTGGTGGCGTTGTACTTACCCGAGAACGGCCGTTCGGTGCCTTTGAGACGACAGACGTTGTACTGCTCCGGATCGAGCATGGCACGCCATTCTTCAAGGGTTTTTTCCAGCTTTTCCATGGTCCTTCCTCTGCAACTGAAAAAGCCCGATCTGTATCTTTTCCACGGATCGGACGGCACGTATGATTGCGCCTCGTTAGACGCCAGTCTGGCAGCCGTGTTACACGGGTTCAAACGGATTTTGCCGCCGCGAACCCAGGCTTCAGGCCTGTGTGCAAACGCAGGATTCCCAGTACGGTAGCTCACTCACCGTCTGGATCGTTCATTTTCGGGAACACATCGCCATGCAGGTCAGCAAATCGAACAAGCTCGCCAACGTCTGTTATGACATTCGCGGCCCAGTGCTCAAGCACGCCAAACGCCTGGAAGAGGAAGGCCATCGCATCCTCAAGCTGAACATCGGCAACCCGGCGCCTTTTGGTTTCGAAGCGCCGGACGAAATTCTCCAGGACGTGATCCGCAACCTGCCGACCGCACAGGGCTACAGCGACTCCAAGGGCCTGTTCAGCGCACGCAAGGCCGTCATGCAGTACTACCAGCAAAAGCAGGTGGAAGGCGTCGGCATCGAAGACATCTACCTGGGCAACGGCGTTTCCGAACTGATCGTCATGGCCATGCAGGCCCTGCTCAACAACGGTGACGAAGTGCTGGTCCCGGCCCCGGACTATCCGCTGTGGACCGCGGCCGTGAGCCTGGCCGGCGGCAACCCGGTGCACTACCTGTGCGACGAGCAGGCCAACTGGTGGCCGGACATCGCCGACATCAAGGCCAAGATCACCCCGAACACCAAGGCCCTGGTGATCATCAACCCGAACAACCCGACCGGCGCGGTATACCCCAAGGCAGTGTTGCTGGACATGCTCGAACTGGCACGCCAGCACAACCTGGTGGTGTTCTCCGACGAGATCTACGACAAGATCCTCTACGATGATGCCGTGCACGTCTGCACCGCCTCCCTGGCGCCGGACCTGCTGTGCCTGACCTTCAACGGCCTGTCCAAGTCCTACCGGGTGGCCGGTTTCCGTTCCGGCTGGGTGGCCATTTCCGGTCCCAAGCACCACGCCCAGAGCTACATCGAAGGCATCGACATGCTGGCCAACATGCGCCTGTGCGCCAACGTGCCGAGCCAGCACGCCATTCAAACGGCGCTGGGCGGCTATCAGAGCATCAACGACCTGGTGCTGCCACCGGGCCGCTTGCTGGAACAGCGCAACCGCACTTGGGAACTGCTCAACGACATCCCCGGCGTCAGTTGCGTCAAGCCCATGGGCGCGCTGTACGCCTTCCCGAAAATCGACCCGAAAGTCTGCCCGATCCACAACGACGAGAAGTTCGTCCTGGACCTGCTGCTTTCGGAGAAACTGCTGGTGGTTCAGGGCACCGCCTTCAACTGGCCATGGCCGGACCACTTCCGCGTCGTGACCCTGCCACGGGTCGATGACCTGGAACAGGCGATCGGCCGTATCGGCAGCTTCCTCAAGTCGTATCGCCAGTAAGCCTTGCGACGCAGTGCGGCCGCCCCGGTCGCACTGCGATTAATTCAGCAACACTTCTGTACTCCCTGCTACGCCTACCCTTCTGTATCTTTGCCTTGCGCCTTGTGCCCAGTGGTTGCATGCCTCTGAAGTGCGGCTCGGCTTCCGGTGGCTGCCCAACTGCGACAGAAAGCTCATGCAAGCGTCTAAAATCAGCCTGCAGGACACAGTTTGAAATAGTCACCCGGTTGAATAGGCCGGTGCCGCACCTTATATACCCCGCAGAACGCTACATCTTTAGCATGAGGAGATTTCTACAACCATGATGCGCATCCTGCTGTTCTTGGCCACTAACCTGGCGGTCGTGCTGATTGCCAGCATCACCCTGAGCCTTTTCGGCTTCAACGGGTTCATGGCGGCCAATGGGGTTGATCTCAACCTCAATCAGCTGCTGGTTTTCTGTGCGGTCTTTGGTTTCGCCGGTTCCCTGTTCTCGCTGTTCATCTCCAAGTGGATGGCGAAAATGAGCACCAGCACCCAGATCATTACCCAGCCTCGTACTCGTCATGAGCAATGGCTGCTGCAAACCGTCGAGCAACTGTCCCGCGAAGCCGGGATCAAGATGCCCGAAGTCGGTATTTTCCCGGCCTACGAGGCCAACGCCTTCGCCACCGGCTGGAACAAGAACGACGCGCTGGTTGCGGTCAGCCAGGGCCTGCTCGAGCGTTTCTCGCCCGATGAAGTGAAAGCCGTGCTGGCCCACGAGATCGGTCACGTGGCCAACGGCGACATGGTCACCCTGGCGCTGATCCAGGGCGTGGTGAACACCTTCGTGATGTTCTTCGCGCGCATCATCGGCAACTTCGTCGACAAGGTGATCTTCAAGAACGAAGAAGGCCAGGGTATCGCCTACTACATCGCGACCATCTTCGCCGAACTGGTCCTGGGCATCCTGGCCAGCGCCATCGTCATGTGGTTCTCGCGCAAGCGCGAATTCCGTGCCGACGAAGCCGGCGCACAACTGGCCGGTACCGCGGCAATGATCGGCGCCCTGCAACGCCTGCGCTCGGAACAGGGCCTGCCGGTGCACATGCCCGACACCCTGAATGCCTTCGGCATCAACGGTGGCCTCAAACAAGGCCTGGCTCGCATGTTCATGAGCCACCCTCCGCTGGAAGAGCGTATCGACGCCCTGAGCCGTCGTCGCGGCTGATAACGCTGGCAAACACAAAAAAGGGCGACGCAAGTCGCCCTTTTTCATGGCCAGAAAAAACCGGGAATCAGCGCGCCAGCAAGCGATAGACCCGTTCTTCGAGGCGGGTCACGCCGCCCTGGAGAAACTTCCAGCTCTCGCCAAGAATGTCCCGCACCTCCTCGACCTGCAGCTGCCAGCGCTTACTGAACAAGGCCTTGACCTCGTCATCGAGCACGGCGAAAGGCGGCCCCACCATCAGCGCCTGGTCGTAATCCAGGGTGATCAGCAGCCCCTGGCAGCCCTGAGGCAGGACCGACTGCAGATGCGCCGCATACCGCTCACGCATCTGCGGCGGCAAGGCGATCAACGCCGCGCGGTCGTACAACGCCTGGCAGCCGGCGACATCCGTGGCCTGCAGGGCAAAAAAGTCGCCGCACCAGAGCTGGATCGGGCCGTACTCATAGACTTTGAATCCACCTCGAAGCTCAACCTGCGGCTGCACCTGCTGCTCGCTGAAAAAGTCCTGGATGGCCTTCTCCGACAACTCGATACCCAGCACCTGATGACCCTGGCTGGCCAGCCAGCTCAGGTCCAGGCTCTTGCCGCACAGCGGCACCAGTACCCGCGAACCCGGCGCCAGCTCCAGCTGGGGCCAGTAGCGTTGCAGGTAAGGATTAACCTCGGACAAATGGAAGCCGATCTGATTCTGTTCCCACCGTTTGTGCCAAAACTCCGGTTGCATAAATCACCCTGAAATTCGATCAAAAACCACAAAAACTTATATTAGATTCAGATCAATGATCTGATTGAAGATGGTGCATCTTAACGCTCAGGACCTTATTCATGCTCCCTAGCCTGTTCATCTCCCACGGATCACCGATGCTCGCCCTGGATCCCGGCGCCAGCGGCCCGGCCCTCGCCCGCCTGGCCGCCGAGCTACCGCGCCCCAAGGCCATAGTGGTGGTGTCGGCCCACTGGGAAAGCCAGGACCTGCGGGTCAGCAGCAACCCGCAACCGCAAACCTGGCATGACTTCGGCGGCTTTCCCGCCGCGCTGTTCGCCGTGCAATACCCCGCCCCCGGCCAGTCTGAACTGGCGGAACAGGTGGCGCAGCTGCTCAGGGCCGATGGCCTGCCGGCGCAGCTCGACGACCAGCGGCCGTTCGACCACGGGGTCTGGGTGCCGCTGTCACTGATGTACCCACAGGCGGATATTCCGGTGGTCCAGGTGTCTCTACCCAGTCGCCTTGGACCAGCCCTGCAGACTCAGGTCGGGCATGCCCTGTCCAGCCTGCGGCAACAGGGGGTGTTGCTGATCGGCTCGGGCAGCATTACCCACAACCTGCACGAACTGGATTGGCACGCCGGCCCGGAAAGCATCGAGCCCTGGGCCAAGGCGTTCCGCGACTGGATGATCGAGAAACTCGCCGCCAACGATGAAGCCGCGTTGCACGACTACCGTCACCAGGCACCGAATGCCGTGCGCAGCCACCCCAGCGATGAACATCTGCTGCCGCTGTACTTCGCCAGAGGCGCCGGTGGCGAATTCAGCATCGCCCATCAAGGCTTCACCATGGGCGCGCTGGGCATGGATATCTATCGCTTCGGTTGATGCCCTTGCCGGGCCTGGCGCATCACGATGCGACAACTGATCCAACCCCCAGGCAAAAAAAATCCCCGCACCAGGCGGGGATTTTTTCGTTCAACCAATCAGCTCAGTACTGATCAGTCTTCGCGATAGCGACGCAGCTTCAACTGCTTGCCGGCCACGCGAGTGTCCTTCAGCTTGGTCAGCAGACGCTCCAGACCTTCCTCCGGCAGCTCGACCAGGCTGAAGCTGTCACGCACCTGGATGCGACCGATGGCTTCGCGGGCCAGGCCGCCTTCGTTGAGGATGGCGCCCAGCAGGTTCTTGGCCGCGATACCGTCACGCGCGCCCAGCGCGGTACGGCAACGGGCACGACCTTCAGCCAGAGGCATCGGCGCGCGACGCTCACGCTCACCGCGATCAGGACGATCGCCGGAACGCTCAGGACGGTCGCCACGTGGCGCGCTGTTCGGCACCAGTGGGCGTTCCTTCTCGATCGCTGCCAGGTTCAGCGCCTGACCGTTGGTGGCCTTGCGCAGCAGGGCCGCGGCCAGGGCACGTGGGCTGCAACCGATATCGGCGGTCAGGCGATCGAGCAGATCACCGTGGGTCGATTCAGCGTCAGCGACCAGCGGCGACAGGCTGTTGGTCAGCTTCTTGATGCGCGCGTCGAGAACAGCTTGAGCGTCCGGCAGGCGAACCTCGGCAACCTTCTGACCGGTTACACGCTCGATCACTTGCAGCATGCGGCGCTCGCGTGGAGTCACCAGCAGCAGCGCACGACCTTCGCGACCGGCACGGCCGGTACGGCCGATACGGTGCACGTAGGATTCCGGGTCGTACGGCATGTCCACGTTGAATACGTGGGTGATGCGCGGTACGTCCAGGCCACGGGCAGCAACGTCGGTCGCCACAACGATGTCCAGGCGGCCATCCTTGAGGGAGTCGATCACACGCTCACGCTGGTTCTGGGCGATGTCGCCGTTCAGCGCAGCGGCCTTGTAGCCTTTGGCTTCCAGGGCACTGGCCAGGTCCAGGGTCGCTTGCTTGGTGCGCACGAACATGATCAGGGCGTCGAAATCTTCCACTTCCAGCAGGCTGAGAACGGCAGAAGTCTTCTGGTCAGCGTGAACCAACAGGTGAGCCTGTTCGATCGCGGTAACGGTCTGAGTCTTGCTCTGGATCTTGACGTGCTTCGGGTCCTTCAGGTGACGCTCGGCGATCGCGCGGATCGACTGCGGCAGGGTGGCCGAGAACAGTACGGTCTGACGGGTTTCCGGCATGGCCTTGAAGATGACTTCCAGGTCATCCATGAAGCCCAGTTTCAGCATTTCGTCGGCTTCGTCGAGAACCAGGTGGTTCACGGTAGCCAGGACTTTTTCGTCGCGACGCAGGTGGTCGCACAGACGGCCCGGAGTGGCGACAACGATCTGTGCGCCATTACGGATTGCTTTCAGTTGTGGGCCCATCGGCGCGCCGCCGTAGACAGCCACAACAGTTACGCCCGGCATTTGCTTGGCGTAGGTTTCGAAAGCGGTTGCAACTTGCAGCGCCAACTCACGGGTTGGGGCCAGGATCAGAGCTTGCGGCTCGCGCTTGGACGGATCAATGCGGTGCAGGATAGGCAGGGCGAACGCGGCGGTCTTACCGGTACCAGTTTGCGCCTGACCAATCATATCGTGACCGGCGAGGATGATCGGGATCGACTGCTGCTGAATGGCCGAAGGCTCTTCATAGCCGGTAGCGACTACTGCAGCGACAATATTGGGATGAAGTTCAAGAGCGGCGAAGCCGCCGATTTCCTGGGTCATGGGTCTGCCTCTAAGTGCATCCGCAAAGACCCATGCTCCAAAGCTGCGCATGCCGTGTAAGACTCAAGAGTCACCCTGGCAGCTTTGTCGGCGGGGATTTGCGAAAACGATTGAAAGAAATGAACGTCAAGGATAGTCCGCGCAGCGGACAAGCAGCCGAAGCTGACTTCGGGGAATTGCATCACCTAAACGAGGCCCGGTTAAAGGCCGGCGCGCACTATACCGGAATTACTCAAAAAAGGGAGTTTTTTTTATCGGAAAAACCCGCTGAATGCCTAGTTGTCACAGGCTTTGCGGATAATCCGGCAAAGGTCTATTTTGCACAGGCCCACGCCTGTCGGGGGATGACGCTTAAACGGTTCATCTTGCCGGCCGATACCGTCGGTCCGAGACACTCTTTACCGTCCGAGGAAATACCCCATGAGCCAGCCCAGTTGCAGTCGCGTCAGCCGTGAACAACGTGGTCATCTCTTCCTCATCGGCCTGGACCGGGTCGCCAAGCGCAATGCCTTCGACCTGCAACTGCTCGATCAGCTCAGCCTGGCCTACGGCGAGTTCGAGGCCAGCAGCGAGGCCCGGGTCGCCGTGGTGTTCGGCCATGGCGAGCACTTCACCGCGGGGCTGGACCTGGCCAACGTCGGGGCGAAACTCGCCGAAGGCTGGCAGGCACCGGCCGGCGGTTGCGATCCCTGGGGTGTCTTCGCCGGGCCGCGGGTCAGCAAACCGGTGATAGTCGCGGTGCAGGGCTACTGCCTGACCATAGGCATCGAGCTGATGCTGGCGGCGGATATCAACCTGTGCGCCAGCAATACCCGCTTCGCCCAGTTGGAAGTGCAACGCGGCATCTTTCCGTTCGGCGGCGCCACCCTGCGTTTGCATCAGATCGCCGGCTGGGGCAACGCCATGCGCTGGTTGCTCACCGGCGACGAATTCGACGCCCATGAAGCCCTGCGCCTGGGGCTGGTGCAGGAGGTGATGGCCAGCGAAGACCTGCTGCCCCGCGCCCTGGCCCTCGCCGAACGGATCGCCTGCCAGGCGCCGCTGGGGGTTCAAGCGACCCTGATGTCGGCCCGACAAGCGCGGCTCGAAGGAGAAAGCGCGGCAGCGCAGGGGCTGCCGCCGCTGGTGAAGGCGCTGTTGAACAGCGAGGACGCCAAGGAAGGTGTGCGAGCGATGGTCGAGAAGCGCCCGGGGGTGTTCAAGGGGTGTTGAGCGGCCTGAACCCGTGGTGAATGTGAGGTCCTATCGCGGGCAAGCCTCGCTCCTACAGATGCGGACGATCCGCGAAGCGGACAGCCGACTCAGGTCGCCGGACGGATGCACTTGATCAACGACTGCAACGAATAGCCCAGGCGTGGCGCCAGCGCCTCGGCCCGGGCGCTCAGGCCGTCCATGTCCAGCCCCTGCTCCAGGTCGGACGGCACGATCAGAATCACGTTGCCCTCCTTCACTGGCAGCTCCCAATAGTGCCGATGGTAAAGCCCGCGCAGCAAGGCTGCACCGAGCGGCTTGCCATCGTCGGTGGCCCACTGGTTGATCACCAGCCAGCCGCCCGGGTTGAGGCGCTTCTGGCAGTTTTCCAGGAAGCCCCAGGCCAGGTGTCCGACGCCCGGTCCGACATCGGTGTACAGGTCGACGAAAATCAGGTCCGCCGACTCGGCGCTGTCCAGCAGTTCGAGCGCATCGCCCACCCGGATATACAGACGCGGATCGTCATCCAGCCCCAGGTACTCGATAGCCAGGCGCGGCACGTCGGGGCGCAGCTCGATGGCCTCGACATCGTCCAGCGGCAGGAACTTGAGGCAGGCCTGAGTCAGGGTGCCGGCGCCCAGGCCGAGAAACAGCGCGCTCTCGGGCTGCTCATGGCACAGCGCACCGATCAGCATGGCGCGGGTGTAGTCGTACTCCAGCCAGCTCGGGTCAGCGGTAAACACACAGCTCTGCTCGATGGCATCGCCAAATTCGAGGAAGCGGTAATCCGCCACTTCCAGTACCCGAATCATGCCGAACTCATCGTGCACTTCGGCGAGCAGGCGCTCGACGCGCTCCTCAGTCATCTCTTCTCCTAGCCGCGACGGGGCTCAACCTCGCCGTCGCGATAAACCGGCCGCTCGGCGCCGAGCGGGAAAGGCGCGATTGTCCGCGAACCGGCGGGAACAGGTCACGCACTAATTGCTGATAACATGCCTGTCCGACCTTAAAAACACCCGAGTCCGTGATGAGCCAACCCTGGAGCCCTGACAGCTGGCGCGCCCTGCCGATCCAGCAACAACCCGTCTACCCCGACGCCGCACACCTGTTGCAGGTCGAGCAGACCCTGGCCAGCTACCCGCCGCTGGTGTTTGCCGGCGAAGCCCGGGAGTTGCGCCGCCAGTTTGCCGAAGTGACCCAGGGTCGTGCCTTTCTGTTGCAGGGTGGCGATTGCGCCGAGAGCTTCGCCGAGTTCTCGGCAGCGAAGATCCGCGACACCTTCAAGGTCCTGCTGCAGATGGCGATCGTCATGACCTTCGCCGCCGGTTGCCCGGTGGTCAAGGTCGGGCGCATGGCCGGCCAGTTCGCCAAGCCGCGCTCGGCCAACGACGAAACCATCAATGGCGTGACCCTGCCGGCCTACCGCGGCGATATCGTCAACGGCATAGGTTTCGATGCGAAAAGCCGGGTGCCGGACCCGGACCGCCTGCTGCAGTCCTATCACCAGGCCACCGCCACCCTGAACCTGCTGCGCGCCTTTGCCCAGGGCGGTTTTGCCGACCTGCACCAGGTGCACAAATGGAACCTGGATTTCATCGCCAACTCCGCCCTGGCCGAGAAATACAGCCAGCTGGCCGACCGCATCGACGAAACCCTGGCCTTCATGCGCGCCTGCGGCATGGACAGCTCGCCGCAGCTGCGCGAGACCAGCTTCTTCACCGCCCACGAGGCGCTGCTGCTGAACTATGAGGAAGCCTTCGTCCGTCGCGACAGCCTGACCAACAACTATTACGACTGCTCGGCGCACATGCTGTGGATCGGCGATCGCACCCGCCAGCTCGACGGCGCCCACGTCGAATTCCTGCGCGGGGTGAATAACCCGATCGGGGTCAAGGTGGGCCCGAGCATGAACACCGAGGAGCTGATCCGCCTGATCGACATCCTCAACCCGGACAACGATCCGGGCCGCCTGAACCTGATCGTGCGCATGGGCGTGAACAAGGTCGGCGACCACCTGCCGCAGCTGATCCGCGCGGTGGAAGGCGAAGGCAAGAAGGTGCTGTGGAGTTCCGATCCGATGCATGGCAACACCATCAAGGCCAGCAGCGGTTACAAGACCCGCGATTTCGCGCAGATCCTCAATGAGGTGAAGCAGTTCTTCCAGGTCCACGAAGCCGAGGGCAGTTATGCCGGCGGTATCCACATCGAGATGACCGGGCAGAACGTCACCGAGTGCATCGGTGGCGCGCGGCCGATTACCGAAGATGCTTTGTCGGATCGCTACCACACCCATTGCGACCCGCGGATGAACGCCGATCAGTCGCTGGAGCTGGCGTTCCTGATTGCCGAGACCTTGAAACAGGTCAAGCGTTGAACCCCTAGCATTCGATCATCCAGGGCACGGTGCTGGATGATCGATGCTGGTCAAAGAAACGCGCGCAAGCGCTGGGCGCTGGCCCTTGGGCAATTGAGCTGGACGTCGGCCAGCCCCAGCCAGTCGGCCATACTCCGCAAACTGCTCGCCAGCGCCTGCATCCCCTGCTCGTCCAACCCCAGATCCTCCTCATGCACGGCATGCACCGCCAGGCGCCCCTGCGCCCTTTCTGCCCGCAGGTCGACCCGTGCGGCGATCCGTTCGTGGTGCAGAAACGGCAGCACGTAATAGCCGTACACCCGCTTGTGCTGTGGGGTGTAGATCTCCAGGCGATAGCGGAAATCGAACAGGCGCTCGGTACGACTGCGTTCCCAGATCAGCGAATCGAAGGGCGAAAGCAAGGCGCTGGCCGGCACGCTGCGCGGCACCTTGGCCTCTGGCAGGCAATACGCCGCTTGCTTCCAGCCCGCCACCTCGCAGGCCAGCAGTTCGCCGCCCTCCAGCAATTCCGCCAGGCGCGCTCGGCTGTCTGCCAGCTCCAGGCGAAAATAGTCGCGCAGATCCTTCTCGGTAGCCACGCCCAGGGCGCTGGCGGCATGCAGTAGCAAACCGCGCTGGGCATCGGCCTCGCTGAGCGGCGAATGCTGCAGGATGCTCGAAGGAATCACCCGCTCCGGCAAGTCGTACAAGCGCTCGAACCCACGCCGGCCGGCGACCGTCACCTCACCGGCGGCGAACAGCCATTCCAGCGCATGCTTCTCCGCACTCCAGTCCCACCAAGGGCCGGCGCGTTCCTCACGGGTCGACAGGCTGCCCGCCCCGAGGGCGCCCTGTTCCTCGACCGCGGCCAGCACCCGGCGAATAGTCGCCTGCTGCTCCTGGCCGAAACGCGCCAACTGCTGGTAGATCCCCTGCCCCTGGCTGGCCCGCTGCATGCGCCAACGCATCAGCGGGTACAGCGACAGCGGCAGCAACGAGGCTTCGTGGCCCCAGTATTCGAACAGCGTGCGTTGCCGGCCCTGGCTCCAGGCAGCCTGGTCCAGCAGTTGCGCGGGATAGTCGCCAAGGCGGGAAAACAGCGGCAGGTAGTGCGAACGCACCAGGGCATTGACCGAATCGATCTGCAGGATACCCAGGCGCGCGATCAGGCGATTGAGCTGTGCGGGCCTGATCGTCGCAGGCAGTGGCCGCCCGGAAAAACCCTGGGCGGCCAGCGCCAGACGCCGAGCCTGCTTGAGGGAAAAGGACAGTTCTGCGGGCATGGCAATCTCCTTGTCTGCCCGCAAACTACCTCAGTGAGAAGTGGCTTGTGTAGCGTTTTGACATTCACTTGTGCATCGGATCGTCCCAGAACGGCCGCACGGTCTCCCGCTCCACATCCGCGCGACTGAGGCCGATATCCTTCAGCGCCTCATCACTCATGCCGGCCAGCATGTTGCGTTCACGGTGCAGCTCACGCCAGCGGACAATCCTCTGCAGCAGGTGCCGCAAGGAAACGCCATGCCATGCAAACCGGTGAGCCAGTACAAAACCTTTTTGACCTTTCATCGTCTTGCCCTCCAGTGGGGATGGCTCAAGTCTCCACCCAGGGATAAGATCAATCCAACGAATGTTTCTTATGCAATACATCTCGGAGTTTGATGAATTGTCCAGCTACCCAAGCATTGATACCGAGGTCCTGCGCACCTTCGTCGCCATCGCCGACCAGGGCGGTTTCACCAAGGCCGGGGAGCAGGTCAATCGCACCCAGTCCGCGGTGAGCATGCAGATGAAGCGGCTCGAGGAAGATGTGCTGCAGCGCCAATTGTTCCAGCGTGAGGGCCGGCAGGTACGCCTGACCGCCGAAGGCCAGGTGCTGCTGGGTTACGCACGGCGCATCCTGAAACTGCACAGCGAGGTGTTCAACACTCTGCGCGAGCCGCACATGGTCGGCACCGTGCGCATCGGTACGCCGGACGATTATGTGATGCGCTTTCTACCGGGGATCCTGTCGCGTTTTGCCCAGGCCTATCCCTTGATCCAGATCGAGGTGCATTGCGAGTCGTCCAAGCAACTGCTGCTGCGCCAGGATCTGGACCTGTCTATCGTCACCCGCGAGCCGGGCAGCGAAATCGGCCAGTTGCTGCGCAAGGAGCGTTTCGTCTGGGCCGAGGCCCAGGGGTTCTGCCCCCACGAACAGACGCCGCTGCCCCTGGCGATGTTCAACAGCGATTGCTTCTGCAGGCAGTGGGCCTGCAATGCGCTGGACGCCGCCGGGCGCGACTATCGCATCGCCTACAACAGCTCCAGCCTGTCGGCACTGATGGCCGTGGTCAGCGCCGGCCTGGCGATCACCGCGCAGCTGGAAAGCCTGATCACCCCGGACATGCGCATCCTGGGCGCCGCCGAAGATCTGCCCCTGCTGCCCGAGGCCAGCATCATGCTGGTGCGCAACCTCAACACGCCTTCGCCCATCACCGAATGCCTGGCCGAGCACATAGTCGAAGGCTTCAAACTTTAAAGGCGAGCATCACCGCGCAGACCACCAGGAAGCCGCAGAACAGCCCGCGCAGTATTCGCTCGGGCAGCGCATGGGCGATTTTCACGCCCCAACTGATGCTCAACAGCCCACCCGCCGCCAGCGGCAAGCCGATCATCCAGTCCACTTCCTGATGCACCCCGTAGGTCACCAGGGTCACCCCGGTGCTGGGCAGGGCCAGGGCCAGCGACAGCCCCTGGGCGACCACCTGGGTGGTGCCGAACACGCTGGTCAGCACCGGGGTGGCAACCACCGCGCCGCCGACGCCGAACAGCCCGCCCATGGCCCCGGAAGCCGCACCCAGCACACCGAGCCACGGCCAGGGATAGCGCATCTGCGCCGAAGCCGGGGCATTGGCCAGGAACATGCGCAACAGGTTGTAGGCCGACAAGGCCACCAGGAACGCGACGAAGCCGATCCGCATGACTTGGGCATCGATGCCCACCGCCCAGATCGAACCGAGCCAGGCAAAACTGAAGCCCATCAGGGCCAACGGCAACGCATGGCGCGCCTCGATCCGGTTGCGCTGGTGATAACGCCACAGCGCGAGCATCACGTTCGGCACCACCATCACCAACGCCGTGCCCTGGGCGATCTGCTGGTCCAGCCCGAACAGCACGCCCAGCACCGGAATCGCAATCAGCCCTCCACCGATCCCGAACAAGCCGCCCACCGTGCCCAGCGCCGCGCCCAATACCACATACATCGCTAAATCGATCACCGCCGCTCTCCTCACTCAGGCCTTGCATGCTACGCAGTCGGCTCTGGTGCGGAAACGCACAGCAACGCACAATGGCTTTGCCAACTTCGCACAAGCAAATGTCCACCATGAACCCCAACGCCCTCACCGATCAGCTCGGCCTGTTCCTCGATGTGCTGGAAGCCGGGAGTTTTTCCGCCGCCGCCCGCCGGCATCCCTTGACCCCTTCGGCGGTGGCCCGGCGTATCGACAGCCTGGAAAACGCCGTCGGCAGCAAGCTGTTCATGCGCACCACCCACGCGGTGGTGGCGACGGCGGCTGGCCAGGCCTTTGCCGAACGCGCCCGACGCATCGTCGCCGAACTGCAACTGGCGCGGGCGGAAGCCGTGTCCTTGAGCCACGCACCGGAGGGCCTGATCCGCATCGACGCTCCCGCGGCGTTCGGCCGGCGACACCTGGCGCCGGCGATCGCCGATTTCCTGATGCGCTATCCGGGGCTCGATGTGCAGTTGCACCTGATCGACAGCTTCGTCGACATGCAGGGCTCGCACCTGGGCAAGGTCGATCTGGTACTACGCGCCGGACAAAGGGTCGATACCCGGATGGTGGCGACCTCGCTGGCAAGCATCGTGCGCATCGCCTGCGCCAGCCCGGCCTACCTCAAGCTGCGCGGCACCCCGGTGCATCCCGCCGAACTGAGCCAGCACGACGGCCTGGACTGGGACGGCCTGGCTCCGCTGTTCGCCTGGCGCTTCGAACTGGACGGGCAGTTGCAGACTCATCGCCCACAACGCATCCGCATGAGCGCCAACAATGCCGAGGCCCTGCTATCCGGAGCCCTGGCCGGGCTGGGCATCGCCCACCTGCCGACCTGGCTGGCCAGCGAATACCTGCTGCGTGGGGAACTGTTGCCGCTGTTCTGCGAAACCGGCCTGCCCAAACCGGAAAGCGCCGGTATCTACGCCTTGCGCCTGGAACAGCACACCAACGCTCGCAGCCGCCTGTTGCTGGAATACCTGAAGACTCGCTTCAGTCCGATTCCGCCCTGGGATCTGGCCCTGCAGAGCGCCATGGGCTGAGCGCTCGTGAGAATTATCTGGCGCATTAAAGATTCGCCCGCTAGATTCAGGGCGAGTATCGATCAAGGCCCGACCATGAACACCAAAGGCTCCACCCCGGAAAAATGTGACGATCTGCTGCTGGATAACCAGCTGTGTTTCGCCCTTCACTCGACTTCGTTGCTGATGACCAAAGTCTATAAACCACTGCTGCAGGAGCTGGGCCTGACGTATCCCCAGTACCTGGCAATGATGGTGCTCTGGGAGCAGGACGGACTGACCGTCGGCGAGATCAGCAGTCGCCTGCTGACCGATCCCGGTTCATTGACGCCCTTGCTCAAGCGCCTGGAAGCCGAGGGATTACTAAGCCGGACCCGCAGCCGCGAAGATGAACGGGTGGTGATCATCGAGCTGACCGAGCAAGGCCGGACCCTGTATGACCGGGCGCGCGGCGTTCCCCAATGCATCCTCGGCGCCAGCGGCCTGACCCTGGAGCAACTGCGCAAACTGCAGGCCGACCTGCTGAAGCTGCGTGGCCATCTGCAAGACAGCCTTTAACGGCGCTCTCGCGAGCACGCCCTGCTCTTCTGCAGGAGCGCTTGCTCGCGATTCTCTCTGTTTCGTTGCCGCCAACAGCGTATCGACGAAAAAATTTCTCGATAAAAATATTATTTAAATCATTCGCTTAGCCAAAAAAACATGGCTGCTGGCAAGCATTTTCGAGTTTTTTCAAAAATTTATCTTGCGCACTAAATATTTGAGCGATACATTTATTTCGCAATTACTTAGCGCGCAAATATTTAGCGCAAAACTTCGAAACCCAAGAGGCTCACACCATGCAAACTCTCTATACCGCAGTCGCAACCGCAACCGGTGGCCGTGATGGTCGCGCCGTCTCCAGCGACAACATCCTCGACGTCAAACTCTCCACCCCCAAAGAACTCGGTGGTGCCGGCGGCCAGGCGACCAACCCTGAGCAACTCTTCGCCGCCGGCTACTCCGCCTGCTTTATCGGCGCCCTGAAATTCGTCGCCAGCCAAAGCAAGCGCAAGATCCCGGACAACGCGTCGATCACTGCGAACGTCGGCATCGGCCAGATTCCTGGCGGCTTCGGCCTGGACATCGACCTGCATATCAGCCTGCCAGGTCTTGAACAGAGCGACGCGCAGTCCCTGGTCGAAGCGGCTCACCAGGTCTGCCCTTACTCCAACGCCACCCGCGGCAACGTCGACGTACGTCTGCACGTGACTGTCTAACCCAGCTGCGCGCCAGCGCCCGCACCGCCCAGGAGACGAACATGAACACTTTCAGCAAGGTCTTGACCGGTAGCCTTCTCGCCCTGTCCATCAACACGGCGTTCGCCGAAGGCGGGGTCGAACACAACACCCAGGCGTTCCTCGACGCCTTGAACGCCGGCAGCGGCAAGCCGATGGAACAGATGACACCCAAAGAGGCCCGGGCCGTGCTGGTCGGCGCCCAGGCCGGGGTCAAGCTGACGCTGCCCAAGGCGGATGTCAGCCAGAAGACCATCGACGTCGACGGCCAGGCCATCAGCCTGACCATCGTTAGGCCGGCCGGAGTGAAAGGCACCTTGCCGGTGTTCATGTTCTTCCACGGCGGCGGCTGGGTGCTGGGAGACTTCCCGACCCACGAGCGCTTGGTGCGGGACCTGGTGGTGGGCTCCGGGGCGGCGGCGGTATTCGTCAATTACACGCCGTCCCCGGAAGCGCATTACCCGGTGGCGATCAATCAGGCTTACGCGGCCACCCAATGGGTGGCCGAGCATGGCCGGGAAATCAACGTCGACGGCAAGCGCCTGGCGGTTGCCGGCAACAGCGTCGGCGGCAACATGGCCGCCGTGGTCAGCCTGATGGCCAAGGACAAGGGCACGCCGGCGATCCGCTTCCAGCTGTTGTTGTGGCCGGTAACCGACGCGAATTTCGAGACAGCGTCGTACAACCAGTATGCCGAGGGACACTTCCTCAGCAAAAACATGATGAAGTGGTTCTGGGACAACTACACCACCGATGCCCGGCAGCGTAATGAGATCTACGCCTCACCGCTGCGCGCCACCAGCGCCCAGCTCAAGGGCCTGCCACCCGCGCTGATCCAGACGGCCGGCGCCGACGTATTGCGCGACGAAGGCGAAGCCTATGCCCGCAAGCTGGACGAAGCCGGCGTGACCGTGACCTCGGTGCGCTACAACGGGATGATCCACGACTACGGTCTGCTCAACGTCGTCAGCCAGGTACCCGCGGTACGTTCGGCACTGCTGCAGGCATCCGATGAGCTCAAGCAACATCTGAAGTAAGTTTGCCACCCGGACCTTCGGTCACAAAAAAGCCCGACTCAATGGTCGGGCTTTTTCGTGGCTAAGGATTCAAGCAGGGGCTTAAACCTTGGCGCGGCCTTTGTAGGAACCACCTTCGCGAGTATCGATCTCGATCATGTCGCCGATTTCGATGAAGTCAGCAACCGACAGCTCGGTACCGTTCTTCAGTTTGGCAGGCTTCATCACCTTGCCCGAAGTGTCGCCGCGAGCGGAACCTTCGGTGTAGTCAACCTGGCGCACGATGGTGGTCGGCAGGTCAACGGAAACCAGACGGTCTTCGAAGAACACAGCTTCGCAAACGTCGGTCATGCCTTCTTCGATGAACGGCAGAACGGCTTCGATGTCTTCAGCGTTCAGCTCGTACATGGTGTAGTCGGTGGTGTCCATGAACGTGTAGGTGTCGCCGCTGATGAACGACAGGGTCGCTTCTTTGCGATCCAGGATCACGTCGTCCAGTTTGTCGTCCGCACCGTAAACGGTTTCGGTCTTGTAACCGGTCAGCAGGTTCTTCAGCTTGGTCTTCATGATCGCGCTGTTACGACCGGACTTGGTGAATTCAGCTTTCTGAACCAGCCAAGGATCGTTGTCGATACGGATCACGGTACCGGGTTTGAGTTCTTTACCAGTTTTCATTGCGAATATCCGAATTTGGATGGGATTTACAAAAATCTAGGCCGCGTATCATATCCAATTTAGGTAAAACTGGGCAATGAAAGAGCTGGGCGGCCATCGTAGCGGGACCATTGGGCCCGGTAAAGTTCCTTGTAACGCCCTTGGGGCAAGGCTTGGTGTGGCCTTGGTGAACCCTTGGCGATGAGTTGTAACGCTTCATCCAGAGGCGCGCAGGTCCGCGATAAGGCCCCACCACGGGGGAGCCTGGGCGCATACGCGTATTGAGGAGGTCATTCAGATTTTTCTGCCAGATTCTCGAAGGGCTCCAGCAAAGTTCAGAATCATCCTACAGCCCTCCCCTTTGATACTTGGTAGCCTCGCGAGGCTCTAAAAGGACCTTTACACGCAAGGATGATGTTCAATGCTTTCTTCTGCTCGCCTGGGCGACAAACACGTCTGCCCTCTCCCCGGTCACGGCACGACCCCTATCGCTTCCGCTTCTGGCGACATAAACATCAACTTCATGGGCGCGGCCCGAGTCGGTGACACTTGCGGCTGTGGTGCAGTCATTACCACGGGGTTTCCATCGATCATCCTGAATGGTCGCCCCATGGCACACTTAGGGAGCCCCACCAGCCACGGCGGGACAATCATCACGGGGTCGGGTGATACTTTCGGTGGTTTTGTCATGGGGCCTGCTCCTGGGGCTGCCATCATCAACTTCGCAGCACTCGGCGTGTTTCGCCCGGATGGCTCGGTGGACGATGAAAAGATGGCGACCTTGTTGGCCGACCCGAAGCTGACCGAGAAGGCCACCGCGGCAAATGCCTTGGTTGATCCCAATGATGCTTCTAAAGCGCCTGAAGAGAAGCCGAAGGAGAAGGTCTGTACCGACCCCGACCGCATGGAGGAACTGGCGAGCTACATTGCGGGCGAGATGAATACCAACATCAATAGTCCGTCTGTGCGACAGATGAAGGACCTCAACAGCTTTAGCCCAACGGCTGAGACAAAGAAGTATAAGGAACTTCCTTTCTATCTTCGTCTTGGTCAAAGCCCTGACTTCTACAGCTTAGCGCTGGGGAAGAAAGCGAAGGCCTTAGCTATCTGGACGGAGCGCGTAGCTCAGGACCGCCCATGGGACCACAAGCCCATAATTCGCAGGACCATCGGTGGAATTTGGCACAAACAAGGCAAATATGATTACTTCTACGACATCTGGTCGAACGTTCACTATGGCTATGTGGGAATGGCTGGGGGCCTCTCCGAAAGCGTCCTCTTGGATGGTGCAGGTATAGAACAAATAGCGTCGGATGCTTATCGGAAGGCTGAAGAGATGTATGACAAGCCTAAAGCAGAATGGGAACTGCCCGGCCCACATCGTTCAGCAGATATCGAGGGCATGCGGGCATGGGATGATGCACCTGACCGAATATCCATTAGTATCGGCGTGAAGCTCTATCTACAACGCCCCAACGGAGGCATAACGGCAAAGATGATCATGGACGAAGTTCTTGCAGTACCACCGGAAGAATGGAGAAAGGGAGTCAGGGTACATGTCTGCAAAGAGACATAAGGTCCGATATGGTCGCTGGCTATTTCTGATTCTCGTCATTCTCCCTATAGCACTTTGGCATTTTGCCTCCCCAGTTGTATCGGTAGACTTTTCCTCAGATAGCAAGGAAGAGTTCCAATACGTTTGGAACACTCAGGACAGAATCCATAGAGGCGACATTAAGCATGGAGGCTCTGCCATTGAGTCCGGCTACATGTTCCCTGGCGAAGACTTCTTTATGATGTTCTTTTGGTGGACGGACAAGGGCTTTCAACAATGCATCGACATCACACCTAAGCACTGGGCAACGGTAGACATCTACCTTGATGCAGCAGGTAGGGTCGACACCACTAAAACAGCCCCTGACGTTATTGCTCGCTTGAAGAGATGCCCGGGCGAGTCTGACCCTTTCCGGTCCTAAAGTTCTCTACCAGTGCCACTATGAGGTCACCCAGCACAGCCACCAAGTAGAACGCAGACGACATTCCCAAAGCCTTCGACCAAAGGACCACCTTGAGCAACTCCCAGAGAGACAAGGAGTAGACCAAGAAATCGATAGGTGACACGGTGGGTAGCCAGAGTGCGGATTACAGCAACACAGGTATTCACACACCGTGTAGTCATCTGAACTGTAGGTGGGTATACAGGGCAGCCTCAGAGACGCCCTTAAGGAGCTATCTAAAGTAAGTAACCTTAAGACCCTCCCCTAATAGTGAGTGGTTTTACAGCCCTCACAGACCGGGCCTTTCATGGTGCGCATAGAGGGTTTCGTCCCGTGTTCATTGGGTCCTCTCAGTGCCCACCCTGATTTAGGTAAAACTGCACCAGCGCCGCAGCAAGATCGGGCTGCGAGCCCTGTTCCAGACACCACTTTTCGGCGTGAGCAGCCACTTCCGGCCAGTGTTCGAGCAGCTTTTTCCAGCCTTGCGCCATCTCGCCTCCGGCATTCCAGGCCCGCCACAGGTCGATCAGCGCCGCCTTGGCCTCTGGTGACAGCCCCCGCGTATAAAGCTCGAGAAAGGCGTCGAGCTTGTCCAGGTGGATGTCTTCGTCCTGTTGATAAATGTGCCAGAGCATCGGCCGGCCGGCCCATTGCGCACGCACGAACGAGTCCTCACCGCGTACCGCGTTGAAATCGCAGGACCACAGGAGCTGGTCGTATTCCTCCTGTCGGACGAACGGCAGCACCTGTACCGTCAAGGCCCCACGGACCTGCACCGCACCCGCCGCCAGCGCCTCGACATCCAGCCAGTGTTGCACGTCACCGAGGATCCGCCCTTCGGGAACCAGCAGATGGGTAGCCCGCGAGTCGGCAGCCAGCGCTTGCAGCCAACTGGCCAGGCCGGCGTTCTCATAGGCGAACAGCGACATCAATCGCGCGCCAGGTGCTGCAAATACGCCGAGCCCTTCCAGGAAGCGTTGCCGGGCCAGGGAGTCCTGCTGAAACGCCCTGCGCCGCTCCAGCAATCCAGCCTCGCGTAGCAGCCCACCGGTGCCGGCTTGAAACCCGGGGAAAAAGAAGTACTTCTGCACGCCCTTGAACTTCACCGAGGGCAGGCCGTGGCAGCCGGTCACCCAGGTCTCGGCGCTGAGGTAATCGAGGTTCAACCACAAAGGGGTATGTTCACGCTCGGCCATCGCCTCCATATAAGCCGCTGGCAACTGGCAGGCAAAGGCCGCGATCACCACATCGGCAGCCGCCACCGGCGACCACTCGGTTGGCCAGTGACGCACATCGACGCCTTCCTGCCATTGCTGAGGCAAGGCGATATCGATGGGCGGACACAAACGCTCGAAGGCCCGCAGGTCATCCACCCACAGCCGTACTGCGCACTGATGCTCGGCCACCAGTTGCCGGGCCAGCCGCCAGGTCACGCCGATATCGCCGTAGTTGTCGACGACGCTGCAGAAAATATCCCAGGAGGCTTTCATTCCGGGCTCCATTTGGCAAAGGCGCCGATTGTCCGCATAAATGGTCACAGACAGAAGAGCCAACGCCGATAATCTTCGTGCGACAATCGCAGCTTGCCGACACCGCCTGCCAGGAGGCTGCCATGCCCTATCGCCCGACACCCCGTCGATCATTACGTATCAGCGTAAACGCACTTCAACTCAGCGGCAGTATTGCCCTGGGATTGTGGCTGGGTTTTCTGGCGATCGCCCTGACCTGCTGGCTGGCCTGGCGTTTTCTGCTCGACCAGCCATTGGCGCCCGTCGCCCAGGCCGTGCAACAGCTGGCAAAACCGCCCAGTGCGGAATCGACAGCGTCCAACCGCATGTTCGAGCAGTACCAGGAAAACCTGCGTAAAAACGAACAGCAGCAGGCCCTGGATAATGCGCGCAGCAACCTGCGCAACCAGTCCAACCCGAAATGCCAGTTCTGGTTGCAACAGGACCAGACGGCGCCGAGCGAAAAGAGCCGGGCCAACGTCCTGCAATTCTGCGATTGATCATGAACAAACCTACGGTCCACCAACTGATTCTCGACAAGCTCCGTGGCGATCTGGAGATCGCTCAGCGGGCGGCGCAGACCGCCTATGAGGCGGCGACCCACGAAGAGAACATTGCCGAAAACAAGTACGACACCCTGGGGCTCGAGGCCTCCTATCTCGCCGCCGGCCAGGCCAGGCGCGTCGAGGAAATCCGGCAGGCG
Source organism: Pseudomonas sp. GW456-L12 (assembly GCF_059424045.1). NCBI lineage: Bacteria > Pseudomonadati > Pseudomonadota > Gammaproteobacteria > Pseudomonadales > Pseudomonadaceae > Pseudomonas > Pseudomonas sp. GW456-L12. The sequence goes on from NZ_JBWKZA010000002.1 coordinate 122,211, forward strand.
CTGGCGCTCTGCCAGAACCTGACCCTGCGCCCGTACGACGAGCAAGTTGGTATCCAGGTCGGCGCGCTGCTGGGCCTCGAAGACGAAAACGGCCACGAACAATGGCTGTTCCTAGCGCCGGATGGGGCGGGACTGAAGGTAGAGGTGGTGGGGCAACCGGTGACCGTCATCACCCCTCGTTCACCGTTGGGCAAAGGCCTGCTGGGCAAGTTCGAGGGGGATGAACTGGAGATCGTCGTCGCGGGCGCTCGGCAACAGTTCGCTGTCACCGAGGTCAAGTAAGCCCGGCTTAGTGGACAGGCAGTTCGACGCCGTCGAATAGCTCTTCGAGTTCCTGCTTGTTGTGGCACTGAATGGCCTTGGCCATCACTTCGCGCGTCAGGTGCGGCGCGAACTTCTCGATGAAGTCGCACATGAAGCCACGCAGGAAAGTGCCGCGACGGAACCCGATCTTGGTGATGCTCGACTCGAACAGTTCGCTGGCATCCAGTACCACCAGGTCACTGTCGAGCTTGGTATCGACCGCCATCTTGGCAACGATGCCCACACCCAGGCCCAGGCGTACGTAAGTCTTGATCACATCGGCGTCGGCGGCGGTGAACACCACCTTCGGCGTCAGGCCGCGATGGCTGAAGGCTTCGTCGAGCTTGGAGCGGCCGGTAAAACCGAACACGTAAGTCACGATCGGGTATTCGGCGAGGGTTTCCAGGGTCAGCTTCGGCAGCTTGGTCAGCGGGTGGCCCTGCGGTACCACTACGCAACGGTTCCAGCGGTAGCACGGCATCATCACCAGATCGCCGAACAGCTCCAGCGCTTCGGTGGCGATGGCGAAGTCGACGGTGCCATCGGCAGCCATTTCGGCGATCTGCATCGGCGAGCCCTGATGCATGTGCAACGCCACATCCGGGTACTGCTTGATAAAGCTGCTGATCACCGGCGGCAAGGCATAACGGGCCTGGGTATGGGTGGTGGCGATCGACAGGGTGCCCTTCTTCTCGTTGGAGAATTCCTGGGCGATCTGCTTGATGCTTTCGACCTTGCGCAGGATCTCGCCAGCGGTGGTGATGATGCGTTCGCCAGCCGGGGTGACGCGAGTCAGGTGCTTGCCGCTACGAGCGAATACCTCGACCCCCAGCTCGTCCTCGAGCAGGCGGATCTGCTTACTAATACCCGGTTGCGAGGTATAAAGGCTTTGGGCTGTAGCAGAGACGTTGAGGTCGTGGTGCGCCACTTCCCAGATGTAGCGCAATTGTTGAAGCTTCATATGAATCCCTCAAAGCAGGTAGACGCCACGGGCATCAGCGACGGTATATAACTATATTAATGGTTCGAAGAATAAATCTAGAACTTTTCTTCAGAAAATTCCAACAAGCGCGTCAGATATCTCCGAGCCGCCGACGCTGTACCAAGGGCACCAGGTAAACCGGAACCTTGGCCAGTTGCAGTACCCTGGCTGCCGTCCTGCCCAATGGAGTTTCACCGCCCGCCCCATGGCTGTGACTTCCTACGATCAACAAATCCACAGAGAGTTTCGACGCCTGCTCGAGAATGACGTGCGAGGGGTCCCCCTGAAAGACCCTGACCGACTGAATCAGCGCGAGATCCTGCATGCCCTCCCCCAACTCTTCGCGAAAGCTGTCGAGTACCCGTTGCTCGATATTCGCCATCACCGTGCTCAGACCCTGACTGTGAAACTCATTCAGGGCCTGTTCGTCGAGATAACTCTGCAACACCGACTCGGCAAACAGTCCCATGGGCTCCACCGCATGAACCACGTGCAATTCGGCATTGAATGTTCGAGCCAGCTCCAGGGCATGTTGCATCACGTAGGGCGCATACAGACCGAGGTCAGTGGCATACAGCATCGAACGAATCATATGACCTCCTCGACTGCCAATATGGCGGAGATTGATTCAGCTTAGCAGTGCCAAGGCGACTACGACGTCCCGCGCAAGCCCGTGAACATTGAGCTAAACCTTGGTTTCGTTGCTGATACCGTGGGGTACGTGACCGGTGGCGACCACTTCGCGGGCCAGTTCGCAATGACCCGCCTGATCGTCGAAGAACACATCGGCGGCGAAAGCTTCGAGAAAGGCGGCCTTCTCCAGGCCGCCCAGGAACAACGATTCGTCCAGGCGGATATCCCATTCGCGCAGGGTGCGGATCACCCGCTCATGGGCGGGTGCCGAACGCGCCGTCACCAGGGCGGTGCGGATCGGACAACCATCGTCGGGGAATTCACGCTGCAACAGATTGAGCGCGGCGAGGAAGCCTTTGAACGGCCCCCCACGCAACGGCTCGCGGGCGGACTCACGCTCCTTGGCCTGAAAGGCTTCCAGGCCACCGAGCTGATAGACCCGTTCCGACTCATCGGAAAACAGCACGGCGTCACCGTCGAAGGCGATCCGCAGTTCGGCGCTGGCGGCGCGTCGGGCGCCACCGGAAAGAATGGTCGCCGCGGCGAACCCGGCGTCCAGTGCGCTGCGCACATCTTCGGCATGGGTGGAAAGAAACAGGTCGCAGCCAAAGGCCGCGAGGTAGGGATAAGGGCTGCGCCCACCAACAAACGCGGCCCGGGAAATATCCAGGCCGTAATGCTGAATCGAGTTGAAGACCCGCAGGCCCGTGTCGGCACTGTTACGCGACACCAGCACCACCTCGACCCGCGCCCGGCCGAGGCTGGCATTGAGGCTCAAGAGTTTTTTCACCAGGGGAAAAGCATCGCCCGGTTCGAGGGATTCCTCCTCGTGATCGATCTGATACTTGCGGTAAGCTTCGACCCCCTCGGCCAGATAGACCTTATGGCTCTCGCTGAGATCGAACAGGGCCCGCGATGAAATCGCCACCACCAGTTTACCGCCCAAGCCCTTTGCCATATCCCTTCCCCCGATGCTGCGATCAACCGTTATGCCGGTCGATAAAACTCAACGCCTGATACAAGGCTTCCATTTTCGGCAGTTCGCACCCCGCCGCTTTGGCCGCGGCCAATGGCGCGGCATAGATGGCCGACAACTCCAGCGCACGTTTGTGCTGGTAGTCGTGGTACATGCTCGGCCAATAGTCCGGCATGCCTTCGGTCACCTTGAACAAGTGCTCAGCATAGCCGTCCGGCATGCTGTGACCACAGGCCAGGGCACCTTGCACCACTTCACGCATCAAGGCCTGAATCAGCTCGCGACTGTCGGCATCGGCCATCAGCGGCGTGGTGCTGGCGTTAAGCAATACCGACAAACCGTTATAGGGCACGTTCCACACCAGTTTCTGCCAGCGCGCCTGCTGCAGGTTGGCCATGACCTGGGAATCAATACCGGCCTTGCGGAATAGCGCGGCGCCCTCTTCCACTATTGCCTGGCGCTGCGACTCGCCCTGCGCTGCCGGGCCACTGTGATACCCCAGGTTCACCGCGCCCAGCGCCTGATGCTCAATCACCCCGGGGCCGGCACGGTGCACGCAGATAAAACACAGGCCGCCCAACAGATGCAGCGAGTCGGGAAGCAGGTCGCGCAAGCCGTCCTCCACATCCAGGCCATTCTGCAGCAACAGCACCTTGGCGCCAGGAGCCGCCGCACGAAGGATCGCCGGAGCCAGCTCGGCGTTGCTGGTGGTCTTGGCCCCCACCAGCAGCCAATCGCAGGGCGGCATGTCTTCGGCACTGGCATAGGCCTGGACCGGGTTCAGGGTCAGTTCACCATGCACCGCGCTATGCAGTTGCAACCCCCGCTCGGTGACCGCGGCGAATTCGCTGCGCAGCAGGAAATGTACATCCAGGCCGGCTCGCGCCAGCAGCATCCCGTAGAAACCACCAATCGCTCCGGTACCAATAATGCCGATTCGCGGCGTGTGGACTGCTTCCATCAAGGCAACTCCTCTGGAATTCGGTTCAGCGCCTGCGCCAGGCGCTCGCTGAGCTCGCCAGGTGCCAGGCGCGACTGCAAGGCCCCATAAAACTCACCGTCGCGCACCACGAACAATGCCGGTAAGTGAAACACCTGATAACGCTCGACCGCGCCGCCATTGTTTCCCGCATCGATCCAGCACAACCGCTCGATTGGCAGATCGAAGTCGGGCAACTGCTGCCTGGCCCAGCGACAGCTGGCGCAGCCGACGCTGGTGAATATCACCAGCGAAACACCGCTCATCGCCAACAGCCGCTGATCGATATCGAAATCAGTCAGCTCCAATTCGACCACTATACTGGGGGAAACAATGTCACATAGCCGACACTCGGAGTCTGCGTTCATGGGACGTTTCATTCCTCATCCTGACGATGTTCCGGTTGAGATGACCTTACGCGAGCACGCATGTATTTCGCGTCAACGGTTGCACACTATCAGCCTCGGCGGCATGGCTTGCAATTATCACCGCGCCTGGCGCCGCGGCACCGCACTGGAAATCTGCATCCCCACACTGGGTGAAAACGCCCGCTACAACGGCTATGTGGCCTGGTGCCTGCGACGCAAGCATGGCTATCTGGTGGGGATCGCCTTCATCGATGAGCAGACCCTGTTCCATGCCCGGATGAGTGAGCAGGTGTGCCAGATCACCCACTACTGCCACCTGCATGAGCCCCAGGCTGAGCAGCGACAGATCGAAGCCCTGGCCCAGCAATGGGTCGAACAGCATGCCGCCGAGTTCTCCCATGACCGGGTTCACCAGGCTTTTATGCAGCCAGCGCTGGATTAAACCCGCCTCTGCCCATTGTCGAGCCCCGGTGTAACGCGCTAAGGTTCGGCTCCCCGACGCGCTTAAATCCGCTGTGCACCGCCGCGCGGGGATCGCTGGCGGCCGGCACCCGTGACCTGACGAGTAACACGATGGCTGATTTACCGATCAACGACCTTAACGTCGCCTCCAACGAAACCCTGATCACTCCCGACCAGCTCAAGCGTGACATCCCGCTGAGCGACGCAGCCTTGCGCACCGTGACCAAGGGTCGCGAAGTGATCCGCAATATTCTCGACGGCACCGACCACCGCCTGTTCGTCGTCATCGGCCCGTGCTCGATCCACGACATCAAGGCGGCTCACGAATATGCCGAGCGCCTGAAAGTCCTGGCTGCCGAAGTCTCCGACACCCTTTATCTGGTGATGCGCGTGTACTTCGAGAAACCACGGACCACCGTTGGCTGGAAAGGCTTGATCAACGACCCGTACCTGGACGACTCGTTCAAGATCCAGGACGGCCTGCACATCGGTCGCCAGCTGCTGCTGGACCTGGCCGAGATGGGCCTGCCGACCGCCACCGAAGCGCTGGACCCGATCTCCCCGCAATACCTGCAGGACCTGATCAGCTGGTCGGCGATCGGTGCACGTACCACCGAATCCCAGACCCACCGCGAGATGGCTTCCGGCCTGTCCTCGGCGGTAGGTTTCAAGAATGGCACCGACGGTGGCCTGACCGTTGCCATCAACGCCCTGCAATCGGTTTCCAGCCCTCACCGCTTCCTCGGCATCAACCAGGAAGGCGGCGTATCCATCGTCACCACCAAGGGTAATGCCTACGGTCACGTGGTTCTGCGCGGCGGCAATGGCAAGCCGAACTATGATTCAGTCAGCGTGGCCCTCTGCGAACAGGCGCTGAACAAGGCGAAGATCAAGCCGAACATCATGGTCGACTGCAGTCACGCCAACTCCAACAAGGACCCGGCCTTGCAGCCGCTGGTAATGGAGAACGTGGCCAACCAGATTCTCGAAGGCAACCAGTCGATCATCGGCCTGATGGTCGAAAGCCATCTGAACTGGGGCTGCCAGGCAATTCCCAAGGACCTGGCCGAACTGCAATACGGCGTGTCGATCACCGATGCCTGCATCGATTGGGAAAGCACCGAGAAAACCTTGCGCGGCATGCACGCCAAGCTCAAGGACGTCCTGCCAAAACGGGTTCGTACCTGACCCCGTATCGCAGACACAAAAACGCCGGGCCAAGCCCGGCGTTTTTTTTGGCGTCCCCGCTCAGAGTTTCGCGGCGTGGCGCTGATGGCGCTCCATATAGCGCTCCACATATGAGCACGACGGAATCACCGTGTAACCCATGCGGTCAGCATATTCCAACGCCTGCTCGGTCAGTGCCGCGGCAATACCACGACCACGCAGCGCGTTAGGCACGAACGTCCGATAAATATCCAGGGTCTGCTTACCCAGGTCCATATAGGTCAGGTAGGCACGATGACCGTCCACATTGGTCTCGAATTGATGACCAGCCTGGTCATGGTGGATGGACAACGCCTCGCTCATCACTACTCCTCGCGGGTCTTGGATTCTGACCCCTACCTTACCGATGTTTTTCCGGCGAAGGAACAACTACGCCACCCCGTGCCTGTCTGGACACCGAGGAGAGCTTGCCGCTCTCGCATGACCGAGCACGTTTCAAATAGTAGGCACCATTGGCACCAATGCTCAAGGGACGCTTGCGTTCAAGCTACTGGCATCAGGCCAGTTTGCTGTCGATGCGTCCTCAGACCTGTTCCCAGCTACATGCAAAACGCTCGATCAAACCGCCTAAGGATCAACAACCTGAACATCGCCGGATGTTGAGATTTAAGACGAGCCCACCCATTTAAAGTCACCTCAACATGGACAAAGATGCGTGAGACGCCCCACAGATTCTGAACAAAAGTGTAGACGAGTCGATATAGATAGACTTTAGCCTACACTCCGCAAGCGCCGTGCAAAGGGGCTCTACGGCAGATACGCTTAACAAGCGCAACCTCCCAACAGGGTGACAAGGTTGCGTATTTTTTATACAGATCGATAAAAAGTTGCTCGAAAAAGATTCAACGCCTAGAATTTTTTTTGCTTCTTGCGCTACGTCAGTTTACTTACTACAAGTAATGGGTAGTATGTACGCCGGCCATTTCATCACTCGGATGAGATAGCTACTTAATAGAAAGTCCTTGAAGGGGAACACGATGAACAACGTTCTGAAATTCTCTGCTCTGGCTCTGGCCGCAGTTCTGGCTACCGGTTGCAGCAGCGTATCCAAAGAAACCGAAGCTCGTCTGACTGCAACTGAAGACGCAGCAGCTCGTGCCCAGGCTCGTGCAGACGAAGCCTACCGTAAAGCTGATGAAGCTCTGGCTGCTGCTCAAAAAGCACAACAGACTGCTGACGAAGCTAACGAGCGCGCTCTGCGTATGCTGGAAAAAGCTAGCCGCAAGTAATAATCCCTCGGGATTGTTATCGAGCCGACCCATTTACTGGGTCGGCTTTTTTATTGCCCGGGTTTTCTTGCGGCAATAAAAAACCCGTCGACGCCCGAAAGCATCGACGGGTTGCTGTTCCAACCGTTACTGCTGCATATCGATAGGCAGCGCCGAGACTACGGGCGCAGTGGTCGGTACGGCGATCTCTACCGGTAAACCATCTTCGGCCGCCACCACGTCGCGCACCACATCCCAGTTCATCCGCAAGTTATTGGCCAGGTCTTCACGCTTGAGCAAGGCGTTGATCACCGCGGTGTGCTTGTCCACGACCGACGGATTGCCCTTGTCATCCAGCGGCGTGTGAGCTTCCAGATAGACTTTTCCAGCGCTGATACCAAACTTGTACGGATCGTTGAGAATGCGCACCGATGTCCCCACTGGCACCATGCTCGCCATTTCCAGGACGTTGTTGTTGAACATCCGGAAGCAGCCGTGGCTGGTGCGCATACCGATCCCGAACTTCTTGTTCGAACCGTGGATCAGGTAGCCCGGCGTACCCAGGGTGAACTTGAATGGCCCCAACGGATTGTCCGGACCTGCCGGCACCACGTTTGGCAGCGGGTCACCGTCGGCGGCGTGCTCGGCCTTGATCGAGGCAGGCGGAGTCCAGGTCGGATTCGGCGTCTTCGCGACAATGCTGGTATGGGCGATCGGCGACCCCCAACCTTCCCGGCCGATACCCAGGGGGAAGGTGTACACCACGTTCCGCCCTTTCGGGTAGTAGTACAGGCGATACTCAGCCAGGTTGATCACGATGCCTTCACGAGGTCCCGGCGGCAGGATGAAACGCGTCGGCAACACCACTTCGGTGCCCGCGCCCGGCAACCAGGGATCCACTCCCGGGTTGGCCGCGACCATCTCGTAATAGCCCAGGTCGTAGGTCGTGCCCAGGTCGGCAAAGGTGTCTTCGTACTTGGCCTTGATCACCTGTACCTGACCGACGATATCTTCGCCCGGTGGAGGTAGAGGCAGTTCCAATGCGGCAACGGGGCCAGCCACACAGAAGGCGGCAAGCGTCAGGCAACGGGTGACGACAGGAAAGCGCGGCAACATCCGGAAAATCCTTCGCATGATCAACGAGTAAAAAAGTGATTGTACACCCGCCCCCGTGGCTGCGGGAGCGACAGCTGCATCAGCAAGGAGGGAGCCGGGCGAGAACTTGCTGCCTTACAGTTCGAAACGCAACTCTGGCCAGATCGGTGGCGTGCCGCGCTTTTGCGATTCGAGGATCGCCCGGCACAACGGACACAGGCGCTGGTCCTGGAAAATGGTCCGGTCGACACTCGACCAGCGCGGTTGCGCGGGCAGCAAGGTGCCGCACAACGTGCGATCGGCAGAGCCGCCCAGCTCCAGCTGACGCGTCACCAGGTGCACCCGGACTTCCTGGCAGGCGAACAGGTCGAGCTGTTCGTCAGGCTCGATCAGTTGGTAGGCAAACAGGGACCAGGCGGGACGCGGCATCGGGGGCTCCAAATCGGGGGCGCCACATTAGCCGAAACACTGCCGGTAGAAAAGCGTCAAAGCAGCGGTTTTAGCGTCGGCCAGACATTTTCCAGCAACTTGCCCTGAGCGGTGACCGCAGGGTGGATGCCATCGGCCTGCATCAGCTCGGGATTGCCGCCGACCCCTTCCAGAAAAAATGGCACCAGCGCTACGTTTTTTTCATTCGCGAGCTTGCTGTACACCTCGGCAAACGCCTGGGTATAACGCACGCCGTAATTGGGTGGCAACTGCATGCCAAGCAACAACACCTTGGCACCACTGGCCTTGGAGCTGTCGATCATCGAAGCAAGATTTTGTTGCAATTGCGTGGGCTGTTGCCCACGCAGTCCATCGTTGCCGCCCAACTCGAGAATCACCAGCTCCGGCTTGTGCTCTGCAAGCAGCGCCGGCAGCCGCGCCTGGCCACCTGCGCTGGTGTCTCCACTGATGGAAGCATTGACCACCTTATCGTTGAAACCTTCGCTCTTGAGCCGTTGCTCGAGCAGTGCCACCCACCCCTGCCGGGTATCCAGGCCGAAAGCCGCGCTGATACTATCGCCAACGATCAGGACTGTACCCGCCGCTGCGTTCTGGGCCATGCACATCAAGGCCAGGCCAGCACTCAAAAACCACACACGCATCGGATTCTCCATGGGCGCAAGCATTCTCACTGCGCGGAACCTTAGCAAAGTGGTTCCCAGCGCGGAAGGTGAACTGACCATCCTGCACGAACTCAGCCTGGAGCTGAACAAAGGCGACAGCCTGGCCATCGTCGGCAGTTCCGGCTCCGGAAAATCCACCCTGCTCGGCCTACTGGCCGGGCTCGACCTGCCCAGCAGCGGCGAGGTCACCCTGGCCGGTCGCAGTCTCGGCACATTGGACGAAGACCAGCGCGCCCGAATCAGGGCCGAGCATGTGGGCTTCGTCTTCCAGTCGTTCCAACTGCTCGACAGCCTCAATGCCCTGGAGAACGTCATGTTGCCCATGGAGCTGGACGGCCGTCGGGATGCCCGCGAGCGTGCGACCGAACTGCTCCAACGCGTCGGGCTCGGGCAGCGCCTGAGTCACTCGCCTCGCCAGCTCTCCGGTGGCGAACAACAGCGGGTGGCCATCGCCCGCGCCTTCGCCGCCGAACCTGACGTGCTGTTCGCCGACGAGCCGACCGGCAACCTCGACAGCCACACCGGCGAGCGCATCAGCGACCTGCTGTTCGACCTGAACAAGGAAAGCGGTACGACGCTGGTCCTGGTCACTCACGATGAACGCCTGGCCCATCGTTGCCGGCGCCTGATCCGCCTTGAAGCCGGCCTGCTGGTCGCCCCCCTGGAGCCTTGATGGCACGCCTGCCGCTGTTGCGCCTGTTCAGTCTTGCCGTTCGCCAACTTCTGCGCGACGCCCGCGCCGGAGAACTGCGGGTATTGTTCTTCGCCCTGGTGGTGGCTGTAGCCGCCAGCACCGCCATCGGCTATTTCGGTGCACGCCTCAACGGCGCGATGCTGTTGCGCGCCACGGAGTTTCTCGGCGCGGACCTGTTGCTTGAAAGCAGCTCTCCAGCAAGGCCAGAACAGATACAAAGCGGCCGGGAACTGGGCCTGCAACATGCGCAGGTGGTGGAGTTCTCCAGTGTGATCGCCACCGACAATGGCATCCAGCTTTCCAGTATCAAGGCCGCGGACGATGCCTACCCGCTGCGCGGCGAACTGAAAAGCGCCCCCGCCCCTTACGCGACGGAAGAAACCGGCGGTGGTCCGCAACCGGGTGAAGCCTGGGTCGAAGCCCGACTATTGACCGCGCTGGACCTGAAAATCGGCGACAGCATCGACGTCGGGATGAAAACCCTGCGCCTGAGCCGGGTACTGACTTACGAACCGGATCGCGCCGGCAACTTCTATAGCCTGACCCCCAGGGTCCTGATCAACCTGAGCGACCTGAACGCCACCGGCGTGGTGCAACCGGGCAGCCGGGTCAGTTACAAGGAGCTCTGGCGCGGTCCGGGAAGCGCCCTGGAAACCTATCGTCAATTGATCAAGCCAGGCCTGGCGGCCAATCAGCGCCTGCAGGATGCCCGAGATGGCAACCGCCAGATCGGCGGAGCCCTGGGCAAGGCCGAACGCTACTTGAACATGGCCAGCCTGGTGGCGGTGCTGCTGGCAGGCGTGGCGGTTGCCCTGTCCGCTGCACGCTTCGCTTCCCGCCGTTTCGACGCCAGCGCGCTGCTGCGCTGCCTGGGCCTGTCCCGCCGGGAAACCATGCTGCTGTTCACCCTGCAACTGGCCCTGCTCGGCATCCTGGCTAGCATCGTCGGCGCACTGCTTGGCTGGCTCGCCCAGCTTGGGCTGTTTTACCTGCTGCATGACCTGCTACCCACCGATGTGCCTCCTGGCGGGCTGCTTCCCGCCGTCGCCGGTATCGGCACCGGCCTGGTGGCACTTGGCGGTTTCGCCTTGCCGCCACTGGCGGCGCTGGGGCGTGTCCCACCCTTGCGGGTGTTGCGCCGTGACCTGCTGCCGATCCCCCCAAGCACCTGGATGGTGTATGGCGCCGCCTTGCTGGCCCTGGGCTTGATCATGTGGCGCCTGAGCCTGGATCTGCTGCTGACCTTTGCCTTGCTCGGCGGCGGCGTCATTGCTGCCCTGGTTCTGGGCGGATTACTGCTGCTGGCCCTGCAGAGTCTGCGTCGCTTGCTGACCAAGGCGTCGCTGCCATGGCGCCTGGGGCTGGGCCAGCTGCTGCGGCATCCTTTGGCCGCTGCCGGGCAATCCCTGGCCTTCGGCTTGATTCTGCTGTCGATGGCCTTGATTGCGCTGTTGCGTGGAGAATTGCTCGACACCTGGCAAAACCAGTTGCCCAAGAACGCACCGAACTATTTCGCGCTGAATATCCTGCCCGCGGACAAACAAGCTTTCACCGACAAGCTGGTGGCGCTTTCCGCCCCTTCCGCGCCGCTGTATCCGGTAGTGCCAGGGCGGCTGATCAGCATCAACGACGAACCGGTCCGGGAAATCGTCAGCAAGGACTCCAGTGGCGATCGCGCCGTGCAGCGCGATTTGAGCCTGACCTGGGCCGCAGATCTGCCAGCTGGCAATAAGATCACCAGCGGCTCGTGGTGGGCACAACAGCCCGAAGGGGATTTACCTGGCGTCTCGGTCGAGGCCCAGGTGGCCGAAAGCTTGAAACTCAAACTCGGCGACCAGATGACATTCAGCGTCGGAGGGGTCAATCGCGAGGCCAGGGTGACCAGCCTGCGAGAAATCAACTGGGACAACTTCCAGCCCAACTTCTTCATGATCTTTCAGCCGGGCACGCTGCGGGATCTGCCCGCCACTTACCTGACCAGCTTCTATCTGGCTGCGGGTCATGACCAGCAGGTGGTCGAGTTGTCCAGGGCGTTTCCGGCAGTGACCATCCTGCAAGTGGAGGCTCTGCTCGAACAACTACGCAGCATCCTGGCCCAGGTCACCCTGGCCGTGGAATACGTGCTGCTGTTTGTACTCGCTGCCGGCATGGCCGTGCTGTTTTCCGGACTGCAGGCCACCCTGGACGAGCGTATTCGTCAGGGTGCCCTGCTACGGGCGCTGGGTGCGGAACGACAATTACTGGTCAAGGCCCGGCGTATCGAGTTCGGGCTGCTGGGAGCCCTCAGCGGGCTACTGGCGGCATTGGGATCGGAACTGGTGAGCCTGGTGCTGTATCGGTTTGCCTTCGACCTGCCCTGGCATCCACATCCTTGGCTGTTGCTCCTGCCTGTTATCGGTGCCCTGCTGATCGGAGGTGCCGGTGTCTACGGGACACGCCGAGCATTGAATGCCAGCCCACTAACAGTACTGCGCGAGGGGTAAGCCCCTCGCAGGCAGTTCATTTCACGTATTCGATCTGATTGATCCACCAGCACATTTCTCCACCGGGCGTCTGCACTATCGCCTCGTCGCCGACTTCTTTCTTCAAGAGCGCCCGGGCCATGGGCGAATCGATAGAGATGTAATCCTTCTGCCCGTATATCTCGTCATAGCCGACGATACGGAAACGCTTGGTTTCACCCTCTTCATTCTCGATATCGACCCAGGCGCCGAAGAAAACCCGACCCTCCTGTTCCGGCGAATAAGACACGACCTTCATGTCTTCGAGTCGCTTGCGCAAGTAGCGAACCCGGCGATCAATTTCCCTCAGGAGTTTCTTGTTGTATTGATAATCGGCGTTTTCACTTCTGTCCCCCAGGGAGGCCGCCCAAGTGACTTTCTGCGTCACATCCGGACGCTTCTCCCGCCACAGGTAATCCAGCTCGTTTTTCAGAGCCTCGAAACCTTCCTGCGTAATGAGCTTGGTACTCAATTGGTTAAATTCCCCATGCAGAGCCTTATGAGCCGTTCAGCATTATGATTCAACCGGGGCACTGAGAACCAATATTGAGCAAAATAAACCTTCCAGTAAGACGCATGCCATCGGAACATCCACCATCTAGAATGAATCGTTCTCTAGGCTCTGTATGAAAAGCGACTGCCTTGGTCATGCGAGGTAAAAACAAGCTCATGCGCAAGTCCGATCAGAACGCTCATCAAAGAACACGCATGCTCCCCATTCCTCCCGTCTCCTGCCCAACCATTACTAGCCGACTATTTCATACAGATCACATATTGCCTTATATGAAAAAACACCCAGGGACTAAAATAGACACTTGCAATTTCAACTGAGGCGCCTTACTCGTCATCGTTGAATAAGGTACTAGATATGCTATGCAGACTATTATTGAAGGTCACTGTCTCATTGAAGCCTTTTACAATATTACTCAGCTTTTTACGGGTGCTGGATAGCTGCGCTAATCTTTCCACAAGCTCGGCATTTTTTTGCTGGATCCCGATGTCCCGTTTTTCGAGCTCGGATGCACGAACACTTTGTTTTACAGAAATTTCTTCAAGACGTTGTTGCTCCAACTGCAATAGCTCAGAGCGCCGCGCAACACTTCGCTCTCGGGACTCCACACTTTCAGCCAACTGCTGTAGCGCAACGCTGCGTTCGGCAATCACCTTGGAGTTGTGCTCTGCGGATTTATCGATAGCGATCCTCTCTTGTTGAAGCTGGCTTTGTAACTGGCGCAAGTATTCATCCTTTTCCTGAAGCTTGCGTTCTCGCTCCTGCAATTGCTCCTTTAAAAGCTCCAAGGCCTCCTGCTGCTTCACTGCAATCAATTTTTGTTGTGCCAGTTCCTGCGCCATATGTGCAAGATTCGACAACGTGTTCTCTACATCAAAAAGCAGATGATCGGTATCCGCCCCCTGAGATACAACTTCGGTATCGGGAGCCGTATCCATCAGGAACTGATCCTTATCCAGCGAATGCTCTAGTGAGGCTTCACAACCGTCCGACTCATCCGGCATTGCATCCACAGCATTTTCACCGGACTGATCGATATCAGGGATGGTTTGAAGCTGCCTGTCTACCAAAGTCGGAACTCTGTCAGACATCGACAGGTCGTACTCATTTCCCTGGGTTAATTCCACATCATCCTCCGAAGTCAAATCGCGAACCACCTCCGCCAAGTCAGCCAGTGTGTTCTGTATACCTTGATGCAGACGTACAGCATCGACCTCCGGGTCAGCAGACTGGTCAGCATCTACTCTATGTGTTGTAACACCTGACAGGAGAGCATCATTCCTGGATGAGTCGACATGGCTTTCGATATTGGTGATAGCTAAGCCAGCAATACCCTGTTGAAGATCCTCGGCCAATAACGAGGCCTCAGTAGAGCCCTCCCTTACATAAGCCTCGGTTTCAGCGTCCTTTTGGCATAATTCATATGGTTCTCCAATCGGCTCAGATCTGGACGGGGCATCATCGGGTAGGTCCCCTTCAAGGTCCTCAACAGTTTCTGGCGAACCATACTCGTTCGAGTCAGGAACCTCGTCCACATACTCTGTGGCATCTTTTGCAGCAGGGGTATTTTGAGAGGTCGTCTCAATAGAAACATCAAGGGCTGGAACGCTGAGTTCGGTGTCATCAATTGCAGGCAGACAAACTGTCGAAGCTTCTGATGATATGAGTTTCACCACCAAATTTTTCTTGATGGTGAGTGAGCGATGCTCGGAAAGGTTCCCCGTCGGTATCACACAGCCTTTAAGGTCAATCAGATGGTAGGGAGTGCCAACACTGCCAGCAGCACCTTGTTGTCGAATCTCAAGCCGCGTTGCATGAGTAACTATCTCTTTGAAGACCTGAATAACCAGACGCCAATCGCGCTCGCTTTCAATCGAACTCAGCGCATACTCTTTCCCCTTTTTATGCAACATCGCAATATAAACTCGCGACTCTCCGACTTCAGCGCCCTCATTTAAGCTATAGGCAAGAAAATTACGCCTCAGCATAGGAATTGCAAAACTGCAGAGCACCGCACCATTCAGCACTTCTTGCTCTGCGTTTTCGATGGAAATAGTTCGTAGCAGCATCGCTGACTTAGGCTCCGTCATATATCTAAAAACATATCACACGGAGTAAAAAATACCTCCTAACAACACATGCCAGCAACCGGACAATTCCCATTCTTCAGGTAGAACTATCCGACAACTCACAACCAGAAAAGTCAACGCTTTCGATTTACCATGTTATGGCTGACAGCCTTGACCACTCCGATCTCATTTAAGAGGAATATTCAAACCCTTCTGCGGACTGAGCTTGAACAGCCACCAATCATAATTCGACCATAGCATGACTAACCCTCCCGCCAGCAGTAGCAGTACTAGCCCGGCCCCTCCTGTCAATATCAGTCGTTGCTGCCAGCTAAAAAAACACAGCGCGACACCAGCCACCCCCATCAACATCGCTAGAGAAGGAGCAAACCAGTAGATAAAACGATCAAGACGCAAAAGAGTGTTGAATAACCAAGAGCCTTTCAGATGAGAGGTCGGTCTAAAGATAATAATATGCATAGCGGGCGTGGCTTGGCCAGATAAAAACGGAGCTCAACCATAACTTAGCCACACAATGACAACTATCAGATTCGTCTGATTTAGTTTTCAGAGTGCTCGGATAACATACGCAGGGCACCCTCCCCCTAAATATCGAGATGCCTTGCATGGGAAGTATCATCATCGTCGACGACCATCCGTTGATTCGACTCGCCATAAGAACCGTTCTGGAACCTCACGAACACAACATCGTCGCGGAGGCGGACAACGGGGCCGACGCCGTCCAGCTGGTACGCAAGCATCTTCCAGACCTGCTCATCCTGGACTTGAACATACCCAACCTCGACGGTTTTTCCGTTATCTCCCATATAAAGTCCGCTGGACTGCCAATAAAGACACTGGTGCTGACTTCCAGCAACTCCAAGAACTTCGCCTTGCGCTGTTTGCAGGCCGGAGCGGCTGGTTTTCTGTGCAAGAACGATAATCTGAACGAACTGGCTAATGCGGTAAAAGCCATATTGTCGGGGTATAGCTATTTCCCCGAGGATACAATCAGCACCTTGCAACAGAATACAAACGCCGCCTGCCAAGAGAGTGTCTTGATTGCCCAACTGACCGACCGGGAAATCACCGTCCTGAAACTGCTGGCGAGCGGTCTGAATAATCAGAAAATCGCGGATGCGTTGCTGATCAGCCACAAGACGGTGAGCACCTATAAGGTCAGGCTGCTAAAACGGTTCAATGTTTCCAATCTGGTAGCGCTGGCGGAGCTGGCCAAACGCAACTCCGTAGTTTGACCCCCTGATATCGATGCAGCCTTTAGCTGGGATTCAGAAACATCGCCCCCACCTCGACAGCCAGGTTGATCACCTACGGTACTTACCTACGGGTGATCAGCCCCTGTCGAGCCACACGGGTCAGATGCCGGATGACTTCCGCAGCATTTTCCGAGCTGGGCGCCTGTATCACCGCAAGGTCAAAACTGTCGTTGGCAAAACGTGCCAAGGACTCGCCGTCTTCGATGAACTGGATCAGAAAGGCCGAAGGGCCTGTGCTGCGACGTGGCCAGCCATCGAGATAACGCAGCAATGTCGGCTGGTGTGTGCCGCCAAGAAGAATTTTTGGATTGCGCTGAACAAGATTCGCCGTGATTGGCGCAAGACGTACAGGAGGGTGGAGTGCATTCATCGTGTCGTGTCTCTGCCTCAATTTTCTGCCGGGCAGGTGAGAGGCAACACCGAACCAGCGCTTTAGCGGTATTTCGAAGCCGGTAGAGCTTCTGTCGGTGATATTCCGAATCACCTGGCGCCCCGCAAGTAGCTGTTTAAATCGGCGCATGGGCAACAATCCTAGAGAAGCCGACGGGGTAGTGTCAAGAATCCCCAATAACGAAATCAGCAACAAAAAAGGCCCGCTACAAGCGGGCCTTGGGTGTTTTCCGGAAGTTACTTGGCAATTGCCGCATCGAGTGACAATTTGCCCGCGCCTTCGATCAGAACCGCAATGGCACCGCCGAGCAGAGCCAGGGCGAACTCATAACCATTGTTCGCCATGAACAGGCCATTGCTGATGTGCACGGAGAAAATCGCCACCAGCAAGGTGAAGCTCAACCCCAACGCGGCAGGACGTGCCAACAGACCGATAATCAGCGCCAGACCGCCGAAGAACTCGGTACCGCCCGCCAACAGCGCCATCAAGTGTCCTGGTGCCAGGCCGATGCTCTCCATCCACTGTGCCGTACCTGCCAATCCGTAACCGCCAAACAGACCGAAAAGCTTTTGCGCGCCGTGAGCGGCGAAAATGATGCCGACAAAAACTCGCAGGACGGTCAGGCCGTAGCCTGCACGGGTGTTCAGTACGGTTTTGATCAGTGTGCTCATGCTGTGTAGTCCTTTGTAGTGTTGGGTAATGGGTCGCTATATTAATCACAAAATCTCATGTTAAAAGTGCAAAAATAGCAATATAACAATCAATTTTATCGATTATTTCCTTGAGACGACCTTACGCGCTTGCGGCTCCAACGATTCGCGTTCCCGGTCAAAGGCCAAATAGTATTTGTTGACGCTATTAACATAGCTGACGGCGCCCATTCCGACCTGTTCCATGGCAATGCGCTCGACCTGGAAAAACCACTGATTGGGGTTCAACCCGCGTCGCCGGGCTTCGGTCCGCATACCCTGCACTCGCTCCGGCCCCATGTTGTAGGCCGCCAGGACAAATGCCATACGCTCGCGCTCGTTGAGCTTGGGACTGGAAAAGAACTTGCGCCGGATCAACGCCAGGTACTTGGCTCCGGCCAGCACATTGCTATCGAGGGTCTGGATGTTATTGACCCCTACCCGCTGGGCGGCTGACGGGGTGATCTGCATCAGGCCGGTCGGGCCGCTGCCGCTTCTGGCAGAGGGCTGCAACGACGACTCCTTGAAGGCCAGCGCCGCCAGATTCAACCAGTCCATGTTCTGGGCATCGGCATGCTTCTGTAATACCGGGCGCAATTTTTCCAGGCGCTGGCGATCGGCCCGGGTCAAAGGGTTATGCACCTGATACAGGCGTCGATAGATGCGTAAGAACGCAACATCCTGATCCGCCGGAGCCTTGTAGACCTTCAGGAAACGATCGATGCTCGCCCGCAGCATCGAGGCATCCCGCCGCACGAACCAGTGCTCCTCGCCAGGCTCGCTGATGACCAGTTGCCGATCAAAACGCAGCTTCGGCAGAACTTTGCCCCAGCGCTCGGCAATGGGCTTCTCGACGATGGTCAGGTGAAAGATCCCGCCCTGGACCATTTCCAGGACATCTTCGACTGCCAGGCTCGGATCGACCCACTCGACCTTGACCGGCGCCAGCTTATGCAGCGCCAGCTTCTGATTGATCTGGCTCACCGCATCCCCGGCAGCGCTGCCTGTGGTCAGCGCCAGGGTCTTGCCGGAGAGCTGTTCAGGCCGGGTGTAGCGCCGCTCGCCCTTGACTCCCACCAGCAGCAACGGCACGTTGCTGGCGACCGGTTCACTGGGGCTTACCGCTTGCCCCGGTAGCGCCTCCAACAACTCTCCTGGAGCGACCAGATCCCCCTCGCCACGCTGCAGCGCACCGAGCAATTGATCCTTGGCTTTGGGAATGATCTTGAGACTGATTTCCTGACCGTCGCGAGCGTGACCATTGAGGTACTGCTCAAAGGCGCGCAGACGGTGATATTCGACACCGATGGCCTGGCCCTGGACTTCACCGGAGCTATTGCGACTCTGGTTGACCAGCACGCGCAAGACCCGGCTGCTGCGAATGTCCGCCAGGTCGCGAACCTTGCCCGCTACGGCCGCTTCCGGAGGGCCAGCCAAGCGTGCTACCGCCGGCAGGGGCAGCAGCAACAACAAGCACAACGCTAGCAAAACCGAGGGTCGCGTCATCCGCTCTCCGGGAAGAATACTGTCCGGGTTTTCGAGCAATGGCGAAAACGCGGGCGACAGAAACAGAGCGCCTAGAGCGCTGACAAGATGCGAAAGACTGGCACAACCACGGCTGGCAAACCAACCGCAGCCTTTCTTCCGGCATCAAGAGACAGCTTCAACTCGTTGTAGTTCTTAGCTTTTCTTATAAATCTACAGCTCTGATATGCTTTCCGGCCGCAGGCGGAGATAGCACCATGCAACTCATCGATATCGGCGTCAACCTGACCAATCCAAGTTTCGCCGAAAAACATCGCGCAGTACTGGACCGTGCCTATGCCGCCGGCGTCTGCCAACTGGTGCTCACTGGCACCAGTGTCGAGGGCAGCGAACAGGCACTCGAGCTGTCGCGGCAACTGGATGAAAGTGGCCGCCAACTGTTCTCTACCGCCGGGATTCATCCGCATTGCGCCAGCGACTGGAATGCCGACAGCGCACAGCGCTTGCGCAGCCTGCTCAAGGAAAGCAGCGTCAAGGCCGTGGGCGAATGCGGCCTGGACTTCAATCGGGACTTCTCCCCCCGAGGGCAACAGGAAAAAGTGCTGGAGGAACACCTGGCCCTGGCCGTTGAACTGCAACTGCCGGTCTTCCTCCACGAACGCGATGCCAGCCAGCGCCTGCTGGAAATAGTCCGCGACTTTCGTGACCGCTTGCCGGCCGCGGTGGTGCATTGCTTCACCGGCGAACAGCGCGCGCTGTTCAACTATCTGGACCTTGACCTGCACATTGGCATCACTGGGTGGATCTGCGACGAGCGCCGCGGCACTCACTTGCACCCGCTGGTACGAGAGATTCCCCGCGGTCGCCTGATGCTCGAAAGCGACGCCCCCTATCTGCTACCCCGGAGCCTGCGCCCCAAGCCGAAGAACGGTCGCAACGAACCGGCCTACCTGACCGAAGTGTTGCGCGAGGTGGCCTTGCATCGCGGCGAGAGCCAGGAAGAGCTGGCGGCCCACAGTACCGCCAACGCCCGTGCCTTCTTCGCCTTGCCCGAGATTGCTTGACGCATATCAAGATTTAACTCTCTGCATAGCGGCACAATAATGGCACCTTGCCAATACTGTTCCGCTTAATCAGAGAAGACCTTCCATGGGTGCCTGGCTCAGCAATATCTCATTGAAATACAAGTTCTGGGCGGTCAATGCGGTCGCCTTCGTGACCACCCTGCTACTGGTCCTGTACGCCGTCCAGCTGGAGCAGCAAGCGCGTAGCCAGGCCTCACAAAACAACGCCAAGGCCCAGGCGAGCCTGCTCGGCGCATGGCCCTCCGGGCAAGCGCTGCCCCATGCCGAGAATCTGCTGAGCTTCGCGGCCGGCCAGATCCCCAGCCTCGACCAGCGCTCCCTGCCGCAGTTGAGCAATGCCAATGGATGGGTGGCCTTCGATGAAATGCCGCTGTTCGGCGAAAACCCACTGATCGGCGCGCAGGTGCTGCCCCGGGCCGATGGCCAACGGGTTGCGGTGCTTGCCCATGGGCCAAGCCTGCATCAGGTGTTCAGCGAACGCTTCAGCCAGTACGCGGTGGCCGTGTTCATTCTGATGCTGGCGATGCTCGGTGCTTCGCAACTGTTGATCCGTTTCCTGCTCAGCCAACTGAACACCCTCAAGGATGTGATGCTGCATGTGGAGAAGACCGGCGACCTGTCGGCCCGCGTGCCCCTGTCGTGCACGGACGAGGTCGGCCAGATGGCCAGCGCCTTCAATGCGATGCAGGCGGGTTATCAGCGGGTGGTCAACACCGTCGCCAATACCGCCCGGCAACTGGATATCGGCGCCGCGCGCCTGGCATCGAGCATGAACGATGTGCGTCACGGCATGCTGGGCCAGCAAAGCGAAACCGATCAGGCCGCGACAGCGATCAACGAAATGTCCGCCACCGTCTATCACATCGCCCAGCACGCCGGCGCCACCCGGGATCGCTCCCAGGCCGCCGATGTCCTCGCCGGCAGCGGCCAGGAAGTGGTCAGCCGCGTGCAGAAGTCCATTTCCGGGCTCTCCAGCGGCGTGCAACAGACCGCCGAGATGATCCAGCGCCTGGCCGAGGACAGTCAGAAGATCAATGGCGTGGTCAACGTGATCCACAGCATTGCCGAGCAAACCAACCTGCTGGCGCTCAATGCCGCGATCGAAGCGGCGCGCGCCGGTGAAATGGGCCGGGGGTTCGCGGTGGTCGCCGATGAAGTACGCAACCTCGCCAAGCGGGTGCAGACCTCCACCGACGAAATCACCCGGATGGTCTCCGCCCTGCAGGCAGGTACCCGCGACGCGGTGGACTTCATGCAGGAAAGCTCGTTCAAGGCAGACGATTGCGTGCAGCAGGCACAGGAAGCTGGCGCAGCGCTGGCGGAAATCACCACGGCCGTGGCGCAGATGCGTGAAAGCAATACCCAGATTGCAGTGGCCGCCGAGCAGCAAAGCCAGGTGGCGGAAGAAATGAATCGCGCCGTGGTGAGTATTCGCGACGTCACCGAAAACACGGTGCAACAGACCGTCGACTCGGCGACCACCAGCAACGAACTGGCGACCCTGGCCGGAGAGTTGAGCAAGGCCATCGGTCAGTTGAAGCTTTAAAACCGCGAGTTTCGTTGCAGCAGGATCAGCCTCCCTGCCGCGGCGAAACCCTTGCCAAGCTATCGCCCCCATAGCCAGCCTTGATTCGCCGCCCCCTCGCGTGGGGCCTATCCTTTGATACATAGGCTTCTACGAATCAAGGATCACTGTCATGGGTAAACGTCACCCCAACCTCCCCGCCTGGCAATGGCGCTCCTACCCGCATAACCACTGCAACCCGACCAACCTGGTGTTGCACCTGATTGCAGTGCCGCTGTTCATCGTCGGCTTTCTGTTGCTGGTTTCAGGAGTATTCGGCTTGAGCTTCACCAACGTCGCCATCGGCGTGGTCGGCCTGATCGCAGCCTTGGGCCTGCAGCGTCACGGCCATAGCCTGGAGGCCCAAGCCGCCGAGCCGTTCAGTGACCGTAAAGATGCAGTCCAGCGCCTGCTGGTAGAACAATTCGTGACCTTTCCACGCTTCGTCCTCAGCGGCGCCTGGTGGCGTGCATGGCGCAAGCGCCACCGGCATTGAGAGGAGTTCAACCGAAGATAGTGACCGTCTGCCGGCTGAGCGCAATCAACCGGCCTTCGGCACTCCAGAGTGCCGCGGCCGCATGCCCGTAACCGTCACAGGCATGTTCGATATTCACCCGGTACTTGCACCAGTCCAGGGTGCTCAACGCCAGCAGCGGCTGCACGAATTCAATGGTCCAGGTCAGGGTACTGCCGGGTGCCGGGCTGGTCAGGTGTGGTAACAAGGCCGGCGGCCAGGCGTCCACCAGTGCGAGGATATGCGCCTCGGTCATGGGCTCTTCCTTCACGTCGCCCCGCAGGCGCACCCAACCGCCCATGTCCCGCGACTTGTTGCCGGTGAACGGCATGCCACCGATGCTCCAGCGCATTGCCAGATGGCGCATGAACTCCGGCGTCACGCCCTTGACGTAAGGCAGTTCCGGGCACTCGTCCCAATGTTTCATGCTGGGCGCTTCCTCGGCGACAACCGTCACCTCGGACGGCCGAGAGGCACCAAAACTGCCCTGTACCAGGGTCACTACCTGACCGTTCTGCACCGCACGCCCCAGCACCTGGCTGACGGCCTTGCCCTCGCGCAGCACCTCGACTTCAAAGCTGACCGGCACATCGGGGGTGACCGGACCGACAAAGGTGATCGCCAGTGAACGCACCGGACGTTCGGCGGGGACTTTTGCGCGCATGGCTTCATACTGCAAAGCCGCCACCAATCCGCCGAAACTGGCCCGCCCCTGCGCCCACTCGGTTGGAATCGACAGTTCCAACGGTTGGTGGCGGACGGCATCGAGCAAATCGCAAAAGCGCATGAGCACCTCTGATCAAGAAAAGGGTTCGAGGATCTTAACCAGCAGTGCACACGCGTAAAGCACTTGTTCCCGCCAAAAAGACTGACAGATAAGCCGCCAGCCGGGAGTCAGCTACGGAAACAGGCCGCGCTCAGCTTGTCGAGCACCCGATCGGCACGAACCTCGGCCTTGTGCATGGTGGCGTGCCAGACCGGAACACAAGGCAACAGGTCCGCCTGCCGTTCGGCCTGGGCCAGCCATTGCCAGCAATCATGCCAGTCGCCCAGCGCGCCCTGAGCGGCCTTCAAGCGAGAGACCGCCTTGGGCGACAGTTCGGCAAGTTCGGGATAAGCCTCGGCGGCGTAGCGCACACGCTTGATCAGCAGGCGCAAACGATGCCGATCGTGAGCCGGATCGTGCAGGGCCTCGTCCAGTGCCTTCCATTGCTTGGACAGGCGCTTTTCGATGCGCTTGCGCAAACCGCGCAACAGCTCCTGACGTTGCGCCGCCCGCAGGAAACGCGGGAAGGCATCCAGCACCAGCAGCAGCTG
Organism: Pseudomonas sp. GW456-L12; assembly: GCF_059424045.1. Lineage (NCBI taxonomy): Bacteria > Pseudomonadati > Pseudomonadota > Gammaproteobacteria > Pseudomonadales > Pseudomonadaceae > Pseudomonas > Pseudomonas sp. GW456-L12. The sequence goes on from NZ_JBWKZA010000002.1 coordinate 145,653, forward strand.
CTGGAGTTCGGAGCCCGTCGCCACTGTCCGGTATTCATCCGCCAGCCCCGCGGTACGGCGTTCCGCGGCCTGATGGTAGTCATGCTGATGCAGGTACGCAGCCAGGACCTCACGGTCGCGTAACGGCGTCGTCAGTTGCCCTACCGCCGAAGCCGCCGCTTCCAGTTGCTCGACACCAGGCAAGCCGCGCAACGCTCGCAACAGGCTGCGCAAGCGGCGCACCGTGGTACGCAGATCGTGCAGCGCCTCGGGGTCGGTCACCGCCTGCAAACGCGCCTGGCACGCCAGCAAGCGCACCTCCAGCCCCAACACCTGTGCCACCAACCGATCAACCAAGGCAGACATCATTGACTCCCGAAACGAATGACCCGGCTCGCAGCACAAAGACTGCGGCCGGGCCCTGGCATGACTGGCAGGCGCGCTCACGACGCCTGCGAGACGGAAACTGAAGAGCGCTCTTCAGTCTAGCGGCAAACGACAGCCTTGCGATCAGCGGCCGGCGCGCGACTCACGAATATAGAAACGGGCTTTCTCGGCTTTTTTGGTGCAGCCCTCGAAGGCTTCGAATTGCTGCTGGGTCTTGGCCCCGGTCAGCAGCGACAGGGCCTTGGAATAGCTGACTGTGCCAGCGAAACCTTCGGCCTTGGCCAGGTCCAGTTCATGCCAGGCCGCATCCAGTTGCGTACCGCAGCTGTCGCGATAGGCGGTCTTGCCAGCACAACCACCGAGTACCAATGCAATCAACGGTAGACAGATCCAGGCTTTCATCAATGACACCTCAAGGTAGGGGGGAAACAGTCGTGAACGATAAGAAGCAATTGCGAACAATAAAAACAATCGTGAACGTAAGACGATCGCCGCCACTAAAAGTGCCTTGGCTCGTCAGGGAAAATATAGCCGCGCGAGCATAACCCCATGCGGCAAAACACTGGAAAAAATCCCTCTATCCAGGGCCCGCAGAGGCCGTCAGTGATTGAACCGAGACCCTCGATGGGTGCATTGTGGAAACCTGTCTGGCGAAGGATCGAGTCATGAAGAAGCGTGTCGCACTGGTCCTGGGCTCTGGTGGTGCCCGGGGTTACGCCCACATCGGGGTGATTGAGGAAATCGAAAGACGTGGTTACGACATTGCCTGTGTCGCGGGCTGTTCCATGGGAGCGGTGGTCGGTGGTATCTACGCCGCCGGCAAACTGGACGACTACCGCAGCTGGATCGAAAGCCTGGACTATCTGGATGTGCTGCGGCTGGTGGATGTCAGCTTTCGCCTGGGGGCGATACGCGGGGAGAAAGTATTCGGCCAGATCCGCAAGATCGTCGGCGAAATCAACATCGAAGACCTGCGCATCCCTTACACCGCCGTGGCCACCGACCTGACCAACCAGCAGGAAATCTGGTTCCAGGAAGGCTGTCTGCACCAGGCCATGCGGGCTTCGGCGGCGATCCCCAGCCTCTTCACCCCGGTCATGCAAGGCAATCGCATGCTGGTGGACGGCGGCTTGCTCAACCCGCTGCCCATCGTGCCGGTGGTCTCCAGCCACTGCGACCTGATCATCGCCGTCAACCTCAACTCGACCAACCAGCGTCGTTACCAGTTGCCGGTGATCCAACGCCCCGCCGCCTTCAAGAGCCGCTTCGACAGCCTGATCAACTCCCTGGGCTCGCACCTGCCCTTTCGCCGCAAGCAAGCCGAACAACTGCTGCTGCTCGAACAGGAAGCGCTGCGCAGCGAGGCTGCCGACATCGGCAACCCCTGGATCGAATCCGCCGAGCCCGAGGCCCAGCAACCGGCCGCGGCTCCGGAAACCGATGGTGCCCCGAAATCGGCCACCGGCTCGTTCATTATCGATAACGTCGGCCCCGCTTCCCTGCTGGACCTGATCAACCAGAGCTTCGAGGTCATGCAGACCTCGCTGGCCCAGTACAAGATCGCCGGCTACCCGCCGGACATCCTGATCAACGTGCCCAAGCGGGTGTGCCGCTTCTTCGAGTTCTACAAGGCTCCGGAACTGATCGCACTGGGACGGGAAATTGCCAGCGACACCCTGGACCGCTACGAGAACGAACTGAATTGAAAGAGCGTCACGATCCCTCTATCAGCAGCCCGCTCACTCCTCCGCCCCCAGCAACCGGTACCCCACCCCGGCCTCGGTCACGATAAAGCGTGGCCGAGTCGGATCGTCCGCCAGCTTCTGCCGCAGATGCCCGACCACGATACGCAGGTAGTGACTGTCCTCGGTGTGCGTCGGCCCCCAGATATCCTTGAGCAGTTGCTGCTGGGTGATCACCCGCCCCGGGTGCCGCGCCAGTTGCGCCAGCACGGCGTATTCCTTGCGCGTCAGCGCCACTTCGGCACCGTCGAGCAGTACCCGGCGATACGCCAGGTCCACGGTCAGCGGGCCGAAATCCAGGGCTGCTTCCTGCGCTTCGCCGACGGGCGCCTGGCGCAACAGCGCACGAATACGCGCCAGGAACTCCTGGATGCCAAAGGGCTTGGTCACGTAGTCGTTGGCGCCACCGTCCAGCGCTTCGACCTTCTGCCCTTCGCTGGCCCGCACCGACAACACCAGCACCGGTACGCCCGACCACTCGCGAAACTCGCGCAACACCTGCTGGCCGTCCATATCCGGCAGGCCGAGGTCGAGCACCAGCAAGTCCGGCTTGTTCAGCGCCGCCTGGGCCAGGCCTTCGTTGCCGGTGCCGGCTTCGAGCACTTTGTAGCCCTGGGACACCAGGCTGATGCGCAGGAATTTACGGATCTGCGGCTCGTCATCGATGACCAGGATGGTCGCGGTCTGGCTCATGGTTTCGCTTCAAGACAAATAAGTGGCGCAAGAGTAGCGCAGGCGTGGCTCTGGATCGTAAAGAACATGTGCGGCCCTCCTGGCCTCGTTGGATTGACGCTTTTTTACCGGCACTCAGGCCTCTCCTTCAAGCTCGGGTTGCGCCTGCAGCGGCAGGCACAAGGTGATGCAGGTACCACGCCCGTCAATCCCCTCGCCCACCGTGATGCGCCCGCCATGGGCACCGACCATGCCCTGACAGATCGCCAGCCCCAGGCCGGTGCCCTGCCCGCCGCGATCGCCCCGTGCCGCGGTGTAGAACATGTCGAAAATCCGCGGCCGGTCTTCCACTGGAATTCCCGGCCCCTCGTCGCTCACGGCAAACAGCAGCTCGGTATCGCGGGTCCCGACACTCAGTTGCAAACGGCCGTTGGCCGGTGAAAAGCGCGCGGCGTTTTCCAGGACATTGATCAGCGCCTGTTCGATCAGCGCCGCATGCACGAACAGCAACGGCAGTTCGGCCGGCAATTCGGTGCTGACCCGCAGCGGCGCCAGCACCACTCGCAGGCGATTCAGCGCGCTGCCAACGATATCGGCCGGCGCCACCCAGTCTCGCGCCAGCTTCAACGAGCCATGGCCGAGACGAGTCATGTCCAGCAGATTCTGAATGTAGCGATCCAGGCGCTCGGCCTCATCCCGCGTGCCTTCGAGCAGTTCGCGACGGTCTTCCAGGGGGATCGCCTCCCCCAGCGCCAGCAGGCTGTCGATGCTGCCGCGCATCGAGGTCAAGGGGGTACGCAGGTCATGGGACACCGAGGCCAGCAGCGCACTACGCAATTGCTCGGTCTCGCCGTGCAGGCGCGCCGCTTCCAGATCCTCAGCCAACTGTGCCCGGGCCAAAGCCTGGGCCAGGGGCTGGCTCAAGGCACTCAACAGGCGACGACGCTGAGCGTTGAGCTCCTCGCCTTCTTTCGGACAGACTCCAAGCAAGCCCAGCGGGCCCTCGTCGACGGATAACGGCCACCACCACCAGCGCCCGAAAGGCAGGGTTCCGGTGCCCATCCCGGCCGGTTGATCGTGTTGCCAGGCCCAGTCGGCGGCGGCCCGTTCGGACTCGGAAAACTGCAAGGGCCCACCCGTCTCGACCTTCCAGCCGCCCTGCCCGTCGCGATTGAGCAGGCACAGTTGCAATTCCTTCCAGCCATTGAGGTGCTGCGCCGCGGCACTGATCACCGCCTGCCGGTCGGTGGCGGCGGTGAGCTTGCGCGATAGGTCCAGCAGCTCGCTGGTTTCTTCCTGGGTGTCGCGCAATGCCTGCAACTGCCGACGCTGGCGCGCCGCCAGGTTGCCGGTCAGGGCCGCCATCAACAGGAAGAACAGCAGCGTCAGCACGTCTTCCTCGCGCTGGATGGCGAAGGAGAACGTCGGCGGAATGAACAGGAAATCGTAGGTCAGGAACGACAACGCCGCGCACACCAGTGCCGGCCCGAGACTGCTGCGCACCGCCACCAGCAGCACTGCGGCGAGGAACACCAGGGAGATGTTCGGCAACGCCAGCACGCTCGCCACCGCCCACGACAGCCCCGAAGCCAGGACCGTCGCCAGGACCGCCAGGGCGTAGTCGAACCAGACCAGCGAACGTTCCACCCGCAGGCGCGGCTGGCCGGGTTCGTCCTCGCTGTCGAGCACGTTGATTTCCAGGCCCTGGGCGTTGCGCAGCAGGCGCGCCGCCAGACCGCCGCCGAACAAACGGCGGCGCAGGCGTTTGCGTGACTGCCCCACCAGCACCAGGCTGGCGCGCCGCTCCGCGGCATGCTGGATCAGGGTCTTGGCCACCTCGCCGGCCCGCAGCAGGACCACCTCGCCGCCCAGGCGCTCAGCCAGTTGTTGGGCACTTTGCAGGCGCTGGCGAGCTTGCTCGTCAGGCACCCGGCCGTCATCCACATGCACCAGGCTCCAGGGCAGATGCCGCCGCCGGGCGACATGGCTGGCATGACGCACCAGGCGCTCGGCCTGGGCATCGCCGTCGACCCCTACCAGCAAGCGTCCGCGCACCGCCGGCGCGGCCTGCCCGAGCTTGCGATACCCCTGGGCCAGATCGTCGTCGACCTGCGCCGCCGCGGCCTGCATCGCCAGCTCGCGCAGCGCGGTGAGGTTGGTCTGGGTGAAGAACGCATCGATCGCCGCCCGGGCCTGCTCCGGTACATACACCTTGCCTTCGCGCAGGCGCTCCAGCAGTTCTCGAGGCGGCAGGTCCACCAGCAGCAACTCGTAGGCTTCCTGCAGCACCCAGTCGGGCAGGGTCTCGCGGACCTGCACCCCGGTAATGCCGCGGACCTGATCGTTGAGGCTTTCCAGATGCTGCACGTTGACCGTAGTGAAGACGTCGATACCGGCCGCCAGCAGTTCCTGAACATCTTGCCAGCGCTTGGCGTGCCGGCTGCCGGGGGCGTTGGTATGGGCCAGTTCATCCACCAATACCAGCTTGGGCTTGGCCTTGAGCAGGCCGTCGAGGTCCATCTCTTCGAGCATGACCCCGCGGTATTCGGAGCGCACCAGCGGCTGTTGCGGCAAACCGCCGAGCAAGGCTTCGGTTTCCGCCCGGCCATGGGTTTCCACCACCCCGGCCAGGACCGTCACCCCCTGACGCAATTGCGTGTGCGCCGCCTGCAACATGGCGTAGGTCTTGCCGACGCCCGGGGCGGCGCCAAGGAAGACCTTGAGGCGGCCACGGCCGTCATGGGACAGATCGGCTAACAGGGCGTCGGCGCGGCCGGAATCACTCATGCATTGTTCTCTCTGGACTCAAATCATCGACATACAAACTTGTAGCAGTTGGCTACAGGGCGAGCTTTTCCAACGCCCTGTTCAAGGCCAGCACATTCACCACCGGCGGGCCGATCAGAGGCTGCTCGACATGGGCATCCACCAGTTGCTGCAACGTGGCGACCGGCAGGTTGCGCGCCGCCGCGACCCGCGCCAGTTGATAGTTAATCGCTGCCGGTGGCAAGTGCGGATCCAGGCCGCTGCCCGAAGTCGTCAGCAGCGCCAGCGGTACCGGCCCCTGCCCTGGCACCGCCAGCTTGTTGGCGTCGTCGATCACACGGCTGGCCAGGGCCGGGTTGCTCGGCGCCAGGTTGCTCGCGCTGCTGGACACCGTGGCAAAGGCCCCGGCCGATGGACGCGGGTGGAACCAGCTGTCGCCGCTGAAATCCTGGGCGATCAGGGCCGAACCACGGACCTGGCCCACGCCATCGAGCACCAGGCTGCCATTGGCCTGTTTCGGGAACGCCACCTGGGCCACACCGGTGACCACCAGCGGATAGGCCACGCCAGTGATCAGGGTCATCAACACAATCAGGCTCAAGGCCGGACGCAATACTGTGGACATCATCAAATCCTCGATTCGGTTAACGGGTTTACCCGGACTCCGTAGGAACCCGCTTGCTAGCGATGCGGTGCGTCTGCACTGGGTTGACGCTATCGCCAGCAAGCTGGCTCCTACAGGGTCGCAGGGTTACACCAGATGCAAAGCCGTCAGCAGCATGTCGATCAGCTTGATGCCCAGGAACGGCACCAGGATCCCGCCCAGGCCATAGATCAGCAGGTTGCGGCGCAGCAGATGGGCCGCGCTGGCCGCCTGCACCCGCACGCCGCGCAGGGCCAGCGGAATCAGCACGACGATGATCAGGGCGTTGAACACGATCGCCGAGAGGATCGCGCTCTGCGGGCTGCTCAGTTGCATGACATTGAGCACGCCGAGCTGTGGATAAATCGCCGCGAACAGCGCCGGCAAGATCGCGAAGTACTTGGCGATGTCGTTGGCAATGGAAAAGGTGGTCAGGGCGCCACGAGTCACCAGCAGCTCCTTGCCGATCTGCACCACGTCCAGCAGCTTGGTCGGATCGCTGTCGAGGTCGACCATGTTCGCCGCTTCGCGCGCCGCCTGGGTGCCATCGTTCATTGCCATGCCGACGTCGGCCTGGGCCAGCGCCGGGGCGTCGTTGGCGCCGTCGCCGCACATGGCGACCAGGCGGCCGTCGTTCTGCTCGTGGCGAATGCGCGCCAGCTTTTTCTCCGGCGTGGCTTCGGCCAGCACGTCATCCACCCCGGCCTCCGCGGCAATGGCGGCGGCGGTCAGCGGGTTGTCGCCGGTCACCATCACGGTACGGATCCCCAGCTTGCGCAACTCGGCGAAACGCTCGCGGATACCGGGCTTGACCACGTCCTTGAGGTGAATGGCGCCGAGCAGCTTGCCCTCGGCGCACACCAGCAGCGGCGTGCCGCCACTCTGGGCAATCTTGTCGATCTCCCGGGACAGCGCCGGGGCCAGGTCGCCCCGTTGCAGACCGACGAAGTCCAGCACCGAATCCACCGCGCCCTTGCGATAGACCCGCCCCTGATAGTCGACACCGGACAGCCGGGTCTCGGCACTGAACGGCACGGCGGTCAGCATTTCGGCGCCCGGCTCGGGCTGTGGATAAAGCCCGCGTAGGTATTCGACGATGGATTTGCCTTCCGCCGTGTCGTCCGCCAGCGAGGCCAGCAAGGTCGCCTCGGCCATTTCCTGGTGGTTGACCCCGGGCGCTGCGTGGATGGCCGCGCAACGACGGTTACCGAAGGTGATGGTGCCGGTCTTGTCCAGCAGCAGGACATGCACGTCACCCGCCGCTTCCACGGCACGACCGGATTTGGCGATCACGTTCAGCCGCACCAGGCGGTCCATCCCGGCGATCCCGATGGCCGACAGCAGGCCACCGATGGTGGTCGGAATCAGGGTCACCAGCAACGCCACCAGGAACACCAGCGGCAGGCTGCCATTGGCAAAGTGGGCGAACGGCTGCAGGGTCACGACCACGATCAGGAAGATCAGGGTCAGGCCGATCAGCAGGATATCCAGGGCCACTTCGTTCGGGGTCTTCTGGCGCTTGGCGCCTTCCACCAGGGCGATCATGCGATCGAGGGTCGATTCGCCCGGATTGCTGGTAATACGCACCAGCAACCAGTCGGACACCAGCCGGGTATTGCCGGTCACCGCCGAGCGATCGCCGCCGGACTCGCGGATGACCGGTGCCGACTCGCCGGTGATCGCCGCTTCGTTGACCGCGGCAATGCCTTCGATGACCTCGCCGTCACCGGGGATCATCTCGCCGGCCTCGACCCGCACCACGTCGCCTTTGCGCAGATTGGCGGCAGGGATCACCTGGAAGCTGCCATTGGCCTTTTTCAGGCGTGCACTCAGGCCTTCGCTGCCAGCCTTGAGACTGTCGGCGCGGGCCTTGCCACGGCCTTCGGCCAGGGCTTCGGCGAAGTTGGCGAACAGCACGGTGAACCACAGCCAGAGGGCGATCTGCGCGGCGACGAAGGTCGGCACCGCGGTATCCGGCACAAGGCACAGTACCGTGGTCAGGATCGCAGTCAGCTCGACCACCAGCATCACCGGCGAACGTTGCAACTGGCGTGGGTCGAGCTTGACGAAGGCCTGTACCAGCGCCGGACGCCACAGGGCTGCGATCGAGGTTTTCTGTTGTTCGGCAGCAGTGTGTTTCGAGGCCGCGGTTTTAGCGCCGGGCATTTCGGTTACAGCCTTCTTGGAGGCAGGAACATGCATATTCATCATTAAGTCCTCAGCCCTTCATTCCAAAGGCAGCCAAGCTCAAGTGGTCGGCAATCGGTCCCAGCGCCAGGGTCGGCAAAAAGGTCAGCCCGCCCACCAGCAAAATGGTCATGGTCAGCAGCGTGACGAACAGCGGACCATGGGTCGGGAAGCTGTTCTGGCCGACCGGCGCGGTCTTTTTCAGCGCCAGGCTGCCAGCCAGGGCCAGCACCGGCAGGATGTAGCCGAAGCGGCCGATCAACATGCCCAGGCCCAGCATCAGGTTGTGGAACGGGGTGTTGGCGCCCAGGCCGGCGAAGGCCGAACCGTTGTTGGCGCTGGCCGAGGTGTAGGCGTACAGCAACTGGCTGAAACCGTGGGCGCCAGGGTTGCTCACCGCCGCCACCGGCCCCGGCAGGCTCGCGGCGATGGCGCTTAGTACCAGCACGCCGACCGGCATCACCATCAGCGTCACCACCAGCAACTGCACTTCCTTGGCCTGCAGCTTCTTGCCCAGGTATTCCGGGGTGCGCCCGATCATCAGGCCGGCGAGGAAGACCGCGATCAGCACGTTCAGCAGCATGCCGTAGAGGCCCGCGCCGACGCCGCCGAAGATCACCTCGCCGACCATCATGTTGATCAGCGCGACCATGCCGCTCAGCGGACTGAGGCTGTCATGCATGCCGTTGACCGAACCGTTGGAGGCCGCGGTGGTGGTCACCGACCAGAGCACGGTGGCGGTGGTCCCGAAACGCACTTCCTTGCCCTCGAGCGGCGCGGTCTGCTCGACCGCGACGTTGTTCAGGGTCGGGTTGGGCTGGTACTCGGCCCACAGCGAGGTCGCGCCACCGATCAGGAACAGCGCCAGCATGCAGGCGATGATCGCCCGGCTCTGGCGCAGATCCTTGACGTAGTGGCCGAAAGTGAACACCAGGGCCACCGGGATCAGGATGATCGAGGCCACCTCGAACAGGTTGCTCCAGGCCGTCGGGTTCTCGAACGGATGCGCCGAGTTGACGCCAAAGAAGCCCCCGCCGTTGGTGCCCAGTTGCTTGATGGCGATCTGGCTGGCGGCCGGGCCCAATGGAATCACCTGATCGACACCTTGCAGGGTCACAGCGTGGACATACTGGGCGAAGGTTTGCGGGACGCCCTGCCAGACCAGGAACAATGCCAGCAGCAGGCACAGCGGCAGCAGGCCGTAGAGGGTGGCACGGGTCATGTCGACCCAGAAGTTGCCCAGGGTCTTGGTCGACTTGCGGCCGATGCCACGACACAGTGCAACCAGCACCGCCAAACCGGTGGCGGCGCTGACGAAGTTCTGCACAGTCAGGCCGATCATCTGGCTCAGGTAGCTCAGGGAGGCTTCACCGCTGTAGGACTGCCAGTTGGTGTTGGTCATGAAACTGACCGCGGTGTTGAATGCCAGCGTCCACTCCTGCCCCGGCAGGTTCTGCGGGTTGAGCGGCAGATGGTCCTGGAACAACAGAATCGTGAACAGCAACAAGAAGCCGGCCAGGTTGAACGCAAGCAGGGCCAGGGTGTATTTCTGCCAGCTCTGTTCGCTTTGCGCATCGACGCCCGAAAGCCGGTAACAAGCGCGTTCGACTGGCCCCAACAGCGGCGTCAGCCAGGTGCGCTGGCCCTCCATTACCTTGTAGTAGAACCGCCCCAGGAAAGGCGCGGGCAGCAGCACCAAGGCAAAGAAGCCGAGGATCAGCCAATAGTCATAACTGTGCATAGCCGCTCCTAGTTCCGATCCGCGCGCAACAGCGCAACCAGTAGATAGATGAACAGCCCCACTGCCAGCAGCAGGGACACCCCGTCCAGAACGCTCATGGAATCTCTCCGTCGTACGGCAATCGCCGCGTGTGGGGCATTGTCCGCAGGGAGGCTGTAAAGGAACGAGATCGAGGGCGTGGGCGACGCATAAAGAAAGCGTAAAGAAAGGCTTTACGCGGGATTTACACCGGCCATCGGCGTGGCCAGGGGGAGGGATCGCCAGCCGGTTTGCTGCTGCACCGGAAAAGCACGATGCACGTAGAAACGAGCCTGCTCGCGATCGCGCGCCTCCAGGCTCCGCCGCCCTCCTCTGTTGCACCGCTGTGCACCAACCCAGGCGCCTTCGGCCCCGAAACAACTGGAAACATCCTCGATACGACAGCTTTTTGCGCTTTACGACGGCCGTTTTCGCTCTGGCATGAGCGGTGCAGTGAGCAGTCCCGAGCATTTCATTCCGTTCCGGGAGCCACGCATGAACACACAACTCAAACCAACGCTGGGCACGCTGCATTTATGGGGGATCGCGGTCGGGCTGGTGATCTCCGGGGAATACTTCGGCTGGAGTTATGGCTGGGGCGTCGCCGGCACCCTGGGCTTTCTGCTGACCTCGCTGATGGTCGCGGCCATGTACACCTGTTTCATCTTCAGCTTCACCGAACTGACCACCGCCATTCCCCATGCAGGCGGCCCTTTTGCCTACAGCCGCCGGGCCTTCGGTGAAAAAGGCGGGCTGATCGCCGGGCTGGCGACCCTGATCGAGTTCGTCTTCGCGCCACCGGCCATCGCCCTGGCGATCGGTGCCTACCTGAATGTGCAGTTCCCGGCCCTGGACCCGAAGCATGCGGCGGTCGGCGCCTATATTGTGTTCATGGGGCTGAACATCCTCGGGGTCAAACTCGCCGCCACCTTCGAGCTGGTGGTCTGCGTACTGGCGGTGGCGGAACTGCTGGTGTTCATGGGCGTGGTCGCGCCGGCCTTCAGCTTCAGCAACTTCGCCCTCAACGGCTGGGCGGGCTCGGACACCTTCGGCGCGCCGGCGATTGCCGGGATGTTCGCGGCGATTCCGTTCGCCATCTGGTTCTTCCTCGCCATCGAAGGCGCGGCCATGGCCGCCGAAGAAGCCAAGGACCCGAAACGCACCATCCCCAAGGCCTACATCAGCGGCATTCTGACCCTTGTGCTGCTGGCCATGGGCGTGATGTTCTTCGCCGGCGGCGTGGGCGACTGGCGCACCCTGTCGAACATCAACGACCCGCTGCCCCAGGCGATGAAAGCCGTGGTCGGGGACAACTCCGGCTGGCTGCACATGCTGGTGTGGATCGGCCTGTTCGGCCTGGTGGCGAGCTTCCACGGCATCATTCTTGGCTACTCGCGGCAGTTCTTCGCCCTCGCCCGCGCCGGTTATCTGCCGGCGTCGCTGGCCAAGCTGTCACGCTTCCAGACGCCGCACCGCGCCATCATCGCCGGCGGCCTGATCGGCATCGCCGCCATCTACAGCGATGGCCTGATCAACCTGGGAGGCATGACCCTGACCGCGGCGATGATCACCATGGCCGTATTCGGCGCCATCGTGATGTACATCATGAGCATGCTCAGCCTGTTCAAGTTGCGTAAGGCCGAGCCGCAGCTGGAACGCACCTTCCGCGCACCGGGCTACCCGCTGGTCCCGGCCATAGCCCTGGCACTGGCCGTGGTCTGCCTGGTAGCGATGGCCTGGTTCAACAGCCTGATCGGCCTGATCTTCCTCGGTTTCATGGTGGCCGGTTTCATCTATTTCCAACTGACCGCGCAACTGCGCGCCGATGCGCCGGCGGATGCAATGCTGACCGGGCTCCGAGGGGATGGCATCTCTCTGTAGTTGGCTTGCAAGGCCGAATGCAACCTTCGAGAAGATTGATGCAAGAGAGGTTGCCGGGGCAGATCAGGCCTACAATGGAACCACTGCAAAACGCTGTAACTCGAAGTGGTATGGCAACTTGACGGGCGAAACTCCTCGCCCGCCGGTATGCCCTCAAGGAGAGCCCTATGCCCTGGTATGCCTGGTTGATTCTGGTCGTTGCAATCGGCTCGATCGTTGGCGGTCTGATGATGTTGCGCGACACCGCCAACAAGGTGGAACTGACCGATGAGCAACGCAAGCGCGTTGCTGAACGCAACGCGGAAGCGGACGCCAAGGACGCGCAGGACCGCTGACTGGATAACCCGATCGAACAGCCCCGCCCTTCTCGAAATGGCGGGGCTTTTTTATCCGCCCCTGCGGCCGGCAGCGCTATTTCTCCCAGGCAGCCTTGGCGATGTGCAGGCCATGCAAACCTTTGTAGGCCGCCCGCTCAGGCTGGCTCCAGCCTTCGAGCAATGCCTCGTCAAGCCGATAGATCTCCACGCCCAACGGCCGACAGACGCTGAGTGGATCCTGAGCCTCCGGGCCCCACATGGGCAATGACAGATCGCCACCCGGGCAGGTCGACAACGCGCACAACAGATCGATTTCGGCAAAGAACTCCAGGTAATCGCCCTTCTGCGCGGGGCAGGCCTTCATGAAGTACATGTCGTCATGATTGAGCCCGGTGCACTGGAAGATGTTCAGCACGTCATGCACATCGAACTCGGTCAGGCCGTGGGGCAGGACCGCGCGCGTCAGGTTGGAATGGCAATGGTGATGGAAGTCCTCCCCGGTGAGCATGCGGTTCACGTAAGGATCGCAGCGCGTGCCGAGCAGGTCGTGCAAGCGCCCGCCATGCTCGTCGATCCCGTAACCGGCCAGGCTGTCATCGGTGATGGTCACCAGTGGCCGCAAAAACGGCAGGTTCGACCACAACCGGTCATGGGTACTGACATGCGCGCCCTGCAACTGCCGGGTACGCGCCGCCCACAGACGCTCCCGCGGATCGTTGGCATTCCAGACGTTGAAGTCCCCGACCTGCGGGCCGGCCGGCGTGGTCACCCGGAACACATGCCCGGCCGGCACATGCCAGGCGCGCCCGGTACGGATCGGCACTTCGAATTGCTCGATCAAGGTGCGCTGGTCCTTGCTGTCACGGACCCGCTCATAAAAGACCGTGTCCACCTGCAGGGCCGAACCTTTGCTGACCTGATAAGCCGCGGGATAGTCTTTGTACATGGTTGAAACCCTCGATCAGTGGCGGGAAGAGTGGCTGAGGATGTCGAGCAGCAGCCGTTCGGAATCGTCCAGGTAAACCGCCAGGGTTTCGCTGGCGGCCTGCTTGTCGCCAGCGGCGAGCAAGTCATGGATCTGCCGGTCGCGGGCCAGCCAGGGCGATTGAAAATGCTGCTCGTCAGGGGCGGCACAGAACACCAGGCGCATCTGCGCCACGACGTTGGTGAAGAACTCATCGAACAAGGGGCTGCGCATCAGACCAACGATGTGTTGATGAAAGGCCAGGCTGTGGGTGCCCACCGAGCGCCAGTCCTCGCGCTCGCGGGCGAGTTCGCTGGCCTCGATAGCCTCGAGCATCCGGTCGGACTGGTAGTCGCGCAGCGGTTTGCTGGAGGCAATGGCCTGCAACTCCAGGGTACGGCGCACCTGGAACAGATCCCGCACTTCATCGATGCCCAGCCTGCGCACCGTGACGCCTTTGTTGCGTGCATAGCGGGTCAGGCCTTCCTGCCCCAGGCGATGCAAGGCCTCGCGAATGGTGTTGCGCGAGGCGTTATAGGCGCAGACCAGATCGTTTTCTACCAGGGCCATGCCCGGCAGCAAGCGACCGCCGATGATATCGGCACGTAATTCGAGGGTTATCTGATCGGCCAGGGACAGTACGTTGCTCATGAATATCGCCTTGCGATTGTTGAACAATCTATGGATATCCAATAATCACTATTCATGCCAACTGATACTTGGCTCACTGACGAACCATGTCTTTCTAGCCATTCAGTGGGAAAAATGAGGTTTCCGGGGTTAATAGTGCAATCCCCCCTCCGTCAACCTTGGGTAAGATGACTCTCTAGCTGTGGAGACTTCCCCGATGCGTTACTCGCACGACCATAAAGCCCAAACCCATCAACGCATCATCAAGGAGGCCGCCGAGCGCTTTCGGCGCGACGGTATCGGGGCGACAGGCCTGCAACCACTGATGAAAGCCCTGAGCCTGACCCATGGCGGTTTTTACTCGCATTTCAAATCCAAGGACGAACTGGTCGAAAAAGCCCTGCAGGCCGCGGCGGAAGAACTCGATGCGCACTGCGCCACTCTATTTGCCCAGGAACACCCCCTATCGGCGTTTATCGACAGCTACCTGTCCGAGTGGCACCAGACCTCCCCCGGTGAAGGCTGCCCGCTGCCCACCATGTCATCGGAGCTGGGCCTGCGCGGGCAAGCCAGCCCCACCACTGATGCGGTGCTCAATGCACGACTTGCACAGGTAGAGGCCAGTCTCGAAGGAGAAAATGCCGCCGACCAGAGCCTGGTGATCATGTCGACCCTGGTCGGGGCCCTGGTGCTGTCGCGCAGTGTCGAGAACCCCGACCTGGCCAAACGGACACTGGAGGTAACACGCGAGCATCTGAAAAAACAGGATGGTCAGGCGGAGTGATCTCCACCAACCTCCCGCCTCGACACCGTTATTTGTAGCGAGCAGCCGCACTGCTTTTCGACAGGTTTGGCCCCAGGGCAAAACGCGCAGCTACAAAGGCCTCCCAGTCAGCCGAGTCAGGTAGCGAGGGAATGGTGATCAACTCACCCTGATCAAAACCGACCAGAGCCGCATCTACCATCTCGGTGGCTTCCATGATCATCTCGGCTGGAATCCCTTGGGCGTCGATGCCCGAGCGCTCCCAGATCTCAGTGCGGGTCACCCCAGGCAATACCGCCTGGACCTGCACACCCTTACCATCCAATTCCGCAGCAAGCGATTGAGTCAGGCTCAGGACATAGGCCTTGGTCGCGCTGTAGGTCGCATTAAAACGCTCGGGAATCAGCGCCACCACCGAAGCGATATTGATGATCGCTCCTCTTCCCGCCGCCGAAAAGCTGGCGGCGGCCGCAGCAGCCAGACGAGTGACCGCGACCACATTCAACTGGATCATTGCCTCCAACTGATCGGTGTCGGCAACGGCCAGGCTTCCGTCAGCCGCGATACCGGCATTATTCAGCAACAGACTGATGTTCGAGTCGGAGCGCAAGCGCTGCTCGACCTTCAGCACATCGACCTGGAGCGTCAGATCGGCCTTCAACACTTCGACCTGCACCTTGTGCTCGGCCCGTAACCGGGTCGCGGCGGTTTGCAGGCGCTGCTCATCGCGTGCAACCAGCAACAGATCGTAACCACGAGCGGCCAGCCGCTCGGCATAAACCGCACCGATGCCAGATGAAGCACCGGTGACAAGTGCCAACCCCTTGGGGGAAATCGAATTCATGACGGCTCTCCAGAAAAGTGCTTGAGAAGGGAAAGACAAGGAATTGATACGCTGCTTGGGAAGCGGTTTGATTATAGTCATAATTTAATAAAATATTACGATCATAATTCTATCGATGCGATAGATAACATTGAATGGCACAACCTTGCTTATGGTGGGCCCGAAAAACGCAAGGCCGATCAGTGATCGGCCTTGCGCATGGATTGAAGCGTCAGTTGACCTTCAATTTTTCCCGGTTGCTTTCCAGAATCGCCTTGCCGATTCCCTTGACCTCGAGCAGTTCGTCCACCGAGGCAAAAGGTCCATTGCTTTCACGATACTTAACGATCGCCTGCGCCTTGACCGCACCAATGCCGGACAGCTCGCGCTGCAAGGCCGCCGCATCGGCAGTGTTCAGATCGATCTTGCCTGCCTGCTCCGCAGCAATTTCTACGACCGCAGGGGCATCGACTTTGGGGTTGAGGATAGGTGCCGCATAAGTGACGGCGCAAAGACTGGTCAACAGACCGAAGACTAGGGAGGAAAAATAAGCCGTACGCATAGGTAATACTCCATAATATTGATAAAGGCAGCAGCTTTTCCAAAGCTGCCACCCAAACTTAGACCATGAAGCACTTCTGTCAAAAATGTGTCCATTGCAGAGTGTGTACAATTGAAACTGAAAGAATCTTCTTGCCATCTAACAAAATGATAGTTTTAACTATTGATTTGTTAAATATGTATTCAGATCAGATTTAAAAGCACCTCACACATAGACCTACAACAACACTAGCCAGTTCAAACGCTTTGCGCTAACCCGCCCTCAGGCCGCTCTGCTTTTGATTTTCTCATAAATCTCTTTTCTATATTCACGAATGTATATGTAGAGATCGCAACAATGACAGGTATCGTAGAAAAATTTATTGCCCAAAATGTAAACTTATCAATACTGGATAATTCCACAAAACCGGAAACCACTTTAAAAGAAACAAACAATATAGGCAAGTGAAGTAAATATATACTGAAACTGATATCACTCATTCTATTCAAAAACTGAAAGTGCAAAAACGATGAATTTGCAATAGTTACACATATAAAAAATAAACTAGTCAAGACGAATCTGAGCGCACCATAACCAGGAACCTCAACCAGTCCACATGTAAGCACAAATGCTAATATAGCAACCAGAACTGCCGTACCTCTCAGCAATCTATTTGTTACAGCTATTTTATGTACGCTCGCAGCCACAATCCCAGTTAGGAAATACACCCAACAGACAACAGCAGAATAACCAAGGTCTACAGCAGCCAACATCATGACAACAGCCATAATGATTATTTTGTATCTGGATCTATAAAAAATAGCCACCAGTGGTAGAACAGCATAGAACCTCCACTCATGGATAAGCGTCCACGTTACTGAACTTAGCGGCACAAGGGAAACCCCACCGATGCGCATTGGATTATCTATAAAATTAAAGGAAAGCAGACCTGATATTGTAATCAGTGACTCCTTATCTAAAATTTTAAATCCCGCGAAAGATGCAGCAATTACAAAAACCAGTAGAGAAGATACATAGTAAAGTGGTGCAACTCTTTTTATCCTCGCGCTAAAGAAATCAATCCAATCTATTTTTTCATTCCTGATTACCTTATCGAAAAATAAAAAACCGGTTATACAAAAAAATATTTGAACTCCGAAAGAACCAAGATTCGGATACAACTGCCCCCAAGAAGAAAAAACTGTATTCTGCACACCCAGATTAGAAAGCACAAAGGGAGCATGATTAATAAAAACAAATATTGCCGCCAATCCACGCATACCATTTATGAATTTATATGCATGTGGAACTTCCGCACTTTCTATTTTCGACTTAAGCAACGTTGAAGACACAATAAACGCCATCACCATTGCCAAAGTGATAGCGAAAACCTCTAGTGAATATTCAGTTTTCATTATTTTAGATTGCTCATATAGTGCCTTCCAAGCTATGTCGTACTTCCGATATAGCGACCAAGGTGACATGCAACGCTAAGGGCTGGACAACAGTTATGGAGGACTCCACGAAAAGTATACGCTCCGAGCAGCAAAAGATTTAATTACTTCAAGCTTGCTGCCACAGATAAATCTTAATTGGCGCTCAATTGATCACTCAACAGTACGCAACAAGTGTATTTTCATATCGTTCAAGACCCAATATTCCATCACTTTGAATTGCCCCGCCCCCATCCGACCCAGCGTATTCCTTAACCGGCATCCAAAAACTGCTTGGTTTAGTATAGTTATTCGCGCTTGCGGATAGAGCGGCTAAGACCAGACTCAAAATAGAGCATCAATAAACCGAGCCGCCACCTTCACGATTAAGGGTCAAGCCGCCTCTGTTGATATATCCAGTCAACAATATCGCCATCAGGAGCATAACCACTCACAGTATCACGCAACAATTGGCGAACGAGAGAATAATCATCTTGTTGAACAGCACACAACAATTCAGATAGTTTTAGCTTAAGAACTCCCCACGGTAGATGATCTTCGTTAGCGCACATAATCATCGGATGCTGAGTTGCCGCAACATTATCTCCGATCAATAACTCTTCATAGAGTTTTTCACCTGGGCGAAGCCCAGTAAACTCGATAGCAATATCTCCATGAGGATTTTTTTCTGAACGAACACTCAGGCCTGATAGATGGATCATCTTCTCAGCCAGCTCTACGATCCTTACAGGCTCCCCCATATCCAGCACAAAAACGTCTCCGCCTTGCCCCATCGATCCAGCCTGGATCACTAACTGAGCCGCTTCGGGAATGGTCATGAAGTAACGAGTGATTTTTGGGTGAGTAACAGTTAGAGGTCCACCCGACTTGATTTGTTTGTGGAACAATGGGATCACTGAGCCAGAGGATCCTAAAACATTACCGAATCGCACCATAGTAAAACGAGTTTCGTTTACCTGCGAAACACCGGAGCCGTCTCCAAAGAGAACTGGGGCCAGCTCCTGGCTTAAGGCCTGAAGTGTAAGCTCGGACAAACGCTTGGTACTGCCCATTACATTGGTGGGACGTACAGCTTTATCAGTAGAGATCAATACAAAGTTAGCAACTCCAACCTGTAATGCAGCCTGAGCAGTGTTGAGCGTCCCCATGACATTATTCATCACCCCTTCTGCAATATTGTGCTCTACCATCGGCACATGTTTGTACGCGGCGGCATGATAAACTGTATTTACATGCCAGGTCTTCATTACATCACGCAGTTTTTCTTGATCGCGCACGGAGCCAAGTATCGGCAAAACCTTCACCGACAACGATTCACGCGTAATACGTTGTTCCAACTCCGACAAAATACTATAGAGGTTAAACTCACTGTGCTCAAACAGCAGCAGAACCTTCGGACGTTGTGTCAGTATCTGACGGCAAAGTTCTGAACCTATCGATCCTCCGGCTCCAGTTACCAAAACAGCTTGATCTTTAATACAATGCTCAAGCAAATCTGCTTGAGCGGGTACAGCATCACGACCTAGTAAATCAGCAATATCAACCTCTTGGATATCATCAACTTTTACGCGTCCGCTCGCTAGGTCCATGAATCCAGGAACACTACGCACATGTAGAGGAAAACCCTCTAAAAATCCTAGTATCTCACGACGCCGAGCTCGGTTTGACGAGGGAATCGCCAATAGAATTTCTTGGGCGCCAGTGGTGTCGATCATTTGTTGAATGTGCTTTGGCTTGTAAACCTGAAGCCCTGAAATGACGCGATCGGAAATTCCGCTGTCGTCATCAATGAACGCTACCGGACGCATGACACGTCCCATACGTAATGCCGCAACAAGCTGATTACCTGCAGCGCCCGCACCATAAATGGCCACCCGAGGCAGTCCATTATCTCTACTTGCAAAGGGAACATGTTGTACTGCGGAAAACCAGTCCCCGAGAAAGTATTGGCGCATGGCTAAACGCAAGCCACCAACCATCATCAAACTCAACCACCAATAATTGAAAATTATTGAGCGAGGGATAACGTTCTGATGATTACTATACCAATAAACTACAATACCCAGTATTAGAGCAGAGAACGTAACGGCCTTAACGATCGCGATCAATGCATCATTACCAAAATAGCGCATGACCGCTCTATACATACCAAATCGTATAAATAGAGGAATTGAAATCACCGGCGCACTAAGGAATAACCATGTATGGTCAGCTAACGGATTAATGATCTCATCAAGCCCCAGCCTCACCACAAATGCCATCCACAAAGCCAGCCAGACCAACAATATATCGGTAAGGACCTGAAGCAGTCGCTTCTGGCGACGGGGCAACCCCAGAAGGAACGCTCTCAATCTATCCATAACTCCTCCGGACACCTTACTCACCTATTGCCGACCAACAAAAATGCAATTCTACGCGCAGTGCACACCATTAACGAGACTCCGACATCCCTGCTTTGTATTTAATCGCCAGAATTATCAATGGGACATAGGCTATCAGCAATCCAACGATCCCATCTAGGTAACCCGCCATCACACAGAAAGCTAACGGAAGCAGCCAAAGGATATTGATAGCCCCAATAGCTAATGACACCGGTCGATGCTTGCCCAGTTGCCGTGATGCAAATTGGTAGGCATGGCTACGGTGCGCCTCATAGACCTTTTCCCCTCTAAACAATCGGCGTATCAACGTAACAGTCGCATCAACGATGAAAACACCGAGCAGAATTAACCAGACCCAGAAAAAATCCGATTGGACAGAAGCAGCCTCCAGCGAAAAAACACCTAGAATGATACCTAGAAAGCCACTCCCGGCATCCCCCATGAAAATCCGTGCGGGAGGAAAGTTCCAATAGAGAAAGCCAAATACAGCAAAGGTGAGCAACAGAGGTACCCAAACCAGTTCATGGAAGCCACCGATCCAATAAAGAAGAGCCGCGCCAAGACAGACGGTGACAGCTTCAATACTGGCGATACCATCGATACCATCCATAAAATTATAAAGATTCAACATCCAGACGAGGTATAACGCAGCAACAACATAACCAAATATACCCAGATCTACATGCAATCCAAATATTGACAATACAGGTAAACCCGCGACCCAATACATAGCCCAACAGGCTGCTGCGAAATGTCCTAACAGTCTCCAGCGTGCGGCAATATGACCATGATCATCCAAAAAACCGAGTATCGCTATGCCCGCTCCTGCACCGAGAAAACCAACTGTGTGCCCCCAAGGCAAGGTGTTCTCGAAGGATAGAAATGGTAGAAAAAGAAGAAAACTCACGACAATAGCGACACCTCCGCCTCGAGGTGTGGGAATCAAGTGCGAACTGCGGTCGTTCGGGACATCGATTAGACTATGCGATAGCGCATAACTACGAAGCTTCGCGGTCAAAAACAGAGCACACAGAAAAATAATAGGTAGTACGAACCAGACGCTCATGAATTACGGTTTCCTAGATAATGCTTGGCTGTTTTAAGCAACGCATTGTCAACGCTCAAAGGCGGGGTCCAGCCTAAAAGTTCTTGATTCTTACTGATATCAACCTCAAGCGAACCGCAAAGACGATCAGTTATATTCTCTTTACCCATAAGCCGCGCCGCAGCCCTCAATAGCCGAACAGGAAATGGTAGAAGAATTACTTTTTTCCCAAGGGCACGCGCCATCTTTCTCAACAATTCGGGCGTGGATAAATCATCACCATCGCTGACCAGAAAAATCTGATTAGCTGCGCGCGGATGTTTTATACAAAGAGCAACAAAATCGACAAGATTATCTAAAGCTACAAAACTTCTTTTATTTTCAATTGATAAAAGGGGGAGAGGGAAGCCTTTCCCGACCAGCTTCATCATATTCAGAAAGTTTGCTTTAACACCTGGCCCATATACCAAGACAGGCCTGATAATAACAACCTGCATTCCTGTTTCTGCGGAAATCTTTAATAGACCTTGTTCAGCCTCAGACTTAGAAATTCCGTAGTCATCAACCGGATGTACAACCCCGTCAGCTGTATACTTGTTTCCAGCAGTAGTTTCTTCGCCATTAACCTTTACTGAACTTATAAAGATAAAACGTTTTACACCAGAAGCAACAGCTTGATTTGCAAGATTCAATGTGCCATCAACATTCACTTTTCGAAACTCTGACAGCGGGTCCACAGCTTGCTCATTCATAACATGTACGCGTGCTGCTGAGTGAACCACCACGTCTATGCCCTTGAGCGCATCCCCCCAAGACTGCGTCGAATTCAAATCACCGAGCAATACCGAGTTTTTAACGACACCTGGAAAAACGGCGGGATTTCGTGTCACTACACGGATACTATACTCTGGGCGATCGCACAAGTGACGCAAGATCGCTCCTCCAACAAACCCTGTCACCCCTGTCAACAGAATATTCTTATTTAAACTTTCCATTCGCTCACCGACGCTACGATAGCGTAGAAACTTACTTCTCTCATGAAAATCATATGAAGTAGCTCATCAATCGCTCATTGACTATAGCCGCATCAAAATCTTGCTGAGCCATTCTATGACTTTGCAGTCCCATGATTTCTATTTGGTCTGGATTATTAATGAAAAACATCATTTTTTCAGCCAAGTCTTTTGCCGACCAAGGCGGCACTACGAATCCGTTAACACCGTTAACAACTGTATCTCTACAACCTGGTACGTCAGTCGTAATGACTGCTCGGCCAACGGCCATTGCCTCTTGGGTACTTCTAGGTACACCTTCTCGATAGGAAGGCAAAACAAATATACTTGAAGCCGATAGCCAGCTAACAACATCATCAACATGACCACGATGATCAACCAACCCCTCGTTTATCAGGGTACGGACAGCGTCCGCAGTCAACCCCCCCGGATTGCTCTCATCAAGACCACCCAACATGACAAACTTGACATTGCTACATTGCGCTTTAACCAAGCGAGCAGCCTCTACAAACTCATTAACCCCTTTTTCAGCCAGTAATCGCCCAACAAATATAAAACTAACAGGATCTTTAGGAGGAACAGAATAAGGGTAATCCGAGAGTTTTAAACCAATGCCACCGAGAACACTAACCTCAGATACATTGATCCTATTTTTTTCCACCAAGTCGACTCGATCATCTTTGTTTAAGAAAATCAAACGCTCAAGAAAAGGGAAGGAAACCCTATAAAGAAATACTTGAATCTTTCTTAACAGCTTAACTTTAAATGAGGCGCCACCAGGCTGCTCCGTAAAGACATATCCTAATCCTTCGAGCATCGCTAAGCGGCGTTTTACCCCAGCCAAGATAGCCGCTAGCGTTCCAAAGATCACTGGCTTTGCAAAATAACTAAAGACAATATCGGGTGCGATTTTTTTTAGCAATCTAGATAACTTATAAGTATTTATCAGGTCGCCTAACGGGTTCAATCCAGCACGACTAAACACATAATCAACTGGCTCAGCTCCAAGCTGCTTGACCTTTGCCCGTGTCTCAGCACAATAATCAAGAGCAAAAGCGAATACTTGGTGACCGTCCTTCACCAGAGCGCCGATCAAATCGGCACGAAATCCGAGGACGCAAGCAGCGGTCGTTCCAACTAGTGCTATTTTCATTTAACCCAACATCCAATAAAGCCTCAGCAGCCGCGCAAAGGACTTATCCATAATCACAATGTAGCTCGCTAACGCCCCTGCAAAACACGAAACACAAAGCTCATGAACGGAACTGCCCGACGCAAGATACCATGCCAGCTCTCACGGAGCGATACCGAGCCCAGCTGGCCAGCAATATGCTCAAGGCCGATACAGCTCTACCCACTTTTTGACAACCGTGTCAAGAGAGTACTTATCAAGAACTCTTTGCCTTGCTCGCCGCCCCATCGCTGCAGCTGATGCTGGATCCATATCCAATGCATGTCTTATCGCGATCGCCAGCTCATCTGAATTCCCTGGAGGCACTAAAAGCCCCTCACTCCCGACGACTTCCCTTACCCCACCGCAATCGGAAGCAACAACGACTCTCTCTGCTGCCATTGCCTCAGCAACAACAAGGCCAAAACCTTCCCACAACGAAGAAAGAGCATAGACATCAGCGGCGCTGTAAAACTCTGCTACATCCTCTCTCACACCGAATAGCTTAACCCGCTGAGAAATCCCCAAATTGTCAGAAAGAGTCAACAAACTCTCTCTTAGCGCACCATCCCCAACAACCCAAAGTATCAAATCAGGATCGCTCCTACACAAACTAGCAAATGCCCGGAATAAACTTGGATAGTTTTTAGCCTCGGTGAACCGCCCCACTGCGAGAATTATTTTTTCATCAGCGCGAACACCTTCCCTATCTCTGATTTTTGTTCGCAGAGCCTCACTAAAACTGAACCTACCAGTATCTATGCCATTTGGCATCATTAACATTCTGCCTGGCTTGACAGCCCTCTTTGCCTCAAACTCTTTAACAGCATCCAGGCTTACGTTCGTAGTTACATCAGCGAGAAAATTTGTAACTCGATACGCAAGCATTCTCATTCCACCTCCCTCATTTGTACTATGCGCAGTACAAATAAGACGTGGAATAAAGACTATTAATCTCACAAGCCGAGCTAAAAGATTTGCATGGACCATATGACTATGAACCACATCCGGCTTATAGCTCTTAATAGTCTTCCGTAGAAGAAAGAAGCTCCGCACGAGACTTCTCAGAGACTTCGCAGCATGAAACCCAACCGTTTTAAGCGAGGTATCTTTAGGCAACAACATCCCTGCCCCTGTCAGGTAGGCTATCAGGACTTGGTGATCCTGAGATTCAAGGCGTTGGGCCAGATCTAAAACCTGGCGTTCTGCACCGCCAACATCCAAGCTGGTGATGAAAAACAATATTTTCATGAGAACCTATTAAGCAACGTGTAGAGATAGCATTGTATGGAGCGAAGAAAAAACTTTAATTTATACCGAAGATCATTTTCTCGGAAAATTTGCGCCCAATAAAAAATCAAAAAACCTTTGGGATTTCGCCTCAAATTAGAAGAAAAATTCTTGGAGTAACCATCTTCAAGATAATCACAAAGATAAAGGATAGTACTTCCAAAACAATAAACATCCCCTTCATCACCAATTTTATTCCAAATGTACAACTCTGGAACAAACCTCTCTTCAGGAACCACCGGAAAAGAGTGCTTCAACATCGCCTCAGTTTTAAAAATATATGCAAGGTCCCCTTTAAAAAAATGTCCAGCATCCGTGGGACTCATAATAACCGGGGACTCAGAGTTTTCAAAATTTTGCCCCACAACTCGCATATCAAAATATGCCTTGCGGTAGCAAAGACCAACAACATTTGCTTCTCCTAACGCAACCACAGCGTCAATAACACACTCGACGGCATTAGACACCAGAGAGTCATCACTGTCTACGATGAAAATCCATGGTGTATCAGCTTTCCGAATTCCCAAGTTAAGGGCAACATGTTTTCCGCCGTTAGGCTGATAAAACACATGCACTTTAAATGGCGCAGTATCAGAATACTCAAGCAACAAACGCTGCGTTTCATCCTGGCTTCCATCGTCAACAATTAACCACTCAAAATCCTTGCACGTTTGAGCACAAAGACTTTCGTATAACCGTGGTAAGGTAGCTTCACGATTATAGGTTGGAGTCAAAACTGTTATCACACCCCCTCCTTATTCCGATACTTATCTCTGCCCTCAAAAACAACAGAAATCAACGCAACAGACAAAAACACTTCTGCTATAACAAAACCCAGCACGACCCCTTCAACGCTATACCAAATTGACATCAGCGCAGCTAGTAACATAGACATTATCGAAGAAAACATCATAAAGAAACTAGTTGCCTTGTCCCTTCCCATCGGAATTAGCATACACAGGCCCAATGCCTGGTTAGCCAATCTGAATGGAATAATCCAAACAAAAACCTTCAAAATCTCACTAGCTGCGGTGAAACCTGCTCCCAGCACTGTAAGAATTAAAAAGTCCCCGACAAAATATATTAGTCCAGCGGACAGGACACCAGAAAAAAACATTCCAATTACAATCATCCACGACAATCGCATTGTATTGCCTTGTGAAACTTGAAATTGTCGATTCAGATAAGGATAGAAACCAATTAAAATTGGATTCACAAAGCTAACAAAACCTCGAATTATCTTCTCGGCAGGAACATAAGCTGCAACAGCTACATGCCCCGACGTCACGCCGACCAAAGATGGCCCCGCACTCATAAGTATATTGTTCGAGCTCTTATATACAAAAACATGAAACCCCAATTTTATCTGTTGTAGTCCACCAGCAAAACTTAGAGAAAATTTCCTTATCTTATTAACACATATAGCATTGCCGAACAATGTATTCAAAAAACCAAACCCTGACATAATACCAAACGCCAATAAAGCGTCTTGCTCTCCATGTATGAAAATATACAAAAAAAACAAACCCACAAAACGCAAAGAAACCTCAACCACAACCACAAGAGCAATTTTTTCTAAACCTTGAAAAAACCAAAATGGGCTAAAACCAAAAGCGATGAAATACACCCACCCCATAAGAAGCAGGTCACGGTCATAAAATACAGGTCCGCTTGTCAGAAAAATGACTACTCCTACTATAGATACGATGGAGAAAATCAACAGCTTTGCAGAAAGAACCTCGCCGAAGATACGAGCTAGCGCACCACTGTCATCTCGGGCAATTGCTACTTGGCGCGATCCACTAAGTGAAAATCCGTATTCAACAACTAGTGATGTCAACAGGGCCACGGACTGAATAAGCACTACTTTTCCATACTCCTGCACTCCAAGGGCCCGCGCTAGCACGGGAATCTCTAGTATCGGAATTAAGTACCCACAAAGCTGCACTGAAAAAAGCAGCCCCATATTTTTTAGCAGACGCTTCAAAGTTAATCTCTCTGCGATTCAAGGCCACGAAGATTTTTATTCATTATGCTAGGCTTCGTACTTGACAAACGAGATAACCAAGACAGCATAATAGCCCAATATCCCCACTCGGACATTTCAGAACTTAAAGGGTGGAACAACAACACAAAACAGAAGCACAAAACACCAAGACAAGCGGCTGCCCTATAATAGACACTGGGTCTACCTACAACTCCCCTCCTCCACTCCCTCACAACAAAAAGAGCAACCGGAGAAATTAAGATTATTAAAAGCCCCCCTCCTCCCAGCATTCCAAGATCACCCAAGATAGCTAAGTAGGTGTTATGCACAACCATTGGAGCACCATCAACCAATGATGTAGAGCTCCCAAAACCGCAACCCAGTGGAAGGCAAGTATCTGCATTTACAACTCCATCACTCAGCATCTTTGTTCGTATCGGGTCACCTTCGAACAATCTATTAATCACCAAAAAAGAATCACTAGTTGCAAATTCATATATAGCATCAGAATTAAAAGCGACCAGGATACTAGTAAACATAGTGCCGACAGATACAAAAATTACAAATCGATTGGTGCTTATTAAAAGCTGCAGCAATGCGAATACAGCAACTATTACAGAAAACCAGAGAAACCCCGTACGGCTCGAGTCAGCTAACAACAAGTACACTGAGGCCAAGACTACAAATGAGGCTCCACAGGACTTAGAAATTGGACGAGTAAATATCCTGGCAATGATAAAAGATATAAAAAATGCACTTGTTTTCCACAACACCCCAGGAAATGCAAACATACTCCCCTGTCGGCCATCGCCAAGCAAAACATAATATTCAACCAAGGCATACTTACAGAGAAGAAAAAAAAGCAGCCCCACCAATGTAACAATTGCTGCTATCCGATATAACTGATTCTCATCCAAATTCTGCGAACTTTTAAAAATCACAAGTGTTATTATTGAGATAACAAAATACTTTAAGGCTTGATAAGCCGTATACTCATCGGAGTGAGCCAGACTGATAAGCAGAAGAGAGGAAATCAACATAGCGAAGCCGAACAAGACTCCAATTAACGCCCAATCCACCTTTAATCTTTTCCAACCACCAGACAAAAGCCCGATACAAAGCACCGCTCCCCAAAGCCCCCAATATCCTGCAGGGGTAATAATATTTCTTAGATCACCCAATACAACCAATACGCATGAAAACAATAAAATATAAAAATGTATTATTTTTTTACCAATCATCTTAACCTCTTCAGGCCTGCATCAGACACACGAAACGACTTGCCTGTTATATAAAGCATCCAACTCTCGATTACTATGAGACACATAAAAACCACACTTTAACTCGCCCTAGGGAGGCCTCGCACCCTCAGCATTCAACACCAACAATCGGGATTATCAGGAGATAATCAGGGCACCAGCATTATGCAAACCACGCCAGGCAACGCTTGCCCTCCCCCCAGCATCCAAATCTCTCTTTATCGAGCAGAGTTAGATCCTTCTAAAAGCACAATGCCGCCTTTTTTGGCGACACATATGAAGCATCAGAAGATCAAAAGCAATTACTCTTCATATAAGAGGGCGAGAGGGTGAACGTTTTTTATCCAAAAGATAAAAGACAAGAGCAACCCCAACTCCTATCATCAGACCCAACATTAGGCCCAAGGCAACTATCAGGGTTCTTTTCGGTTTTGTTGGTAAGTCCGGATGTAGCGCCACACCATCTTGTCTGTAGACTGAAATATCAGGTCGACTTAACTCCAACTCTTTATAAAAGCTATAGTTTGACTGTAGCTTACGCAGATCTGTTGAGAATGGGTCATCAGACTCACGTTGCTCCAGATTCTCTATCTCTGCTTTAAGTGCTTTTGAACCACGCATATAAAGAACTTGACCATCCATGCCTCCTGCTAATTCAACAGAGGGACTGCCCATAATAATCGGAGGGTTTTCCAGACCAATAGCTTCAGCTACCCGCAGCGCCTCCCGCAACTTAGTTACGGAGTCCTGCCGAAGCTTACGACTAACTTCGCGTAGTGATTCAATTCTTTGGAAAAGATTACGTGCGCGTACAGCATTTTCACTTGACACGTCTTTATAGACTTCTGTTTTAGCCATAGTGGATGCATGATCAACATAGGCTTGAGCCCAGTTCAATGCCTCATCAGGATTTCCATTCTCCATAATGACAATAGCTCGGTCGCCCGTATCTTTTGTCGGAAGCATCACTGACAGACTTTTTGAGAAGCGTAGATACAACTCCCCCTGAGATACCTCACGCGCCTCATCGGAAAGCGATGGCAAATAGACGTTTTGAAAAAAATCCTGACGAAGAGACTCAGAGTCGAGCGCCTGTAAAAAAACCTGGTAAACCGCATCAGCTTTTAAAGGCTCCAAACCAGATTCTTGCGTACGACCATAGTTGATATTGGCTATATCATTTGCCGTCGGCTGTATCAGAAAAAGCTTGGCTTCATAAATCGGCTTAGCTGTATACGCATACAGTGAAGCTGCCAATATTGATAACAACATAACACTTAAAACAAGCCATTTCCGATACCAGAGCGAGCGCACCAACGACTGGAGATCTATTTCCGAACTATCGCAAGACTCCGCGAAGCTACTTTGCATACTCTACTCGCCCTTCTCCAGTACGAAGCATCATTGATGATGATGCAGCAATTCACTTGAGCTCACACACGTCTGAACGGAACGAGTACCGAGCATTTATCTATAGTTATTGTAGCAGTCGTGAAAGGAGGCTCCACGCTATAAGTGCTATTCAGAATAGAATATTTTAAGCCTATAGCTCTTCACCGCCGTGTTATTTTTCTTCTAAAAACACTTGCTCTCAGCCAGATGGCAATAGGGCTAATTAGCATCCCGACAAGTAACGCCCCGCCAATATACACCGAGATAGGAAGTAGGGATGTTGACCTACCAAAAAACAATAAGCTTGCTGGCTGCTGATTTTCCAAAACGAATACAAGCACTATCCCACCCAAAAAAACAACACAGGTGATCAACCCAAAACGCATCAATACAGACATCCCTCTCCCCCTCTATACCTAAAGCCCATTATCCTCATCTTCGTTCACACGATCGCGCAGCTCTTTACCAGGCTTGAAGTGAGGTACAAACTTACCATCGAGACTGACAGATTGACCGGTTTTCGGATTCCGGCCAACGCGTGGCGCACGGTAGTGCAGAGAGAAGCTGCCGAAGCCACGGATTTCTATACGATCTCCTGTTGCCAGGCACTGGGACATTTGCTCAAGCATAGTCTTGATGGCCAGCTCCACATCCTTGGATGAGAGCAGCCCTTGATGGGTGACAATTCGTTCGATCAACTCCGACTTCGTCATATTTTTCCCTTCTTTTTCAAGCAGCTAGATAAGCGCTTCAAAGGTTTTAGCACGACCGGGAGATTTTGAACAGCCCAAGCATTGACTTATCTCCCACCTTGCGAAAACGCCATAAACGAAGGTATTTAACAACACCCAGAACGAAAAACCTTGCAGCAATTTGACCTCCTACCACGCCATCCTACTAGCGGCACATGACAAGCATTGTCCGCGTGAGGTAACCCGCAGGATTCCAGCCAAAGGGATAGTCACCCTCCTCGTCCTTGGCATCACTGGACCTGGTAATGACCTTATAGCCATCCCCCTTGCATTCACGCTCAGCGCGTTTGTGGCACTTGTCCCATCCAGCCCCAAGACCGGAGCAATCGATCTCGATACCGCTGACACCACGGACCACATGGACCTTGGCATTGGTCGTACAGCCCACCAAGACTAGAACCGCGAAAATCACGATGAGATTTTTCATCTACTTCCTTATACCAGGCAATCGCCCCACCATCATTCAGCTCAAGCACGCATAGCCCTGAATAGGTTATTGATCCGCTTAAGAAAATAGACACCCGAATGACTCTATTGGTTTCCCCCCTCGACAGATGCAAGCCAGAACCCAAATCTCAGACACAAAAAAGGGCGACCGAAGTCGCCCTTTTTCTATGGTCTGACAGAACTTAGTTCTGCTTTTCCATTTGTGCACGCAGCAGGTCGCCCAGAGTGGTAGGACCAGCAGCGATATCCGAAGCAGCTGGCTTGTCGCGCAGGCTCTGGATAGCTTCTTTCTCGTCTTCAACGTCTTTCGACTTGATCGAGAGCTGGATTACACGGCTCTTACGGTCAACGCTGATGATCTTGGCTTCAACTTCTTCGCCTTCTTTCAGGACGTTACGAGCATCTTCGATGCGATCACGGCTGATTTCGGAGGCCTTCAGAGTAGCTTCGATATCGTTGGCCAGGGTGATGATGGCGCCTTTGGCGTCAACTTCTTTTACAACACCCTTAACGATTGCACCCTTGTCGTTCTCTTGAACGTACTCGGAGAACGGATCGCTTTCCAGTTGCTTGATACCCAGGGAGATGCGCTCACGCTCTGGGTCAACCGACAGGATAACGGTGTCCAGCTCGTCGCCCTTCTTGAAGCGGCGTACGGCTTCTTCGCCCACTTCGTTCCAGGAGATGTCGGACAGGTGAACCAGACCGTCGATGCCACCGTCCAGACCAATGAAGATACCGAAATCGGTGATCGACTTGATGGTGCCGGAGATTTTGTCGCCCTTGTTGAACTGGCCAGAGAAATCTTCCCATGGGTTAGATTTGCACTGCTTGATGCCCAGGGAGATACGACGACGCTCTTCGTCGATGTCCAGAACCATAACTTCCACTTCGTCGCCGACTTGTACGACTTTCGAAGGATGGATGTTTTTGTTGGTCCAGTCCATTTCCGAAACGTGCACCAGACCTTCAACACCTTCTTCCAGCTCAGCGAAGCAGCCGTAGTCGGTCAGGTTGGTTACACGAGCGGTAACACGAGTGCTTTCTGGGTAACGGGCTTTGATAGCAACCCATGGATCTTCGCCCAGCTGCTTCAGGCCCAGGGAAACACGATTGCGCTCGCGATCGTACTTCAGAACCTTGACATCGATCTCGTCGCCAACGTTGACGATTTCGGAAGGATGCTTGATGCGCTTCCAAGCCATGTCGGTAATGTGCAGCAGGCCATCGACGCCACCCAGATCGACGAATGCGCCGTAATCGGTGAGGTTTTTGACGATACCTTTGACTTGCTGACCTTCCTGCAGGGATTCCAGCAGAGCTTCACGCTCAGCGGAGTTCTCGGCTTCGAGGACGCTACGGCGGGAAACGACAACGTTGTTGCGCTTCTGGTCGAGTTTGATGACTTTAAACTCGAGCTCTTTGCCTTCCAGGTGCGTAGTGTCGCGCACTGGACGGACGTCAACCAGAGAACCTGGCAGGAACGCACGGATGCCGTTAACGTCGACAGTGAAGCCGCCTTTAACCTTACCGTTGATAACGCCCTTGACCACTTCTTCGGCTGCGAAGGCTGCTTCCAGAACGATCCAGCATTCAGCGCGCTTGGCTTTTTCACGGGACAGCTTGGTTTCGCCAAAGCCGTCTTCAACCGAATCCAGAGCAACGTGAACTTCATCACCAACATTGATGGACAGTTCGCCAGCATCGTTGTAGAACTGCTCAAGCGGGATCAGCGCTTCAGACTTCAGACCAGCGTGAACGGTTACCCAACGCGCTTGGTAGTCGATGTCGACGATAACACCGGTGATGATGGAGCCTGCCTGAAGGTTCAGGGTTTTTAGGCTTTCTTCAAAGAGTTCCGCAAAGCTTTCGCTCATTTTAATTCCTGTTGATAAGGGCGAAGAATACGCCCATCTGCCACATCCCAGACAATGTGGGTTACGTTCATATAAAAGAAGGACCGCAGGACTATGACTGGTCCCCTGCGCTCCTCCTTGATCACCCGGCGATATCGCGAATGGCGATTTCGCTCAGGATGCGTTCCAGCACCTGCTCGATGGACAACTCCGTGGAATCCAGCTGTATCGCGTCAACCGCCGGTTTGAGCGGGGCGACTGCTCGCTGGGTGTCACGCTCATCGCGCGCACGAATCTCATCTAGCAGACTCGACAGACTAACACCATCGACTTTTCCCTTCAACTGCAAGTAGCGACGGCGCGCGCGCTCCTCGGCACTTGCGGTGAGGAATATCTTCAGGGGCGCATCGGGAAATACCACTGTCCCCATGTCACGCCCATCGGCCACCAGCCCCGGCGGTTCCTGAAAAGCTCGCTGACGCTGCAACAGCGCGTCGCGCACGGCCGGCAGTGCCGCAACCTGGGAGGCCCAGGCACCGACCTGCTCGTTGCGCAAATCATCGGTGACGTCATCACCTTCCAGAATGATGCGTTGCGGATGACCTTCGGTCGCTCCGACGAATTGCACATCCAGATGAGCCGCCAGCAGCTTCAGCGACTCCTCATTGGTCAGGTCGACACCATGATTGCGCGCAGCAAAAGCCAGCAAGCGGTACAAGGCACCGGAATCCAGCAGACACCAGCCCAAGCGCTTGGCCAGAATCCCGGCAATGGTGCCCTTGCCCGAGCCGCTTGGCCCATCGATGGTGATGACTGGCGCCTTGATGTTCACGACTGAGCCTCTTGCACAACACGAATGCCGACTTCTGCACATAGCGCAAGGAAGTTCGGGAAGGACGTGGCAACGTTGGCGCAGTCATGGATGCGGATTGGCGCATTGGCACGCAATGAAGCCACGCTGAAAGCCATGGCGATACGGTGATCGCCATGCCCGTGCACTTCGCCGCCGCCAATCTGGCTGCCATCGATGATGATACCGTCCGGCGTCGGCTCGCACTTGACGCCCAGGGCCAGCAAACCATCGGCCATTACCTGGATGCGGTCGGACTCCTTGACCCGCAACTCTTCGGCGCCACGCAGCACGGTACGCCCTTCGGCGCAGGCTGCGGCAACGAACAGCACCGGGAATTCGTCGATCGCCAGCGGGACCAGCTCTTCCGGAATCTCGATCCCCTTGAGCTTCGCCGCGCGAACCCGCAGGTCTGCCACAGGCTCGCCGCCGACCTCACGCTGGTTTTCCAGGCTGATATCAGCCCCCATCAGGCGCAGGATATCGATTACCCCGGTACGAGTCGGGTTGATGCCAACATGCTCGAGCACCAGTTCGGAACCTTCGGCGATGGACGCAGCCACCAGGAAGAAGGCCGCCGAGGAGATATCCGCAGGTACTTCGATATGGGTCGCCTGCAGCTTGCCACCAGACTCGACCGAGGCCGTGGCGCCGTCGACCGCTACCGGGTAACCGAAGCCGCGCAGCATGCGCTCGGTATGATCGCGGGTTGGCGCAGGCTCGGTCACAGTGGTCTTGCCTTCGGCGTACAGGCCAGCCAACAGCAGGCATGACTTAACCTGGGCACTGGCCATTGGCATGGTGTAAGTCAGGCCTTTGAGTTTGTGACCACCACGGATGGTCATCGGCGGACGCCCTTCCGCTGCGGTTTCAATGACTGCCCCCATCTCGCGCAGCGGATTGGCTACGCGATTCATCGGACGCTTGGACAGCGATGCATCGCCCGTCAGCACGCTATCGAAACTCTGCGCGGCCAGCAGGCCGGACAGCAGGCGCATCGAGGTGCCGGAGTTGCCCAAGTAGATCGGCCCCGGAGCCGGCTTCAAGCCATGCAGGCCGACGCCATGGATGGTCACACGACCATGGTGCGGACCTTCGATCACCACGCCCATGTCACGGAAAGCCTGCAGCGTCGCCAGGGCGTCTTCGCCCTCGAGGAAGCCTTCGACTTCGGTAGTACCGTCAGCCAGGGAGCCGAGCATGATCGAACGGTGAGAAATCGATTTGTCGCCTGGTACACGAATCCGCCCAGTCAGGCGGCCACCAGGATTTGCCAGGAAAATCAGGTTATTGGAGTTCATAGCGTCCACATAGGCCCGACGGGCCAGGATTTTACTGAAATGCTCGCGAGCAACCCGGGCGCGAGTGAATACGCCCAACAACTGGTGCCCATCCCCTGCATCGACCGCGTCGCGCAAGGCGTCGAGGTCGTTGCGAAATGTATCGAGTGTGCGCAGGACAGCTTCGCGATTGGCGAGGAAGATGTCGTGCCACATGACCGGATCACTACCGGCGATTCTCGTGAAATCACGGAAACCGCCCGCAGCGTAGCGGAAGATGTCCAGATTTTCACTGCGCTTGGCCAACGAATCGACCAGACCGAACGCCAGCAAGTGCGGCAGATGACTGGTCGCCGCCAGCACTTCATCGTGGCGCTCGACCTGCATGTGCTCGACATCCGCCCCCAGCTCTCGCCAGAGCTTGTCGACCACCACCAGCGCTTCCGGGTCGGTCTGCTCCAGCGGCGTCAGTATCACCTTGTGGCGACGGAACAACTGGCCATTGGCGGCTTCCACCCCGCTCTGTTCGGAACCGGCGATCGGATGTCCCGGGACGAAGCGCGGCGGCATGCCGCCAAAAGCCTCGGTCGCTGCTCGCACCACATTGCCCTTGGCGCTGCCGACATCGGTCAGGATCGCCTGCCCCAGATCCATGCCAGCCAGAATCGCCAGCAACTTTTCCATGGCCAGAATCGGCACCGCCAGCTGGATCACATCAGCGCCCCGGCACGCCAGCGCCAGGTCTTCTTCACAGCGATCCACCACGCCCAGCTCAACGGCCAGCTTGCGCGATTGCGGATCGAGATCGACACCGACCACTTCGCGACATACGCCACTTTCACGCAGGCCCTTGGCAAAGGAACCGCCGATCAGTCCTAGACCGACCACCACCAGGCGACCGATCATAGGCACCGCAGGTTGCACTGGAATGACATCAACCACGAGCCAGAACCTTGGCCAAAGCCTCGAGAAAACGGGTGTTTTCAGCCGGCAGGCCAATGGTCACGCGCAGGTGATTCGGCATGCCGTAGTTGGCCACCGGACGCACGATCACCCCTTCACGCAACAAACCCTGGAACACCGGCGCGGCAACCCGCCCGACATCCACCGCAATGAAGTTGCCCCTGGAAGCGATCCAGTTCAGGCCCAGCTCCCGGAAGCCGGCCTCCAGCTGCTGCATGCCCGCCTCGTTCAAGCGACGGCTCTCGGCCAGGTATTCGGTATCCTCCAGCGCCGCACACGCCGCCGCCAGGGCCAGGCTATTGACGTTGAA
Source organism: Pseudomonas sp. GW456-L12 (assembly GCF_059424045.1). Taxonomy (NCBI): domain Bacteria; kingdom Pseudomonadati; phylum Pseudomonadota; class Gammaproteobacteria; order Pseudomonadales; family Pseudomonadaceae; genus Pseudomonas; species Pseudomonas sp. GW456-L12. Next base: position 181,157 of record NZ_JBWKZA010000002.1, read on the forward strand.
GGGCTGGCGAACGCGATTGAGCACATCGGCAACGGTCGGAGTCGACAAGCCATAACCCACGCGCAACGCAGCCAGGCCGTAGGCCTTGGAGAAGGTTCGCGAAACCAGCAGGTTCGGATAGGCGGCCAGGAAATCCAGGCCATCCGGCAGGTCGCTGCCTTCGGCGTATTCGATGTAAGCCTCGTCCAGCACCACCAGCACATGCGCCGGTACGTCCTGGAGGAAATCGTCCAGCGCCTCGGCACTGAACCAGGTGCCGGTCGGATTGTTCGGGTTGGCGATAAAGACCACCCGGGTATCGGCATCGATGGCCTGCAGCATGGCCGGCAGGTCATGGCCCCAGTCCTTGGCCGGAATCACTCGAGCTTCGGCGCCCACGGCCTGGGTAACGATCGGATAGACCGCAAAGGCGTGTTCGCTGAACACCGCATTCAGGCCAGGCGCCAGATAGGCGCGGGCGACCAGCTCCAGGATGTCGTTGGAACCATTGCCCAGGGTGACCTGCGCCAGCTCGACGCCACAGCGCTCGGCCAGCAGGGTCTTGAGCGCAAAACCATTGCCATCCGGATAGCGGGTCAGCTCGGCCAGCTCTTCGCGAATCGCCGCCAGCGCCTTGGGACTGGCGCCCAGCGGGTTTTCGTTACTCGCCAGCTTGACGATTTTCGCCGGATCGATATCCAGCTCGCGTGCCAGTTCGTCCACGGGCTTGCCCGGAACGTAAGGCGAAAGTTGTTGCACGCCCGGCTGCGCCAGAGCGAGGAAGTCGCCACTCATTGTTAAAGCCTCAGAGAACCGCTTTCGGGTAGGAACCCAGCACCTTGAGTGCCACTGCTTCCTGACTGATCTTTTCCAGCACACCCTTGATCAATGGATCGCGATGGTGGCCGACGAAGTCGATAAAGAACACATAGGTCCACTTGCCGCTGCGCGAAGGCCGGGTTTCGATACGCGTCAGATCGATACCGTTATCATGGAACGGCACCAGCAGCTCATGCAGAGCGCCGGGCTTGTTGCTCATGGAAACGATGATCGAGGTCTTGTCGTCGCCGGTCGGCGGCACTTCCTGGTTGCCGATCATCAGGAAGCGCGTGGAGTTGTCCGGGCGATCCTCGATTTTCTCGGCCAGACGGGTCAAGCCATACAGGCTCGCCGCCATATCGCCGGCGATGGCCGCCGAGTTCCACTCGCCCTTGACCCGCTTGGCCGCCTCGGCGTTGCTGGAAACCGCCACCCGCTCGACATTCGGATAATGGGCATCCAGCCACTTGCGGCACTGCGCCAGGGACTGGGCATGGGAGTAGATGCGGCTGATGCTGTCGGTCTTGGTGTTTTCACCGACCAGCAGATGATGGTGGATACGCAGCTCGACCTCGCCGCAGATCACCATGTCGTGCTCCAGAAAACTGTCGAGGGTGTGGTTGACCGCACCCTCGGTGGAGTTTTCCACAGGCACCACGCCAAAGTTTACCGCTCCCGCCGCCACCTCACGGAACACTTCGTCGATCGCCGCCATTGGCTTGCTGATCACCGCGTGACCGAAGTGCTTCATGGCCGCGGCCTGGGTGAAGGTGCCTTCCGGACCGAGGTAGGCCACTTTCAGCGGCTGCTCGAGCGCCAGGCAGGACGACATGATTTCACGGAACAGCCGCGCCATCTCTTCGTTGCCCAACGGCCCCTGATTACGCTCCATCACCCGCTTGAGCACCTGAGCTTCACGCTCAGGACGATAGAACACCGGCACTTCGCCTTCGGCCAGCGAGGCCATCTTTACTCGCGCGACTTCCTGGGCGCAGCGCGCGCGCTCACTGATCAGCTCCAGGACTTTCTCGTCCAGAGCGTCGATGCGCAGGCGAAGTGCCTTGAGTTCTTGCTCAGACATTAGCCGTGTTCCTTCTCGAACTCTGCCATGTAGGCCACCAGCGCGTTGACCGCATTGATGTCGACAGCGTTGTAAATGGAGGCGCGCATACCGCCTACCGAACGGTGCCCCTTGAGGTTCAGCAGGCCACGCGCGTCGGCGCCGGCCAGGAACGGCTTGTCCAGACGGTCATCGGCCAGGCGGAACGGCACGTTCATCCACGAGCGGTCCGACTTGTTGATCGGGTTGCTGTACAGGCCGCTGGCGTCGATGAAGTCGTACAGGGTGCGCTGTTTGACGTCATTGAGCTTGGCGATGGCTTCCACCCCACCCTGCTCCTTGAGCCACTCGAACACCAGGCCGGACAGGTACCAGGCCAGAGTCGGCGGAGTGTTGTACATCGAGCCGTTGTCCGCCGCGACCTTGTAGTCGAGCATGGTCGGGCACAGCGAACGCGCGCGACCCAGCAGGTCCTCGCGAACGATATTGACCAGGATGCCGCTCGGGCCAATGTTTTTCTGCGCACCGGCGTAGATCATGCCGAAACGGGAGATATCCACAGGGCGCGAGAGGATGTCGGAAGACATGTCGGCCACCAGCGGAACGTCGCCGGTTTCCGGGATCCACTGGAACTCCAGGCCGCCGATGGTTTCGTTCGGCGCGTAGTGCACGTAGGCCGCGTCTTTCGACAGCTGCCATTCGTTCTGGCCAGGGATGGCGAAGTAATCGTAAGGCTTGGCGGTGGCAGCCACATTGACATGGCCGTAGCGCGAGGCTTCTTCAATGGCTTTCTGCGACCAGATACCGGTGTCGATATAGTCGGCCGTGCCATTTTCCGGCAACAGGTTCAGAGGGATCTGAGCAAATTGCTGGCTGGCGCCGCCTTGCAGAAACAGCACTTTATAGTTCGAGGGGATATTCAGCAGATCACGCAGATCCTGCTCGGCCTTGGTGGCGATGGAGACGAACTCATCGCTGCGATGGCTCATCTCCATGACCGACAGGCCCTTGCCATGCCAATCCAGCAATTCGGCCTGGGCACGCAACAGGACAGCTTCAGGTAGCGCAGCGGGACCTGCGCAGAAGTTATAGGCTCGTTTGCTCACATCCACTCTCGCTATGCACTCACGGTAGCGGACAGAGCAAACACTCTGCCCTGCTACGATTTATTTAGTCTTGCGACTCTTCTTCGCCCGCGGCGTCAACCTGCTGGCCTTCGACAGCATCATCCGAGTCGGTCGCCGCATCCAGCACGGCGCCCTCGAGCACCTCGCCATCCTCGTCTTCCAATTCGTCGCCTTCGACTTCCGACGGTTCCTGAACCCGCTCCAGGCCTACCAGCGTTTCGTCGCTGGCCAGCTTGATCAAGGTCACGCCCTGGGTGTTACGGCCCAGGCTGGACACTTCATCGACCCGGGTGCGCACCAGGGTACCCTGGTCGGAAATCAGCATGATTTCCTCGCCATCGAGCACCTGGACCGCTCCGACCAGGCGGCCATTACGCTCGTTGCTGACCATGGCGATAACGCCTTGACCGCCACGCTTGTACTCAGGGAACTCGGTGATCGCCGTGCGCTTGCCATAACCACGCGCCGAAGCGGTGAGGATCTGGCTGCCTTCTTCCGGAATCAGCATGGAGATCAGCTTCTGCCCTTCCGGCAGACGCATGCCGCGCACACCACGGGCAGTACGGCCCATGGCACGAACGTCGGACTCCTTGAAGCGAGTCACCTTGCCACCATCGGAGAACAGCATGACTTCGCGCTCGCCATCGGTGATCGCGGCGGAAATCAGCACATCGCCCTCGTCCAGCTCCAGCGCGATCAGACCGACGCTGCGCTGACGGCTGAAGGATTCCAGCGGGGTCTTCTTCACGGTGCCGTTGGCGGTCGCCATGAAGATGTAATGACCCTCGGTGTATTCCTCGACCGGCAGCATGGTGGTGATGTATTCACCGTCATCCAGCGGCAGCAGGTTGACCAGCGGACGACCGCGGGCGGCACGGGACGCCTCGGGGATTTCGTAGGTTTTCAGCCAGTAGACCTTGCCCTTGCTGGAGAACAGCAACAGCGTGGTGTGACTGTTGGCCACCAGCAGGTGAGCGATGTAGTCCTCATCCTTGACGCCGGTTGCCGACTTGCCTTTGCCGCCACGACGCTGGGCCTGGTACGCGGCCAGCGGCTGGGTCTTGGCATAGCCGCCGTGGGAAATGGTCACGACACGCTCTTCTTCTGGGATCATGTCGCCCAGGGTCAGGTCGAGACGGGCATCAAGGATCTCGGTGCGACGCACATCGCCGTATTCGGCACGAATCACTTCCAGCTCTTCGCGGATCACTTCCATCAGGCGCGTGGCGCTGTTGAGGATGCGGATCAGTTCGCCGATCTGGTTGAGGATCTCCTGGTACTCGGCCAGCAGTTTTTCATGCTCGAGGCCGGTCAGGCGGTGCAGACGCAATTCCAGAATGGCTTGCGCCTGCTCTGGCGACAGGAAGTACTTGCCGTCGCGCAGACCGTATTGCGGATCGAGGTTCTCCGGACGGCAGGAATCCGCGCCGGCACGCTCGACCATGGTCATCACCGCGCTGGACTCCCAAGGCGTGCTGATCAGCGCTTCCTTGGCTTCCGACGGGGTCGGCGAGGCCTTGATCAGGGCGATGACCGGGTCGATGTTCGACAGGGCAACGGCCTGGCCTTCGAGAATGTGACCACGCTCACGAGCCTTGCGCAGTTCGAACACGGTACGACGGGTCACCACTTCACGGCGGTGACGCACGAAGGCTTCCAGCAGGTCCTTCAGGTTGAGGATCCGCGGACGACCGTCGATCAGCGCAACGATGTTGATACCGAACACGCTCTGCAGCTGGGTCTGGGCGTAGAGATTGTTGAGGATCACCTCCGGCACTTCGCCACGACGCAGCTCGATCACTACGCGCATACCGTCCTTGTCGGACTCGTCGCGCAGCTCGGTGATGCCTTCGAGCTTCTTCTCCTTGACCAGCTCGGCGATCTTCTCGATCAGACGCGCCTTGTTCAGTTGGTAAGGCAGCTCGGTGATGACGATCTGCTGGCGGCCACCGACCTTGTCGATGTCCTCGATGATCGAGCGGGCACGCATGTAAATGCGCCCGCGACCGGTACGGTAGGCTTCGATGATGCCTTCACGACCATTGATGATCGCCGCAGTCGGGAAGTCCGGGCCCGGGATGTGCTGCATCAGCTCATCGACGGTCAGCTCCGGGTTGTCAATCAGGGCCAGGCAACCGTCGATGACTTCGCCGAGGTTATGCGGCGGAATGTTGGTCGCCATGCCCACGGCAATACCGCTGGAACCGTTGACCAGCAGGTTGGGGATCTTGGTCGGCATGACCGCGGGGATCAGCTCGGTGCCGTCGTAGTTCGGCACCCAGTCCACGGTTTCCTTGTGCAGGTCGGCCAGCAGCTCGTGCGCCAGCTTGGTCATGCGCACTTCGGTGTATCGCATGGCCGCCGCGTTGTCGCCGTCGACCGAACCGAAGTTACCCTGGCCGTCTACCAGCAGGTAGCGCAGGGAGAATGGCTGGGCCATACGAACGATGGTGTCGTACACCGCGGTATCACCGTGCGGGTGATACTTACCGATCACGTCACCGACAACACGGGCAGATTTCTTGTACGGCTTGTTCCAGTCGTTACCGAGCTCGCTCATCGCGTACAGCACACGCCGGTGCACGGGCTTCAAGCCATCGCGCGCATCAGGCAGTGCCCGCCCGACGATTACGCTCATCGCGTAGTCGAGATAGGACTGTTTCAGCTCGTCTTCGATATTGACCGGGAGGATTTCTTTGGCCAGTTCGCCCATGAGAAGCCTGATTCCTTTTTCTGGTGAAACTTCGTCACATCCATATGGGACGAACGAAGCTCGCCGCTGCAGGCCTAGTGCCATGCACCGACTTACGACAAATCAACAAGTTATGCCATGGATTTGCGCAGTGAAGGCGGTCACTTCGGACCACCTTGGAAACCGCCGGATGTTATCACAATCGCCGCCACGCACCTATCCCCCTGATGCGCATGGAGCATAGTTAGTTGACCGGTGACAGGCTGATAAGAGACGAGAGAAGCTCAGAGGCTGATTTCGCGCGTAAATGCGGATTTTTTCCCGGACTGACGACCACCCCACGGCAGCCGTCAGCGAAACCTTTTGCAAAACGATCTCAGTGCAAGCGCTTGCGGCACATCAATTGGGCCATTTTCGCGGTATCGGGACGCTCGACTATGCCTTTCTCGGTGACGATGGCGTCGATCAGGTCCGCCGGGGTGACGTCGAATACCGGGTTGTAGGCCTCCACATCCGCCCCTACCCGCTTGCCGCCGACCTCGAGCAACTCCTTGCCATCACGCTCCTCGATCGGAATGTCTTCGCCACTGGCCAGGGCCATGTCGATGGTCGAACTCGGCGCGACCACCATGAAACGCACGCCGTGGTGCATTGCATTGACCGCCAGCTGATAGGTGCCGATCTTGTTCGCCACATCGCCATTGGCGGTAATGCGGTCGGCGCCAACGATCACCCAGGTCACGCCCTTGGTTTTCATGATGTGCGCGGCAGCGGAGTCGGCATTCAAGGTCACCGGGATGCCTTCGTTGGCCAGCTCCCAGGCAGTCAGCCGCGAGCCTTGCAGCCAGGGACGGGTTTCATTGGCATACACCCGCTCGACCATACCTTCGATAAAGGCCCCGCGAATCACCCCCAGGGCCGTTCCGAAGCCGCCGGTCGCCAGGGCGCCGGTATTGCAGTGGGTCAGGATGGCCTGGGCATTGCCCTGATGCCGGCGAATCAGGTCGACACCCAACTGGGCCATGGTCAGGTTGGCTTCGCGGTCGCTTTCATGAATGGCCAGGGCTTCCGCCTCCAGCACCGCCAGCGGGTCGGCGTGGCCCTTGAGGCGCTCCAGACGTTCACGCATGCGGTTCAGCGCCCAGGACAGGTTGACCGCGGTCGGACGCGAGTCGGCGAGCAGTGCGAAGTCTTCTTCCATCGCCGCCTGCCAGTCACCACCGGCGGCAAAACGCGCGCGCGCCGCCAGGACCACGCCATACGCGGCGCTAATGCCGATTGCCGGCGCGCCACGCACCACCATTTCGCGAATGGCCTGCGCGACGCCAGCCGCGCTGGTGTAGGCAATCCAGCTTTCCTCGAAGGGCAAAATACGCTGATCGAGCAGATACAGGGCGTCATCCCGCCAATCGATGGCCTTCACCTTCTCCGCTGCCAACAGTCGATCGCGCATCCCTCACCCCGCACTCATGAACAAAAGCCGCCGATTATAGCGATCCCCCGGCGAAGACGCTCGGGTATACTTCGCCATCCTCCACAAACGCCCTGGAACCGATCTTCGATGCCGAACCCTGTCGTTGCGCTCGACCTACTCCTGTTGCCGGCCTGGCTGGTGCCTGTTGAACCGGCCGGCGTGGTGCTCAAGGAGCACGGCCTGGGTATCCGCGACGGCCGCATCGTGTTCATCGGCCCGCGCGCCGCGGCCTTGAAGCTGCAGGCTGCCGAGGTCCGCGAGTTGCCGGGCATGCTGCTCAGCCCTGGCCTGATCAACGCCCACGGCCACGCGGCGATGACCCTGTTCCGCGGCCTGGCCGACGATCTGCCGCTGATGACCTGGCTGGAGAACCACATCTGGCCCGCCGAAGCCAAATGGGTCGATGAAGCCTTCGTCCGCGACGGTACCGACCTGGCCATCGCCGAACAGCTCAAAGGCGGTATCAGCTGCTTTTCCGACATGTACTTCTTTCCGAAGGTTGCCAGCGAGCGCGTGCACAACAGCGGCATTCGGGCGCAGATCGCCATTCCAGTCCTCGACTTTCCGATTCCGGGCGCCCACAGCGCCGACGAGGCCATTCGCCAGGGCGTCGAGCTGTTCAGCGACCTCAAGCATCATCCGCGCATCAAGGTCACCTTCGGTCCCCACGCGCCCTACACGGTCGGCGACGAAAACCTGGAGAAGATCCGGATCATTGCCGAAGAGCTCGATGCCTCCATTCATATGCATGTCCATGAAACCGCCTTCGAGGTGGAACAGGCCGTCGCCCGGCACGGCGAGCGGCCCCTGGCCCGCCTGGCGCGACTGGGACTGCTCGGGCCGCGCTTCCAGGCCGTACACATGACCCAAATCAGCGATGACGACCTGGCTTTGCTGGTAGAAACCAATAGCAATGTCATTCATTGCCCGGAGTCGAACCTGAAACTGGCCAGCGGCTTCTGTCCGGTGGAACGGCTGTGGCAGGCTGGCGTCAATGTTGCAGTAGGCACCGACGGGGCCGCCAGCAACAACGACCTGGACCTGCTCGGCGAAATCCGCACCGCCGCATTGCTGGCCAAGGCCGTGGCAGGCTCGGCCACCGCCCTGAATGCCCACCAGGCGCTGCGCATGGCCACCCTCAACGGCGCGCGGGCCCTGGGCCTGGAGAGCGAGATCGGCTCGCTGGAACTCGGCAAGGCCGCGGACCTGGTGGCCTTTGACCTGTCCGGCCTGGCGCAGCAACCGATCTATGACCCGGTTTCGCAGCTTATATATGCCACCGGCCGCGATTGCGTGAAACACCTTTGGGTCGCCGGCAAGCAATTGCTCGACGACCGGCGCCTGACGCGCCTGGACGAACAACAGCTGCACGCCACGGCGACAGCCTGGGGCCGGCGCATCAGCGGCCATACCGAATAGCAGGAACCCTCGAGCCCCGGCTCGAGACCGACAGCCAGAATTTTCCAGATTCAGAGGATTACCCATGAGTAACGTCGACCACGCCGAAATCGCCAAATTCGAAGCCCTCGCCCATCGCTGGTGGGACCGCGAGAGCGAATTCAAACCGCTGCACGATATCAACCCGCTGCGGGTCAACTGGATTGACGAGCGCGTCAACCTGGCCGGCAAGAATGTCCTCGACGTCGGTTGCGGCGGCGGCATCCTCAGCGAAGCCATGGCCCAGCGCGGCGCCACGGTAACGGGTATCGACATGGGCGAGGCCCCGCTGGCGGTGGCACAACTGCATCAACTGGAGTCCGGGGTAAACGTCGAGTATCGGCAGATCACCGCCGAAGCCCTGGCCGAGGAAATGCCCGAGCAGTTCGACGTCGTCACCTGCCTGGAAATGCTCGAGCACGTACCGGACCCCTCTTCGGTGATCCGCGCGTGCTTTCGCATGGTCAAGCCCGGCGGCCAGGTGTTCTTCTCCACCATCAACCGCAATCCGAAGGCCTATCTGTTCGCCATCATCGGCGCCGAATACATCATGAAGCTGCTGCCGCGCGGCACCCATGACTTCAAGAAATTCATCCGGCCTTCCGAGCTGGGCGCCTGGAGCCGTGACGCCGGCCTGAGCGTCAAGGACATCATCGGCCTGACCTACAACCCGCTGACCAAGCACTACAAGCTGGCCGCCGACGTCGACGTCAACTACATGATCCAGACCCTGCGGGAGGAATAAGCCCATGCGTATCAGAGCAGTTCTTTTCGACATGGACGGCACCCTGCTCGACACCGCGCCGGACTTCATCGCCATCTGCCAGGCCATGCGCGCCGACCGCGGCCTGGCGCCGATCGCGGACAAACATATCCGTGACGAAATCTCCGGTGGCGCCCGGGCGATGGTCGCCGTGACCTTCTCGATGGACCCGGAATCCCCGGGTTTCGAGGAGCTGCGCCTGGAGTTTCTGGAGCGTTACCTCAAGCATTGCGCGGTGCACAGCAAACTGTTCGACGGCATGGCCGAGCTGCTGGCCGATATCGAGAAGGCCAATCTGCTCTGGGGCGTGGTCACCAACAAGCCGGTGCGATTTGCCGAGCCAATCATGCAGCAGTTGGGCCTGGCGGAACGTTCCGCCCTGCTGATCTGCCCGGATCACGTGAAGAACAGCAAACCCGATCCGGAACCATTGATCCTGGCGTGCAAGATGCTCGACCTCGACCCGGCCAGCGTACTGTTCGTCGGTGACGACCTGCGCGACATCGAATCGGGCCGCGACGCAGGCACCAGGACCGCCGCCGTGACCTACGGTTACATCCATCCGGACGACAATCCCAAGCACTGGGGCGCCGACGTGGTGGTCGATCATCCGCTGGAACTGCGCCAGGTCCTGGACCAGGCGCTGTGCAGCTGCTGATCTGCCCTGGCTTTCGCTTCTGATTTCCCGAGGTTTTTATGTTTGATTATTCCGCCCGCCCCGAACTGCTCAAGGATCGGGTCATTCTGGTCACCGGTGCCGGCCGCGGCATCGGCGCCGCTGCCGCCAAGACCTTCGCCGCCCACGGCGCCACCGTACTGCTGCTGGGCAAGACCGAAGCCAACCTGACCCAGGTTTATGACGAGATCGAAGCCGCCGGCCATCCTCAGCCGGTGGTGATTCCGTTCAACCTGGAAACCGCCCTGCCGCACCAGTACGACGAACTGGCCGCCATGGTCGAAGCGGAGTTCGGTCACCTCGATGGCCTGCTGCACAATGCCTCGATCATTGGTCCGCGCACGCCGTTGGAACAGCTGTCGGGCGAGAACTTCATGCGGGTGATGCAAGTCAACGTCAATGCCATGTTCATGCTGACCAGCACCCTGCTGCCGCTGCTCAAGCTGTCCCAGGACGCCTCGGTGGTGTTCACCTCCAGCAGCGTTGGCCGCAAGGGCCGTGCCTACTGGGGCGCCTATGGCGTTTCGAAGTTCGCCACCGAAGGCCTGATGCAAACCCTGGCCGACGAAGTCGACGGTGTCGCACCGGTGCGCGCCAACAGTGTCAATCCGGGCGCTACCCGCACCAGCATGCGCGCCCAGGCCTATCCAGGGGAAAACCCGAGCAACAACCCGGCCCCCGAGGAGATCATGCCGGTCTACCTGTACCTCATGGGTCCAGACAGTACCGGGATCAACGGCCAGGCATTCGACGCCCAGTAATCCGTTCTTTGGCCGCGGCGGAATATCGTCGCGGCACTCCTTTCCTGCCAGCCTTCCACCCCGTCATCGCCAGACAAATGCCACCCCGGGCCACTCCAAGCCTCGGCACGGCCAGCCAACCCGCTGAATTCAAAAGCATTTTACTCGGATGAAGCGAATGGCATGACTTTCGCTCTCATCTCCCTCAAATAGGCAGTGTATTGGCGAAACTCAGCGACGATCGAGTCGGGGCTTATAACGGCCCGTAAAGCGGATTAGACTGTGATCGCTTGTCCTACGGGACTGATGGAACAGTATGACGTGCAGCCATGAGCCGCTCTCACCCAGCCAGTAAGACTGCATTACGTGCCCAGGGGCTCACGCCATATGAAAATACCGACCCAGACCAACGCAATTGACTTCGATAGCGCCAAATTGCAACGCCTGGGCTTTGGCCAGCAGTCACCACTCCTGCAACGCCCGGTCAGCCTTGCCCAGTTGCGCCAGCAGCTGAGCCTGCAATTACAGACCAGCCTGGAGCCGCAACGCATTCTCGGCCTGTTCTTCCGCGAAACCCAACGCCTTGTGCCCCTGGATGCCCTGGTTTACCAGCACAAGCCCAGCGACCTGCGCCTGGAGTTCGGCCAGCGCGGCCACCACTCCATCAGCTACAGCCTGAGCCATGAAGGCGAGACCATGGGCGAGCTGGTATTTCGGCGCAATCAGCGTTTCAGCGACCAGGAACAGGGCCATCTGGAATCCCTGCTGTCCACCCTGCTTTATCCGATGCGCAATGCCCTGCTCTATCGGGCCGCGACCCGTAGTGCCCTGCGCGACCCTTTGACCGATACCGGCAACCGGATCGCCATGGACCAGACGCTGCAACGGGAAATCGAAATGGCCCGCCGCCACCTGCACCCACTGTCGCTGCTGATGCTGGATATCGATCACTTCAAGAGAATCAACGACAGCCACGGCCACAGCGCCGGCGATGAAGTGCTCAAGGCTGTTGCCGCGGCCATCAAGGCGCAGTTGCGCAACGTCGACATGGTGTTTCGTTTTGGCGGCGAGGAGTTCCTGATCCTGCTGTCCAACACTGGACGCGATGCCGCCGCCATGGTGGGAGAACGGCTGCGCCAGGCGGCCCAGGCCAAGGATTACTGGGCGGATGGCAAGTTGATCGAGCTGACGGTCAGCCTGGGTTGCTCGACCCTGCTGCCGGGGGAGTCAGCCGAGAGCCTGCTGCGCCGTGCGGACAGCGCGCTGTATGTGGCCAAGCGCGAAGGCCGCAACCGCCTGGCGATGGCCGGCTGAGAGAATGGCTGGGGCCGCCTTCATCGGAGGCCGCCATTCAACCTTCGACCAGCGCCATCCGCTCACGGGCCGCCGGGGTCTTTTCCTGTTGCATGCAACGCTCCAGGAACAGGTACATGTAGTCATAACTCTTGCAGATCGCCTGGCGCAGCTCGCCCTGCAAGGCTTTGCTCGGCTTCATGCCGGCCAGGGTACAGATGATTTCCAGCGCCTCCCAAGGATGCGCATCATCGTACTGGGCATGCATTTTCAGCCACTTCATCGCCCGCTTGCGCTCTTCTTCGGGAAAGGCCGCCGCATACACGCCGGAGGAGCAGACCAGCGCCGACCACTCACCCGTGGCACCCTCGATTGCGTAGTTGGTCGCAGCGATCGCCACGATCAATGAGTCGGCGGAGCTGGTGTGCCAGCACCAATGACTCAAAGCGTGCAGCTCCGGTGGGACTTGCTGCGCCTGCAGATCTTCCAGGCTCACGCCATGGGCGCGGCTCCAGTTCACCCAGTAATCGGCATGATTGAGCTCGACCCGGATATTGCGCATCAGCCAGCGCCGCGCCATGTCTTCCCCGGGGTGACGGGCGAAGCGGGTCTTGGTCAGGTTCTGCGCCATGTACAGGGCGAACTGCTCGACAACCGGCCAGCCGCCGATCAGGTACTGGCGCATGGTTTTGTTGCTGAGCTTGTTGTCGCGCATGCGCTGGTACAGTTCGTGGTCGACCACGCGGCGCTTGCTCTCGCTGCAATCCTGGATCAGCTGCTGGGCCCAGGCCGGATAGCTTGCAGCGTCCATGAGCGGACCGGTTCTGTTGAATGCGTCGATCACTGTCGGGGCTCCTTTTGATGGTGATGGTACGGATCAGCGAGAGATTCAACGGAACGTGCCAGGAGCCTTGAACAACAGAGGCTGTGGTCGCGAAGGCCGGCACTGCAGACTGTCGCAGGTGAAGAGTTGCGGGCGCTCGATCAGGTAGCCCTGAGCGTAATCCACGCCAATCTCCAACAATGCCTGCTCAATCTGCGGTGTTTCGACAAACTCGGCAATCGTGCGTTTGCCCATCACATGACCGATATGGTTGATCACCTCGACCATCGCGCGATTGATCGGGTCGTCCAGCATATCTTTTACGAAACTTCCATCGATCTTGAGGAAGTCTACAGGCAAATGTTTGAGATAAGCGAATGACGACATTCCCGCACAAAAGTCATCCAACGAAAAGTGACAGCCCAAGCCCTTGAGCTCGTTGATAAATCGAATCGCACTGCCGAGATTGGAGATAGCGCTGGTCTCGGTGATTTCAAAACAAATCAGGTCCGGTGGCACACCGTGGACGATGAACTGCTCGCGCAGGAAGTCCAGGAAAGCCTCGTCACCGATGGTCGCGCCCGACAGATTGATCGCACACATCGCCAGGGGCCCTTCGCGCTCCTCGCGGATGCACTCGGCGATGATCTTGAACACATTCTCCACCACCCAACGGTCCAGGGAGGTCATCAGGCCGTAACGCTCGGCGGCCGGAATGAAGCTGTCGGGCAGGATCATCCGCCCCGCCTCGTCGTGCAGGCGCAGCAGAATCTCGATATGCCCGCCGAGCCGGTCCACATGACCCAGGGCGGCTATTTCCTGGGCATAAAGACAGAAGCGGTTTTCCTCCAGGGCCATATGCAGGCGCTGTACCCAGGCCATTTCACCGAACCGCAGGGACAGCTCCGAGTCGTCCGCATGATAGACCTGGACCCGGTTGCGCCCTTTCTCCTTGGCCATGTAGCACGCCATGTCCGCTGCCCGCAGTGATGCTTCGAGGGTGGTCGGGGTTTGCGCCACATGCACCAGGCCAATGCTGACCGTGGTGACGAAGGGCCGGCCCTTCCAGACAAAATGCAGGTTCTGCACCGTCTGGCGCAGGCCTTCGGCGATCTTTTCCGCCGCTTCCGGCGAGCAGTTCTCCAGCAGGATGCCGAACTCATCGCCCCCCAGGCGCGCCAGGGTATCGCCCTCGCGCAGGCCCGACTGGAGCAAGGCGCAGATATGCCGGAGCAACTCGTCCCCTGCCGCATGACCGCAGGTGTCGTTGACCAGCTTGAACTGGTCCAGGTCGAGGAACATCAGGGCGTGCCGCCCCGGTTGCCGGCTCAAGCTGTGCAATGCCTGCTCCAGGCGGTATTCGAACTCGCGACGGTTCGCCAGGCCAGTCAAGGCGTCGTGGGTCGCCTGCCAGGACAGATTGGCGATGTACTGGCGCTCCTGGGTCATGTCGTGCAGCACCAGCACCGTACCGCTGACCTTGCCGGCATTCTGGATCGGCGCGCCGACCAGAGTCACCGACACCGTGCTGCCATCCAGGCGCTGGATCAGCTTCGAGTGCTCGCTGCCACCACTGAGCTGGCCACTGAGAATGTGCTCGATCAGGGTAAAGCCGTCGGTCTGGGCATTTTCATCCAGCAGATTGAACAAGGCCGCCAGCGGCAGCCCCATGGCCTGCTCGGCCTTCCAGTGAGTCATTTCCTCGGCGGCCGGGTTCATGTAGGCGATGGCGCCGTCCACGTCGGTGGTGATGACACCGTCGCCAATGGATTGCAGGGTGATCTGCGCCCGTTCCTTTTCCAACTGCAGGGCGCTGGCAAATTCATGACGCTGGGCCAGCAGCTTATGGGTGCGCAGCAAGGCCAGGACAATCAGCCCCAGCGCGGTGGCCAGGTTGGTGATCAGCAACAGCCGCAGGATGACCCGCGAGCCCTCGCCCAAAGCATCGCTAAAGGCCTTGGCAGCGGGCGTCACGCCATCGTTGATGGCGAAAATCTGGTTCTTCCAGCGCTGGATATCGGCTTCGGAGGCCTGGTTGCTGGTAATGCTGCGGTGCATTTCATGGGCCACGCTGTCGAGCTGCACCAGATAACTGTCGCCCACGGTCCACAGGTCGATGGCTTTTTCCAGGTAGCTGAAATGGCGGAAGTTCAGGTACAGCCAGATCACGCTGTCGCTGTCGTCAGGGTGGTTGCCACCCTTGAGAATCCCCGCCCGCGCGGCATTCAGGTCGGGCGGTTGCTGATCCAGCGCGACCCGCAGCTCATGCCCGCCCTGAGGCACGGCAATAGCATTCTGGTACTTCAGAAAGATCGATTCGTCGCGGCTGTCGGCGTAGAGATTGAGGTAGTAGATGGCGTCCTTCTGGCCCTTGGACCAAAGGCTCTCCCCGGCAACGTAACCACGTACCGCCGAAAGGACATATAAGCTGAGGCCACCCAACAGCGCTTGAAACAACACCACCGCAATAAATGGCCAGACGATGCCCAATAACCGTGGCGTTCCGAGAGTCCGCTTTTGCTTCATGAGGTCCCTTGCATAAGCACTGCCAGATGAACACCCGAGGAAATACCGCTCCTGACAGCACAGACTAGGCTAATTTCCGCCGCTTCGAGCGCACAGGCCGTGACGTTCGAGCACGCTGCCAGTCGAGACACGACAGGGCCGCGCCCCAGGAGGGTCATTTCCACCAGAGAATTCAAGCACTAAGCACAGAAAACCGGATAAAACTCAAGGTCGCTGGACTTGCTGCAAATGCCCGTAAAGCTTGGCGTAAAGGCCGCCGTCGGCAATTAGCTGCTGATGGTCGCCATCTTCGGCAATCTGTCCGCCATCGAACACTAGAACCCGATCCGCCTGTTTTACCGCGGACAGGCGGTGGGCAATGATCAGCGTGGTCCGGCCGTGGAGGAAACGCGTCAGCGCCTGGTGCAGGTTGTACTCGGTGGCGGCGTCCAGCGCGGAGGTGGCTTCGTCGAGGATCACCACCTTGGGTTCGGCCAGGACCATCCGCGCGATGGCCAGGCGCTGGCGCTGGCCGCCAGACAGACGCACGCCGGAACGGCCGACCACACTGTCCAGGCCGTTGGCCAGGGCGCGGACCGTCGAGTCCAACTGGGCAATTTCCAACGCCCGCCAACAGGCTTCGTCGCTGCGCTCGCGGCCCATGGTCAGGTTGGCGCGGATGCTGTCGTTGAACAGCGCCGGATGCTGCAACACCACCGCCACGTTTTCCCGCAGGGTTTCCAGGCCGATTTCCTGCTGGGTCTTGCCGCCAAAACGAATCACGCCCGCCTGCGGTGTGTAGAGCCCCAGCAACAGCTGCACCAGGGTACTTTTGCCGCCGCCGCTGGCGCCGACGATCGCCACCTTCTCCCCCGGCTCGATCGACAGGTTCATTTGGTCCAGCACCAGCTCGTCGCCGTAGCCGAAACTCAGGCCGCTGACTTCGATACCCACGGTCTCGCGCCCCTGGAACGGGTCGACACCGCCGGCATACTGCGGCTCGTCGGCCCGCGACAGCAGCTCGTTGATGCGCGACAACGCGCCACCGGCGGCATAGTAGGCGTACTGCAGGTTCAGCAGTTGTTCCACCGGGCCGATCATGAACCACAGGTAGCTGAATACAGCCAGCATCTGGCCGATGGACAGATCGGAAAACAGCACGGTGAGCATGGCCGCCGCACGAAAGATATCGATACCGAACTGGAACAGCAGCCCACTGGCACGATTGGAGGCGTCGCTCTTCCATTGCGAGGCCACCGCGTAGTCCCGCACATCCTGGGCACGCCGGCCGAGACGGCCGAGGAAAAAGCCCTGGCGATTGCCCGCACGGACTTCCTGGATCGCATCCAGGGTTTCGGTCAGGGCCTGGGTGAAACGCGAGGTGCTGTCGTTCTCGAGCTTTTTCAGGTGTTTGACCCGCTTGCCCAACTGCACCGTGGCATAGATCACCAGGGGATTGAACAACAGGATCAGCAGCGCCAGCTGCCAATGCATCCACATCAGGATGCCCGCGGTGCCCACCAGCGTGAGCATGGCCACCAGAAAACGGCTGAGGGTTTCGCCGACAAACTTGTCGAGGGTGTCGAGGTCGGTGACCAAGTGAGTCGTCACCGTACCGCTGCCCAGGCTTTCATACTCGCCCAGGGAAATGCGCTTGAGGCGCTCGATCAGCCGCAGACGGATGCGATAGACAATGTCCTTGGCCAACCCGGCAAACAACCGGGCCTGCAGCACGTTGAACAGTAGCGCCGAGCAACGCAGCATCAGGGTGATCAACAACATCAGGCCGATGTAGCCGGCGGCGCTCTGCCAGCCCGCGGGCAAGGCGTGGTTCATCACCTTCAGCGCGGCATCGCCATGCCCCAGCAGCACTTCGTCCACCAACAGCGGCAGCAGCAACGGGATAGGCACGCTGCACAGCGTCGCCAGGACGGCCACGCCATTGGCGATCCACAGGGCTTTTTTATGCTGCAGTGCCAGCCGGCGGACTTGCGCCCAGCTCAGGCGATCGACGGGTTCCGGCGCTTGTGGATCACGCACAGGCGGCACGCTCCAGCCAGCGGCCGAGCAGTGGAGACAGCTCACTCAGGGGCTGGTAGCCATTGGTCAACAAGGCCAGCTGGCCATTGCGCTCGGCCAGCATCGTCGGGAAGCCGGCAATCCCCAGGTCCTGGACCCAGGTGAAATCGGCGGCGGTCGCGGCATGCTGCTCGGCGCGATCGAACGCCTCGGCGAACTCGATGCGCGGCACACCCGCTTCCTCGGCCAGTTCCACCAGAACGCTGGCGCGAGTGACATCCCGGCCTTCGACGTAAAAAGCCCGCTGGATCAGGCGCAAGAGTTTCCAGGCGCAATCCGGCGCCAGGCTGCGCGCCGTGACGATGGCGCGGCACGCAGGCTCGGTGTCATAGACAAAACCGTCGGCCAAGGCGCCCTCGAACTTGAACGGCTGGCCGGTGGCCTCGGTGACCGCCTGCCAGTGTTCGAGGATATAGCGGCGGGTGGTCGGCTCCAGTGCCGAGCCACTGCCAGTCCGCAGGCCGCCCACCACCAGATGCAACTCGACGCCCGCGGCCCGCGCCTGCTCGACCAGGGCCTCGGCCACTGGAGCGAAGCCCCAGCACCACGAACACATCGGGTCCATCACATAGAGCAGGCGGGCAGACATGGCTCAGGCCTCGGAAGAAGATTGCTTGTAGTTGTAACCGATCGGGTGCGGCATGTTGCGAGCCTTGGCCAGTTCAATCTGCTTCTGCCGGTCGATGGCGCTACGGCGGGTTTTCTCGCTCAGCGTGTCCCAGCAGTGCGGGCAACTGATACCCGGCACATAGTGCTCGCTGGCGCGATCCTCGACGCTTACCGGCGTGCGGCAGGCATGACATTGATCGTAGTCGCCTTCGCTGAGGTCGTGACGCACGGTCACCCGATTATCGAAGACGAAGCAGTCGCCCTGCCATTTACTCTCTTGCTGCGGCACCTCTTCGAGGTATTTGAGGATACCGCCCTTGAGGTGGAAGACCTCGCCGAAGCCTTCGCTGAGCATGTAGCTCGAAGCTTTCTCGCAACGAATGCCGCCGGTGCAGAACATCGCGACTTTCTTGTGCTTGCTCGGGTCGAAGTTGGCTTTGATGTAGTCGGGGAATTCGCGAAAACTGGTGGTCTTCGGGTCGATGGCGCCTTCGAAGGTGCCGATCGAGACTTCATAGTCGTTGCGGGTGTCGATCAGCAGCACTTGCGGGTCGCTGATCAGCGCGTTCCAGTCCTGCGGTTCGACATAGGTGCCGACCTTCTTGTTCGGGTCAACGCCGGGTACGCCCAGGGTCACGATCTCTTTCTTGAGCTTGACCTTGGTGCGGTAGAACGGCTGCTCGTCGCAGTACGATTCCTTGTGATCGATGTCGACCATGCGCGGGTCGTTCTTGAGCCAGGCCAGCAGCCCGTCGATGCCTTCGCGGCTACCGGAAACGGTGCCGTTGATACCTTCTTCGGCGATCAGCAGGGTGCCCTTGATGCCGTTGTCGAGCATCGCGTTGAGCAGCGGTTCGCGCAGGGCAACGTAATCTTCGAGGGTGACGAACTTATACAGTGCCGCCACGACAATCTGTTGTGTCATGGGTAATTCTCCAGGTGGCTACCCTCGCAAAGGGTGAACCGGATGCAAAAAAAACGCGCCGACTGAGCGGCGCGTTGCGGATTCTAGCAAAAAACCTGTGGTTAATGCTTGCTGCCGCCAGCGCAGGTCGGCGAGGCCGGGGCCACGCCGATCTTCGCCCATTCCTCTGGCGTGTAGGTATGCAGCGCCAACGCATGAAACTGGCCCATCAGCTCGCCCAGGGTCGCGTAGACCTTCTGGTGACGCTTGACGCTGTTGAGCCCGGCAAACTGCTCGCTGACCAGCACGGCCTTGAAATGGGTCTCCAGGCCGCGGCTGTGCATATGGCTTTCATCCAGCACCTGCAAATGCTCAGGCTGCAATGCGCCCAGTGCCGATTCGATACGTTGTTGCATGGTCATTCCTGGCTCCGCTTACTTCTTCTTCGCCGGTGCGGCCTTAGGCTCGAGTTCGGCGGTCATGTCGGCCAGCAGCTTGTTGACTACCGGTACCGCGCTTTCCAGCTTGGCCTGGGTCATCTGGGCCGATTGCTGGGTCAGCTGCGGCATTTTTTCCAGGACTTTCTTGCCCAGCGGCGACTGGTAGAACGCCACCAGGTCCTTGAGCTCGGATTCGCTGAAGTTGCTGGTGTAGAGCTTGACCATGTCCGGCTTCAGCTTGTTCCAGCCGATGGCCTGGTCCAGGGCGGCGTTGGCCTTGGCCTGGTAGGTTTCCAGCACGGCTTTTTTCGACTCTGGGGCTTTGGTCTGTTCAAAACGCTGGGCGAACATTTGCTGCACTTGCATGTACACCGGAGTGCCCAGCTTGTCAGCGTGCGCCAGGGTCAGGAAAGCTTCGGCACTGGCGTTGTGGCTGGCGGTATCGGCAAGCACCTGGCCGCTGGCGCAAACCAGAACAACCGCGGTACAGATGGCACGAAGACGAGTCATCGAGTTTCCTTTTCTAGCAGGCGAGGTATAACCCCAAGGGCGACCATTCTGCGCCTAAAAAACTCTGTCGCTCAACCCCAAGCCTTGTGGTGCCTGCATTTGCTCGACCAAATGACACAAAAGGCGCTTTATGGAACCCAGGCGGTGGATCACGGCCTAAACTGCGCAATCAGACCTACAGGAGTGAGCACGATGAGTCGAATCGAAACCGACAGCCTTGGCCAGGTTGAAGTCCCGGACGACGCCTATTGGGGCGCCCAGACCCAGCGTTCGCTGATCAACTTCGCCATCGGCAACGAGCGCATGCCGCTGTCGGTCCTGCATGCCCTGGCGTTGATCAAGAAGGCCGCGGCCCGGGTCAACGACCGCAACGGCGATCTGCCGGCTGACATCGCCCGCCTGATCGAACAGGCCGCCGACGAGGTGCTGGACGGCCAGCATGACGACCAGTTCCCACTGGTGGTCTGGCAGACGGGCAGCGGCACCCAGAGCAACATGAACGTCAACGAGGTGATCGCCGGTCGCGCCAACGAACTGGCCGGCAACCCGCGCGGCGGCAAGACCCCGGTGCACCCCAACGACCATGTGAATCGCTCGCAAAGCTCCAACGACTGCTTCCCCACGGCAATGCACATCGCCGCGGCCCAGGCGGTGCAGCAGCATCTGTTGCCCTCGATCGCCGAGCTGTCCGGCGGCCTGGCTGAACTCGCGGCACGGCACATGAAGCTGGTGAAAACCGGGCGCACCCACATGATGGATGCCACCCCCATCACTTTCGGCCAGGAGCTGTCGGCCTTCATCGCGCAACTGGACTACGCCGAGCGCGCCATTCGCGCGGCCCTGCCAGCGGTCTGCGAGCTGGCCCAGGGCGGTACCGCTGTCGGCACCGGACTGAACTCGCCCCATGGTTTCGGCGAGGCGATCGCCGCCGAGCTGGCGGCCTTGTCCGGCCTGCCGTTTGTCACTGCGCCGAACAAGTTCGCCGCCCTCGCCGGCCACGAACCCCTGACCACGCTATCCGGCGCGCTGAAGACCCTGGCGGTGTGCCTGATGAAAATCGCCAACGACCTGCGCCTGCTGGGCTCCGGACCACGGGCCGGGTTGGCCGAGGTCAGGCTGCCAGCCAACGAACCGGGCAGCTCGATCATGCCGGGCAAGGTCAACCCGACCCAGTGCGAAGCCCTGTCCATGCTGGCGTGCCAGGTGATGGGCAACGACGTGGCCATCGGCTTCGCCGCCAGCCAGGGCCACCTGCAACTGAACGTGTTCAAGCCGGTGATCATCCACAACCTGCTGCAATCGGTGCGCCTGCTCGCCGACGGCTGCAGCAACTTCCAGCAGCACTGCATCGCCGGCCTGGAGCCCGACCCGGTGCAGATGGCCGACCATCTGGAACGCGGGCTGATGCTGGTCACCGCGCTCAACACCCATATCGGCTACGACAAGTCCGCCGAGATCGCCAAGAAGGCCTATGCCGAGAACCGCACCTTGCGTGAAGCGGCCCTGGAGCTGGGTTATCTGACGGATGAAGAGTTCGATGCCTGGGTGCGTCCGGAAAACATGTTGGAGGCTGGCAAGCAGGGCTGATGGAAGGCAGTGATTGAACAGATGCTATCGTGGGCAAGCCTCGCTCCTACAGGATAGGGGCTTGCCCGCGATCAACGATAACGCGCCCTAGCTCTGCGGCACGTCCATACGCACCCGCCGCGCCTTGAGCCCGGCCATCAGCGACGGCCCCAGGGCCGTCAAGGCCGACCCCAGCACCACCAGCACCGCCCCGCCATACCCCAGGCCGTTGATCTGTTCGGCATGCACATATTCGGGCCACAACCAGGCCGCCACCGCCACTGCGGCGAAGGTCACCAAGGGCGTGATCGCCAGCGTGGCACTGACCCGCGACGCTTCCCAATGGGCCAGCGCTTCGGCAAACGCACCGTAGGCGATCAGGGTATTCAGGCAGCAGGCCAGCAACAGCCAGCCTTGCAGCGGGCTCAATTCAAGCGCTTCGAGAGGATGGGCCCACGGGGTGAGCAACAGCGCGCAGAACAGGTAGATCACCATCATCACCTGCAAGGAATTCCACACCGTCAGCAACTGCTTCTGGCCCAGGGCGTAGAAGGTCCAGACCGCCGAGGCGGCGAGCACCGTCAGCACACCGGCAGTGTAGTTGCTCAAGGACGTCAGCAGCTCGGTCAGGCGCTGATTGAAAAACACCCCGAAACCGATCAGCAGCACCGCCAGGCCAATCCCCTGCCCCAGGCTGAAACGCTCCTTGAATACAAACAGGCTGGCGATCAGCAACAGGATCGGCCCCATCTGCACCACCAGTTGCGCGGTTCCGGGGCTCAGCAGGTTCAGCCCCATCAGGTACAGCACATAGTTGCCCACCAGCCCGCAGACGGCCATCAGCACCAGCCAGCCGCCGCGCGGCCCGAGTACCCGCCAGCTGGGCAAACGCTTGACCGCCGCCAGGTAGACCAGCAGGAAACCACCGGACACCAACAGGCGAAACCAGGTCACGGTCACCGGGTCCATCACCAGCAACACTTGCTTGAGCTTGATCGGCAGGATGCCCCACAGCAGCGCCGTCAGCAGTGCGAGGAACAAGCCGTAGACCCAGCGACCGGACGAGATATGCATGCGACCCCCAAAAGCCTGATGGAGAGAGCCCGCATTCTAGGCCCGGGGCCGTGACTTACACAGAGACAGTTGGAGGGGGAACGTAAACAGGATGGTGCAGGTCGCAAAAAGCATCGCGGGCAAGCCTCGCTCCTACAGAAGCACCACCGTTCTGTAGGAGCGAGGCTTGCCCGCGATAGGTTCCACCCCGTCTGACGGCTTAGCGCACCGCTTCGAACAACCCGGTCGCACCCATGCCACCGCCGACGCACATGGTGACGATGCCGTAGCGCAGGTTGCGCCGTTGCAGTTCCCGCACCAGGTGGCCGACCTGGCGCGAACCGGTCATGCCGAACGGGTGGCCGATGGAGATCGAGCCGCCGTTGACGTTGTACCTGGCGTTGTCGATCTGCAGCCGGTTGCGGCTGTACAGGCATTGCGAGGCGAAGGCCTCGTTCAACTCCCAGAGGTCGATGTCGTCCACTTGCAGGCCCTTGGCCTTGAGCAGCCTGGGCACCGAGAACACCGGGCCGATGCCCATTTCGTCCGGCTCGCAACCGGCCACGGTGAAGCCGCGGAAGAACGCCTTGGGCTTGAGCCCCAGCGCCAGGGCCCGCTCCAGGCTCATGACCAGGGTCATGGAGGCGCCATCGGACAATTGCGAGGAGTTGCCGGCGGTCACCGAGCCGTCTTCGGCGAACACCGGTTTCAAACCGGCCAGGCTTTCCAGGGTGGTGTCCGGGCGGTTGCAGTCGTCGCGATCGACCACGCCGTCGAGGATCTGCACCTGGCCGCTGTTCTTGTCCTCGACCCGGTACTTCACCGCCATCGCCACGATCTCGTCGTCGAACAGCCCGGCCGCCTGGGCCGCCGCGGTGCGCTGCTGGCTCTGCAGGGCATACAAGTCCTGCTCCTCGCGACTCACGTTATAACGCCGGGCGACCACCTCGGCGGTCTGGCCCATGGGGAAATAGATGCCCGGCACCTGCTCCTTGAGCAGCGGGTTGATCAGGTTGTCGGTGTTGACGCTCTTCATCGTCAGGCTGATGGACTCGACCCCGCCGGCGACAATGACGTCACTGCAACCGGACGCGATCTGGTTGGCCGCGATGGCGATCGCCTGCAGGCCGGACGAACAGAAACGGTTGAGGGTCATGCCCGCGGTACCGGTGCCCAGGCGCGACAGCACCGCGACGTTGCGCCCGATGTTGTAGCCCTGGGCGCCTTCGTTGGAACCGGCGCCGACGATGCAGTCCTCGACGCTGGCCGGGTCGATACCGTTGCGGCTCAGCAGCGCATTGACGCAATGGGCGGCCATGTCATCCGGACGGGTCTGGTTGAACTTGCCGCGAAAGGACTTGGCCAGGCCGGTCCGCACGCTATCGACGATCACCACTTCACGCATGGCATACCTCATTGTTGTTGTCGGTTGTGAGTGGCTCGAGCATAGATCCAGCCCTTGCCCGGCCGCGACGATCATTCATCCGGCGTATGCAAAACCATCGCGGTGCTGGGTTTATCCAGTGACCCGCTCACAACCCGCGGCGGTTATTTCTTGTCCTTCTTGCCTTTCCTGTCCTTTTTCTCGGACTTGTCGAATGCCTCTTCCAGTGCGCGGTTGAGGGTGCGCAATACCTTGACCCGGGCCCAGCGCTTGTCGTTGGCCTCCACCAGGGTCCAGGCCGCGACCTCGGTGCTGGTGCGGTCGACCATGTCGCCGACGGCGGCGCGGTAGGCGTCCCATTTGTCGCGGTTGCGCCAGTCGTCCTCGGTGATCTTGAAACGCTTGAACGGAATCTCTTCACGGGCCTGGAAACGCTCCAGCTGGGTCTGCTTGTCGATCGCCAGCCAGAACTTGACCACTATCACCCCGGCGTCCTCGAGCTGCTCCTCGAAGTCGTTGATCTCGCCATAGGCGCGCAACCAGTCCGCCGGGCTGCAAAAGCCCTCGACCCGCTCCACCAGCACCCGGCCGTACCAGGAACGGTCGAACACGGTGAACTTGCCCCGCGCCGGAATATGCCGCCAGAAGCGCCACAGATACGGCTGGGCCCGCTCGTCCTCGGTCGGCGCGGCAATCGGCACGATGCTGTACTGGCGCGGGTCCAGCGCCGCCGCTACCCGGCGAATCGCCCCGCCCTTGCCGGCCGCGTCATTGCCCTCGAAAACCGCCACCAACGCGTGCTTGCGCATGCGCTTGTCGCGCAGCAGGCCGGCCAGGCGCGCCTGCTCGGTAATCAGTTGCTCCTCGTAGTCGTCCTTGTCCAGTTGCTGGCTCATGTCCAGGCTGTCGAGCAGGGTCAGCTTGTCGACGGCCTCGCCCAGCGGCGCCACATGGGACTCGACTTCGAGCGTCGGCCGGTTGAGCGCGCTCTGCAGGCCCTCGAGGAGAATCTTGCCCACCGCCAGGCTGCGGTAATGCGGGTCCACGCCTTCGATCACATGCCAGGGCGCGTAGTCGCGGCTGGTGCGGCGTAACACCCGCTCGCCGTATTTGACGAACTTGTCGTAGGTCTCCGACTGCTGCCAGTCCAGCGGGCTGATGCGCCAGCTGTGCAGCGGGTCGTCCTGCAAGGACTTGAGGCGGGCCTTCATCTGTTTCTTGGACAGGTGGAACCAGAACTTGAAGATCAGCGCGCCTTCATCGCAGAGCATCTTTTCCAGGCGCTCGGCGCCGGCGATGGCCTGGTCGAAACGGCCGTCCTTGAACAGCTCGTGCACCCGCCCCTGGAGCATCTGGCTGTACCAGTTGCCGAAAAACACCCCCATGCGGCCCTTGGCCGGGAGCATCCGCCAGTAGCGCCAGGCCGGTGGCCTCGCCAGTTCTTCGTCGGTCTGCTGGTCGAAGGTACGGACCTCGATCAGGCGTGGGTCCATCCACTCGTTGAGCAGTTTCACCGTCTCGCCCTTGCCGGCGCCTTCGATGCCGTTGATCAGCACGATCACCGGAAAACGGGCTTTCTGCTTCAGCTCGAACTGGGCCTCCAGCAGGGCTTCGCGCAGGGCAGGGACTTCGGCGTCAAAAGTTTTTTTGTCGATGGCGTGACCGATTTCGGCTGATTCGAACATGAGCGACTCCCTGGCAAGATGGAGCAAGACTAGCGGATCGACCTAGGCTTTGTCGGCCCCGAACATGCTGCTTATTGCCGTGGATCATTACCCGGTGTGTCGATCGGCTAGAATGGCCGCCTTGCCGCTACCGAGCCGAACATGAGCGCCGAATTGCCCCCTCCCCAGCCCCACGCCCAGCTCGACTGGGACGACCAGGGTCGCCCGCGTTCGCGGGTCTTCGACGATGTGTATTTCTCCACCGAGTCGGGCCTGGACGAAACCCGCCATGTGTTTCTCGAACAGAACCGCCTGCGCGAGCGTTTTGCCGCGTTGCCGCCCAGTGGCCGCTTCGTCATCGGCGAAACCGGCTTCGGCACCGGCCTGAACTTTCTCTGCGCCTGGCAGTTGTTCGAACAACAGGCCGACGCCAGCGCACGCCTGCATTTCGTCAGCGTGGAAAAATACCCGCTGACGCCAGCCGACCTGCAGCGCGCCCTGGCCCTGTGGCCGGAACTGGGGCCGCTGGCCGAGCGCCTGTTGCGCGCCTATGTCGCGGTGCACCAAGGCTTTCAGCGCCTGGTACTGGACGAAGGCCGGGTCACCCTGACCCTGCTGGTCGGCGATGCCCTGGAGCAATTGCCGCAACTCGACGGGCAGGTCGATGCCTGGTTCCTCGACGGCTTCGCCCCGGCGAAAAACCCCGAGATGTGGACCGCCGAGCTGTTCGCCGAACTGGCGCGCCTGGCCGCGCCGGGTTCGAGCATCAGCACCTTCACCAGCACCGGCTGGGTGCGTCGCCTGCTGAATGCCGCGGGCTTCAAGATGAAGCGCACCCCGGGCATTGGCCACAAGTGGGAAGTGCTGCGCGGCGAGTTTCTCGGCTGGCCCGAAGACACGCCGCTGCCTGCCGCCAGCAAGCCCTGGTTCGCTCGCCCGACTCAGCAGGTTCAGGAGCAACACGCCCTGGTGATCGGCGCCGGCCTGGCCGGTTGCGCCAGCGCCGCCAGCCTCGCCGCGCGGGGCTGGCGGGTCAGCCTGCTGGAGCGCCACGGGCAACTGGCCCAGGAGGCCTCGGGCAATCCCCAGGGCGTGCTGTACCTGAAACTCTCGGCCCACGGCACCGCCCTGTCGCAGATGATCCTCAGCGGTTTCGGCTACACCCGGCGCCTGCTCGAACAGCTGCAACGGGGTGTCGACTGGGACAGCTGCGGCGTGCTGCAACTGGCCTTCAACGCCAAGGAAGCCGAGCGCCAGGCGCAGTTGGCAGCGGCCTTCCCGGCGGACCTGCTGCATCAGTTGGACCAACCCCAGGCCCAGGCCCTGGCCGGCGTCGGCCTGGCCCACGGTGGGCTGTTCTACCCGGAAGGTGGCTGGGTGCATCCGCCGGCCCTGTGCCAGTGGCAAGCCGCGCACCCGCGGATTCGCCTGCTGCCCCACCACGATGTAGTGGAATTGCGCCGGGGCGATGGCCAGTGGCAGGCCTGGGACGGCGAGCGGTTGCTGGCCAGTGCCGAGGTGGTGATCCTCGCCGGCGCCGCCGAGATCAAGCGCTTTCCCGCCAGCGCCGAGCTGCCGCTCAAGCGCATCCGCGGGCAGATCACCCGCCTGCCGCAGACCGCGCGCAGCCAGAGCCTGGCCACCGTGGTGTGCGCCGAGGGTTATGTCGCCCCCGCGCGACTGGGCGAACACACCCTGGGTGCCAGTTTCGATTTCAAGAGCGAAGACCTGACACCCACCGCCGCCGAGCATGCGGGCAACCTGCAGATGCTCGAAGAGATCTCCCAGGACCTGGTGGAACGCCTGGAAGCCGACCGGCTGCAAGCGCAAACCCTCGAAGGACGGGCCGCCTTCCGTTGCACCAGCCCGGACTATCTGCCGATCGTCGGTCCCCTGGCGGACCAGGCGGCATTCGCCGAGGTCTACGCGGTGCTGGGCAAGGACGCGCGTCAGGTTCCGGACCTGCCCTGCCCCTGGCTGGACGGCCTGTATATCAACAGCGGCCACGGCTCGCGCGGCTTGATCACCGCGCCGCTGTCGGGCGAGTTGCTGGCCGCCTGGCTGGACAACGAACCGCTGCCCCTGCCGCGCAGCGTGGCCGAGGCCTGTCACCCCAATCGCTTTGCCTTGCGTCGGTTGATTCGCGGCAAGCCATGAAATAAAGCAGCGATGCCAGCCGCCCTGGCATCGCTTGGCCATCTCCCGCAAACGCCCACGGGCCCTGCCCGCACGGCAAAACTCCAGGCAGATCAAGGCCTTTGCCCCAGCCCGCAACGCACTTGCGCCCCGCCGCTTATAACCCATCGGTCTAAAACTCCAGGGGATCACCTGGGTCAGTTTCCGGGTACCTGCCATTTCTGGCCGGTCGCGATTCACCCCTCCCCAACGGAAAAACCGGTAAGGACTTATGTGCGGATTAGCTGGAGAACTACGTTTTGATCATCAACCCGCCGACCTGGCAGCGGTTGAACGAATTACCCACCACCTCGCCCCTCGCGGCCCCGACGCCTGGGGTTTCCATAGCCAGGGCCCGATAGCCCTGGGCCATCGACGCCTGAAAATCATGGACCTGTCGGACGGCTCGGCCCAGCCGATGATCGACAACCAGTTGGGCCTGTCCCTGGCCTTCAACGGCGCGATCTACAACTTCCCCGAACTGCGCGCCGAACTGGAAAGCCTGGGCTACGCCTTTTATTCCGGCGGCGACACCGAAGTGCTCCTCAAGGGCTATCACGCCTGGGGCGCCGAGCTGCTGCCGCGGCTCAACGGCATGTTTGCCTTCGCCATCTGGGAGCGGGACGCCAAGCGCCTGTTCATCGCCCGCGACCGCCTGGGCGTCAAGCCGCTGTACCTGTCGCGCACCGGCCAGCGCCTGCGTTTCGCCTCGGCCTTGCCGGCGCTGCTCAAGGGTGGCGACATCAACCCGCTGCTCGACCCGGTGGCGCTCAATCATTACCTGAACTTCCATGCCGTGGTGCCGGCGCCGCGCACCCTGCTGGCGGGCATCGAGAAACTGCCGCCGGCCACCTGGATGCGCATCGAAGCCGACGGCCGCACCGAGCAGCGAACCTGGTGGACCCTGCCCTACGGCCCGCGCGCCGATGAAACCGGGCTGACCCTGGAAGACTGGCGCGACCGCGTACTCGACAGCACCCGCGAAGCCGTGGCGATCCGCCAACGGGCGGCAGTGGATGTCGGCGTGCTGCTGTCCGGCGGCGTCGATTCGAGCCTGCTGGTCGGCCTGCTGCGGGAAGTCGGTGTGGATAACCTGTCGACCTTCTCCATCGGCTTCCAGGATGCCGGCGGCGAACGCGGCGACGAGTTCCAGTATTCGGACCTGATCGCCCGGCACTACGGCACCGATCACCATCAGCTGCGCATCGACGAGCGCGAGATCATCGAACAGCTGCCGGCGGCGTTCCGCGCCATGAGCGAACCCATGGTCAGCCACGACTGCATCGCCTTCTACCTGCTGTCGCGGGAAGTCGCCAAGCACTGCAAGGTGGTGCAGAGCGGCCAGGGCGCCGACGAACTGTTCGCCGGTTACCACTGGTACCCGCAGGTGGACGGCGCCAGCGATCCCTACGCGGCCTACCGCGAGGCGTTCTTCGACCGCAGCTACGACGACTATGCGGCCACCGTGCAACCGCAGTGGCTGACCGCCAACGACGCCGCCGGCGATTTCGTCCGTGAGCATTTCGCCCAGCCCGGCGCCACCGAGCCTGTGGATAAAGCCCTGCGCCTGGACAGCACGGTGATGCTGGTCGACGACCCGGTCAAGCGTGTGGATAACATGACCATGGCCTGGGGCCTGGAGGCGCGCACGCCGTTCCTCGACTACCGGCTGGTGGAGCTGTCGGCACGAGTACCGGGCAAATTCAAACTGCCCGATGGCGGCAAGCAGGTGCTCAAGGAAGCCGCGCGCCAGGTGATCCCCAGCGCGGTGATCGACCGCAAGAAAGGCTACTTCCCGGTGCCCGGCCTCAAGCACCTGCAGGGTGCCACCCTGGACTGGGTACGTGAACTGCTGCTCGACCCGAGCCAAGACCGCGGCCTGTTCAACCCGGCGATGCTCGACCGCCTGCTGACCGATCCACAAGGCCAGCTGACGCCGTTGCGCGGCTCCAAGCTGTGGCAACTGGCGGCGCTGAACCTGTGGCTCAGCGAACAAGGAATCTGACCATGAAACCCCATGCCACGGCTTACAGCCAACGCTTGCTGCGCGGTCAGGCGCCCTCCTACGAGCGTCTGCAGGCGCGTTTCGCCGAAGACCGCAGCGCCCTCGGCACCGACCCGATTGCCGTGCATTGCGGCTGGGGCCGGCTGCTGATCGGCCATACCTTTCCCGACCCGACGAGCCTGGCCGAGGAGCTGCTCAACGAACACCCTGGCGAACGCGACATCGCCCTGTATGTCGCCGCCCCCCAGCAGATCCTCGGCCTGGAACCGACCCAGTTGTTCCTCGACCCCTCGGACACCCTGCGCCTGTGGTTCAGCGACTACCGCCAGGCCACCCGGGTGTTTCGCGGCTTCCGCATCCGCCGGGCGCAGAGCGCGGCGGACTGGCAGGCCATCAACCAGCTGTACCTGGCCCGCAACATGCTGCCGGTCGACCCGAGCCTGCTGACCCCGCGCCATGCCGGCGGGCCGGTGTACTGGCTGGCCGAAGACGAAGACAGCGGCGCGGTGATCGGCAGCGTCATGGGCCTGGACCACCAGAAGGCCTTCCACGATCCGGAGCACGGCAGCAGCCTGTGGTGCCTGGCGGTGGACCCGCATTGCACCCGCCCGGGGGTCGGCGAAGTGCTGGTCCGGCACCTGATCGAACACTTCATGAGCCGTGGCCTGAGCTACCTCGACCTGTCGGTGCTGCACGACAATCGCCAGGCCAAGTGCCTGTACGCCAAGCTGGGGTTTCGCACCCTGTCGACCTTCGCCATCAAGCGCAAGAACGGCATCAACCAGCCGCTGTTCCTCGGCCCCGGGCCCGAGGCGCAGTTCAACCCTTACGCGCGGATCATCGTCGAGGAAGCCCATCGCCGCGGCATCGACGTGCAGGTCGACGATGCCGAAGCCGGGATGTTCACCCTCAGCCATGGCGGCCGCCGGGTGCGTTGCCGCGAATCCCTCAGCGACCTGACCAGCGCCATCAGCATGAGCCTGTGCCAGGACAAGAGCCTGACTCACAAGGTACTGAAACAGGCCGGGCTGAACCTGCCGGCGCAACAACTCGCGGGCAACGCCGACGACAACCTGGCGTTTCTCGACGAGCATGAACGGGTGGTGGTCAAGCCACTCGACGGGGAACAAGGCCAAGGTGTGGCCGTGGATCTGCGCACCATCGAAGAAGTGCAACAGGCGATCGACAACGCCCGGCGGTTCGACAGCCGGGTGTTGCTCGAGAGCTTCCACGAGGGCCTGGACCTGCGCGTCCTGGTGATCGGCTTCGAGGTAGTTGCCGCCGCCATTCGCCGGCCGGCCGAGGTGATCGGCGACGGCCAGCACTCCATCAGGCAGCTGATCGAAGCGCAAAGCCGACGTCGCCAGGCCGCCACCGGCGGCGAAAGCAAGATCCCCCTGGACCATGAAACCCAGCGCACCCTGCACGCCGCCGGGCACGGCTACGACAGCATCCTGGCGGCCGGCGAACGGCTGTTCGTGCGGCGCACCGCCAACCTGCATACCGGCGGCACCCTGGAAGATGTCACCGCGACTCTGCATCCGGAACTGGTGGACGCCGCGATCCGCGCGGCGCGGGCGCTGGATATCCCGATGGTCGGCCTCGACCTGATGGTGCCGGCGGCGGACCAGCCACAGTACGTGTTCATCGAGGCCAACGAGCGCGCCGGCCTGGCCAACCATGAACCGCAGCCGACGGCCGAGCGCTTTGTCGACCTGTTGTTTCCCCACAGCCAGCCGGCGGTTTGAAAGCCTTGTGCTGACCGTCGCGGCCTCATCGCGGGCAAGCCTCGCTCCTACAGGGATCGCCGCCTTGCTCGCGATGCCTTTTCATCATCAGGAGTTTCCATGACCCGATCGATTCCCGAACCGGACCTCAACTACCTGCAGAAAGTCCTCCTGGAAATGCTCGCCATTCCCAGCCCCACCGGCTTCACCGACACCATCGTGCGTTACGTGGCCGAGCGCCTGGAAGAACTGGGCATTCCCTTCGAGCTGACCCGCCGCGGCACCATCCGCGCCACCCTCAAGGGCCAGAAGAACAGCCCGGACCGCGCCGTCTCGGCGCACCTTGACACCATCGGCGCCAGCGTGCGCGCGGTGAAAGACAACGGCCGCCTGACCCTGGCCCCGGTCGGCTGCTGGTCCAGCCGTTTCGCCGAGGGCAGCCGGGTCAGCCTGTTCACCGACAACGGCGTATTGCGTGGCAGCGTGTTGCCACTGATGGCCTCCGGGCACGCCTTCAACACCGCGGTGGACGAGATGCCCATCAGTTGGGACCACATCGAATTGCGCCTGGACGCCTACTGCACCACCCGCGCCGACTGCGAGTCACTGGGCATCGGCGTCGGCGATTTCGTCGCGTTCGATCCCTTGCCGGAGTTCACCGAAAGCGGCCATATCAGCGCCCGCCACCTCGACGACAAGGCAGGGGTCGCGGCGCTGCTGGCCGCGCTCAAGGCCATCGTCGACAGCGGCGAGCCACTGATGATCGACTGCCATCCGCTGTTCACCATCACCGAAGAAACCGGCAGCGGCGCGGCGGCGGCCCTGCCCTGGGACGTCAGCGAATTCGTCGGCATCGACATCGCCCCGGTCGCCCCCGGCCAGCACTCCAGCGAGCACGCGGTGAGCGTGGCCATGCAGGACTCCGGCGGGCCTTACGACTATCACCTGTCGCGCCATCTGCTGCGCCTGGCCACGGAACACGAATTGCCGGTGCGCCGCGACCTGTTCCGCTACTACTTCAGCGATGCCCATTCGGCGGTCACCGCCGGCCACGATATCCGTACCGCCCTGCTGGCCTTCGGTTGCGACGCCACCCACGGCTACGAGCGCACCCATATCGACAGCCTGGCGGCCCTCAGCCGCCTGCTGGGTGCCTACATTCTCAGCCCGCCGGTGTTCGCCAGCGACGCACAGCCGGCCCAGGGTTCCCTGGACCGTTTCAGCCATCAGCTGGAACACGACACACAAATGGAAAGCGACACCCGGGTGCCGTCGGTGGACAGCCTGGTGGGGCAAAAGTCCTGAGGTGAAAAGCCCCGCTTCCACTGTAGGAGCGAGCTTGCTCGCGATAGAGCGCAAAGCGCTGAACTCTCGCCCCACACGTACTCACAGGTAAATACGCAGGGCCCTCAAGGCGAGCGCTGCGCGCTCATCGCGAGCAAGCTCGCTCCTACAGATGATCGGCATTACGGTCCCGCGCGAGGTTTGCCTAGCCGCGCGGGGCCCGGCGCAGTAGGATCCGAGATTGTTTGCCGGAGGCCCGTATGCTGATTCCCCATGACCAACTAGAAGTCGACACCCTGACCCGCCTGATCGAAGACTTCGTCACCCGCGACGGCACCGACAATGGCGACGACACCCCGCTGGAAACCCGCGTCCTGCGCGTGCGCCAGGCACTGACCAAGGGCCAGGCGGTGATCGTCTTCGACCCGGACAGCGAGCAGTGCCAGTTGATGCTCAAGCACGATGTGCCCAAGGAATTGTTCGACTGATCCCCGGCCGGGACCGGGCGCCATCGCGGCGCCCGCAACCCGGCCAGTTTCTCAACCGTTGGTAAAGCGCGGCCCGAACAGAATGATGCTCGCGCCGATCACGCACAGCGCCACCCCCAGCCAGTCCGAACTCAGCGGCCGCACCCGCTCCACCATACCCAGCCAGCCGATCGAGGCGATGATGTAGATCCCGCCGTACGCCGCATAGGCGCGGCCGGCGTAGCTCGCTTCGATCTTGGTCAGCAACAGGGCGAAGAGCATCAGGCTCGCCAGCGCCGGGACCATCCACCAGGCGCTTTTGCCCTGGCGCAGCCACATCCAGAAGGCGTAGCAGCCGGCGATCTCGAACAGCGCGGCGAGGAAGAACCACAGGTAATTGAGCATGCAAGGTCTCGTCAGGGATGCCAGATGCTGGCAACCCTAACGACGCGCCGGGGCAGGAGCAAGCTCAGCTGGCGTTTTGCTTGGCCTTGGCGCGCATTTTATCGGCCATGAGGGTCATTTCGTCGTACAGCAACTGCGGGTTTTTCTGCTTCAGGGCCCAGGCCATGCGCCCCTGTTCGTGGGGCAGGATCATGAATTCGCCGGCGGCGACCCGGGTGTAGATGTAGTCGGCGATGTCCGCCGCGCTGATCGGCGAGCTTTCCAGCAGCTTGCCGACCTGGGCCTTCATCGCCGGGGTCGGGCCACGGAACGAATCCAGCAGGTTGGTCTGGAAGAACGACGGGCATACCACGTGCACGCCGATCTCCTGCTGGGCCAGTTCGATCAACAAGCTTTCGGACAGGGCCACCACGCCGGCCTTGGCCACGTTGTAGTTACTCATCGCCGGGCCCTGCATCAAGGCCGCCATCGAGGCGATATTGATGATCCGGCCCTTGCTCTTTTCCAGCAGCGGCAGGAACGCCTTGCAACCCTTGACCACGCCCATCAGGTTGATCGCGATCTGCCAGTCCCAGTCCTCCAGGGACAATTCGCTGAAGAAGCCGCCGGAGGCCACGCCGGCGTTATTGACGATCACATCGATGCCGCCGAGCTTGACCTCGCAGGCCTGGGCGAAGGCGGTCAACTGGCTGTAGTCACGCACGTCGCAACGTTGCACGAAGCCATCGCCGCCGGCTTCGCGTACCAGCCTGAGGGTTTCCTGCAGGCCGGGTTCGCTGACATCCGACAACGCCAACTGCCAGCCTTCGCGCGCCCAGCGCAGAGCGATTTCGCGACCCAGGCCGGATCCGGCGCCAGTGATCATCATGCGATTTTGCATAGGAGTTGCCTTGTTGTTCCGGGGAAGATGAGGCGAGTGTAGCGAAGGATTTTGTGTCGCCCACGCACCATCAGATTGCTGAATGCCCCAGGCAAACCGGGGCCTCGGTGCAACTTCCCGCGGTGTTGCACGTTCAACTCGATGGCCACCGGCAGCCGGTACGAAAAGAAATAGGCCTGCGTGCAAAAAGCATTAAAAAAACTTGGAATCATCCTTCAAGGCACAGAGTCCGAATGATTAAGCGGTACGGATTAATTGCCTTCGAGTCCAGCCGCGCCTTCGATCCTCCAATAAGGAAAACGACATGGGCACAATCCTGATCATTATTCTGATTCTTCTGCTGATCGGTGGTCTTCCAGTGTTCCCGCACTCCAGAAGCTGGGGTTATGGCCCGTCCGGCATCATCGGTGTGGTGCTGGTGGTGTTGCTGGTTCTCCTGTTACTGGGCCGGATATAGGTTTCGCCAGTTCATGTCCGGCACTTTAATAACCGTCAAAAAAAAGAGGCCCGAGGGCCTCTTTTTCATTAGCGCAATGAATCAGTCCGGCGTGCCGTGCACCACGCCTGCGGTGTTATCCAACAGGCTCTTGGTGGCGGTTTGCAGGAAAGCTTCCAGCTTGTGCTTCAACTCGGCGGTACGCGGTGCGTCCGGCACCACTTCGGCATGCGGATTGGCGCCCAGTTCGTACTGGTAGATCTTCGGCGCCATTTCCTTCTCGCGCGGCAGTACCAGGATCTGGTCGGCGGTGACGATAGCCGTGGTCTGCTCGCTGCCCGACGGCTTGATCACGCCAAAGCCGGTGTCGCCTTCCGGCAGGTTGAGCAGGTCGCGGCCCCAGCACTGGTGACGCACTTCGCCACCGAGGCGGCCCATGATGGTCGGCACGATATCGACCTGGGTGCCCACGGTGTGGTTGCGCTGGCCGAATTTTTCCTGGATGCCCGGAGCGATCATCAGCATCGGCACGTTGAAGCGGCCCAGGTCCATTTCGGTGATCTGGCGCTCGTTGCCAAAACCATGGTCACCCACGATCACGAACAGCGTCTCCTTGAAGTACGGCTCCTTGCGCGCCTTCTCGAAGAACTGGCCAAGGGCCCAGTCGGAATAGCGCATGGCGGTCAGGTGTTCGTTCAGGCTGCCGCGGTCGGTCACCTTCTCCACCGGCAATGGCGTCGGCAAGGCGTACGGGGTGTGGTTGGACAGGGTCTGCAGCAGGGCATAGAACGGCTTGCCGTTTTCCCGCGCCTTCAACTCTTCCAGGCCACGGTTGAACATGTCCTGGTCAGATACGCCCCAGGTCGGATCGGAGAACACCGGATCGACGAAGTCGTTGCGACCGACGAAGTTGGTCATGCCCTGGTTGCTGAAGAAGCCCGACTGGTTGTCCCAGGCGAAATCGCCGTTGTAGACATACACGTCGTCATACTTGCGGGCGCTCAGCACCTGCGGCAGGCCGGACAGCTTGTGGCTGCCTTCCGGGGTCTGCATCAGGTATTCGAAACCCGGCAGGTTGGGGAAGCAGGCCATGGTGGCGAACATGCCCTGGTGGGTATGGGTGCCGTTGGAGAAGAAGCGGTCGAACAGCAGGCCTTCCTTGGACAGTTGGTCCAGGTACGGGGTGATATTGCCTGGAGCGCCCAGGGCACCCACCGAGTGACCAGCCATGCTTTCCATCAGGATCACGACCACGTTCTTGATCGGCAGGGTCTTGTCGGCCGGTGGCGTGTAGTCGCGACGCACGGCGGCGATATCGGCGTCCACCAGCTTGTCGTCCGGCATCACCAGCAGGTCGCGCACCACTTGCTGCGCCTCGGGCTGCGGCAGGGTGGCTTTCCAGATATTGCTGCGGTCCTCGCCCATCCGGCTCTTGGCCGCCTCGACCAGCGACAGCGTACCGTTGAGGCCCAGCTGGTTGGCGAAGTTCGATTCGGTGGTGTAGACGTCACCCCAGCGCAGTGGCGGGCCCTGGCGCAGGGTGCCGCGGGCGGCGACCACGCAGACCAGCAGGCAGACCACGAATACGCCGATACGGGCGTACCACGGGGCGACCTGCCGGGTGCCGATGCTGCCGCCGCTGAACGGGCCACGCGGCCGGGTCGCGCGGTCGGCGCCCTTGAACGCCAGGCTCAGCAGCCAGGTGCCGACCGCCCAGGCCAGCAGGTAGCGCACCACCGGGAAGCCGTACCAGAGCATGCTCATCACGGTTTTCGGGTCTTCCTTCACATACTGGAAGACCAGGCCGTTGAGGCGCTGGTGGAACTCGCGGTAGAAGTCCATCTCCATCAGGCCGAGGAACAGCGCGATGCTCGAAACGATGGTCAGCCAGAAGCGGAAGAAACCGCGAGCCGCCATGGCCCGGGCACTGAACAGCGCCAGCAGCAGCGGGATGCTGAGGTAGACCACCAGGCGCACATCGAAGCGCAGTCCGTTGGCGAAGGCTTCAAGGAAGGTCGAGGCCGGTGTGTCGAGGATCATCTCGCGGTTGTAGACCAGCAGCGC
Source organism: Pseudomonas sp. GW456-L12 (assembly GCF_059424045.1). Lineage (NCBI taxonomy): Bacteria > Pseudomonadati > Pseudomonadota > Gammaproteobacteria > Pseudomonadales > Pseudomonadaceae > Pseudomonas > Pseudomonas sp. GW456-L12. The sequence continues at coordinate 218,197 of NZ_JBWKZA010000002.1, forward strand.
CACGCGCAGCAAAGACAGCATGACCATCATGGCCAGCGCGCAGAGCAGCGTATAAGCCAGATGCGATTTGACGGTCGGTTGCAGCAGGCGACTCGAGGCTCGCTGCTGACTCAGGACGTCCGGGTTTGCCATATCGTTTTAGGACCCAATGGAAGTTGAAGTTGCGAAAAGAATGCAGCTGCGCTTTGCCCTCTTGTAGCCATTCAGGGCTGGGGGGATGGCGCGGTGCGCAAATGTTGCACGATCAGCAGCGGCATTGCCATTGATTACTGGCAGGCGCCCTCCCCTGGCCGGCAATGGCCCAGAGCCAGGGATCGCAATCGGAGATCGCACGGGAGCAGCGGAAAAACAGCGCTGGCGAATTGTCATGGAGACTTTGTGAAAATTTCGTGCAGCGCATATTTGGTCACATAAAAAAGGGCCTGGCGGCCCCTTTTGAACCCCACGCCAGCCTTCAGAGCCGTACGTTGCCGCGCGGCCCGGCAATCGCCCAGATGATCAGGCCCAGCACCGGCAACAGGATGATCAGCAACACCCAGAGGATTTTCATCCCGGTTTCGGCACTGCTTTTAAGTACATTGATGATCGCCCAGATATCCAGCGCGAGGATGATCAGTCCAACCAGCGTATTGAAAGTGGAACCCATGGTGTCGCTCCTAAATGAGGGCTTGCCCACTTAGGATAGTCGGCCGGCAGCGGGGTTCCTTTTTATTGCCTGCGCGGTCGGCCTGTGGCCCGCAGCTCAGACGTGAACCGCGACCTTGAGCGCTTCCAGGGACGGCGCGGCGGCAATGCCGGCTTCGGCGCACAGCTGCAGCACCCGCGGCACGTCATTGCCGTAGACCAGCACCACTTGCAGCTCGTCGTCCAGCAACTGGCTGAAGTTCATCAGCACGTAACCGCCGTTTTCCGGGTTCATGCTGCCCATCTGGATCTGGATGCGGTTGAGCGCGGTCAGGGCCTCGGTCTTGGCCAGTTGCTTGGGCTTGATATTGAACGCCACGCCCGGGCCGAAAGACGCGACGATCTGCGCGAACAGGTCCATGTAGGTGTCGGCCTGGAACAGCACGGTGTCCGGCAGGCTGCCGACCACCACCCATTCGCCCAGCGGGATCGGGAAGCTGTCGTCGTAGTTGATGTCCGGATTGGCGGCCAGGAAGGCCTGGGGATCGGCGTAGGCTTGGGCGGCCTCGTCGGCGATCCGCAGGATTTCTTCTTCGCCCATGCAGCCGGAGCTGATTTTTGTGATGAGTTCGGCGAGGACGTTTTTCATGGGCGAATCCTGTTACGGGTCAATGGCGGGCGCGCAGGATAGCCTAAACCCGGCCCGCGAACCTACCGCCGCGACCCAGGCATGGCCCTGGCCCGACGGTATGCGCCGTTCAGCTCAGCCCAGCAACTTCTGCAATTGCGCGGTGGTGTCGACGGCGCCCATGGTCTTCGCCGCATCCAGTGCGCTCACGCCGTTGGCGTCGGTGGCCCGCGGGTTCGCACCCTTGCCGATGAGGTAGTCGACGATTTCCGTGCGGTTGAACATCGCCGCCATCATCAGTGCGGTACGCCCGTCGAAGGACGAGCCTTCCACCTCGGCACCGCCCTCCACCAACGCCTTGACCACCGCCAGGTCGCCCTTGAAGGCCGCGCCGGCGATCGGGCTCTGGCCGTTGTCGTTACGGATCTCGGGGTCGGCCTTGTGCTTGAGCAGCACCTGCACCGCGTCCACATGCCCGTAATAGCTGGCCAGCATCAGCAGGGTGTCGCCCTTGTGATTGCGCAGGTTGACCGGCAGACCGCTGCTCGCCAGCTTGTCGAGCATCTGGGCGTCGCCTTGACGTGCGACGTTGAAGACCTGCTCGGTAAACTCGGCGGCTTCTTCTGCGGTCATCTGGCGGCTTTTGTCTGACATCGGGAACTCCACTTTCGGCCAATCGGAAAGCCGCTAGTGTCCCCAAGCGGCTCCCGCCCTGTCATCCCTTTTTTCTCAAGAGCGGCCATAGCCAGAATCAATAACGGTGCCGACCGGCACAAATATCCGCCAGGACCGCCTCCGTCACCCGGACATAGGTCGCCGACCCCGGCAACCAGGCGTACACCGGATCGCCGCCGGTTTTCGACGGGTCGAAGGCTTCTTCCTTGAGCCGGGTCTTCTGGTACTTGAAGGTGCCGGTGGTCTCCATCTTCACCTTGACCCGCAGGAACAGCGGCACCGCGTAGCCCGGCAGATGCTCGCGGGCGAACTGCAACAGCTCGGTGAAATCCAGGGTCGCCAGGGATTCGGCCGGGGTGATCGCCGCCATCCCGGCACGGCCGTTGGTGTTGTGCACCTCCACGCCATAGGCCACCGCCTCGGCGACCTGCGGATGTTGCAGGAGGATGTTCTCCACCTCGGTGGTGGAGACGTTTTCGCCCTTCCAGCGATAGGTATCGCCCAGGCGATCGATGAACTGCGCATGGCCAAAACCGATATCGCGCAGCAGGTCGCCGGTATTGAAGTAACGGTCGCCCTTCTCGAACACGTCGGTGAGGATCACCTTCAGGTTCTTTTCCGGCTCGGTATAGCCGTCCAGCGGTGCCTTGTCGTCGATCTTCGCCAGCAGCAGGCCTTGCCCACCCTTGGCGACCTTCTGCATGAAGCCGGAACCGTTGCGGATCGGCGCGCAGGTGTCGTGGGCATACTCCACCAGCGCCCAGGGCGCCAGGGAAAAGCCCACGGTATTGTCGAAGTTGAGCACGTTGGTAAAGCCGATATTGCCGTCGCTGGCGGCATACAGCTCGCAGATATGCTCGACGCCGAAACGCTGCTTGAACGGCCCCCACACGCCGGGGCGCAGGCCGTTGCCGACCATCTTCACCACGCTGTTGTCACGGTCGTGCTCGCAGGCAGGCTGGTCAACCAGGTAACGGCACAGCTCACCCACGTAACCAATGGTGGTGGCCTTGAACCGGCGGACGTCTTCCCAGAAACGGCTGGCGCTGAACTTGCGGCGAATGGCGAAGCCCGAGGCGCCGCTGATGGCCGAGCCCCAGCACACGCACAACCCGGTGGCGTGATACAGCGGCAAGGTGCAGTACAGGATATCGGCCGGCTGCATGTCGAGGGCGATCATGCCGAAGCTGGCCGAGCTGCGCATCCAGCGGCCGTGCTTGAAAATACCGGCCTTGGGCAGCCCGGTGGTGCCGGAGGTGTAGATATAGAAGCACGGATCGTCGAGGTAGATCCGCGCGGTACTTGGTGGGTTGGACGATTCGCTGGCGGCGCTGGCGGTCATCAGGTCGATGCAACCGGCAGGTGTTGGCCCGGACGCCACATCCGGATCGGCGACGAACCAGGTGCGCGCCTCGTCGATGGCGACCTGATCGCGAATCGCCGAGTAGGCATCCAGCAGTTCGCCGCCGACGATCATCGCTACCGGCTTCACCAGGTTCACGCTGTGCACCAGCACACTGCCGCTCTGCGCGGTATTGAGCATGGCGCAGATGCCGCCGAGCTTGGCCACCGCCAGCACGCTCACCAGCAACTCGGGACGGTTCTCGACGAAGATCGCCACCACGTCGCCCTTGCCGATGCCCTGGCTCGCCAGGTAATGGGCGATCCGGTTGGCCCACTGATTGGCCTGTGCATAACTCAACACCCGGTCGCCGTACAGCAGCGCCGGGCCGTCGGGGTTGCGTTGGGTGGCCTGCTCGAAGGTCCAGCCCAGCCCGCAGGGCTGATCGGCGCGCTTGACGTTGGCTATCTGCATGCCCTTGATGACCCGCGGCAACGCCCGGGCGATGGAGGGCAACTTCCGTAGCATCATGCCCCAGGTGATCATGTCGTGCTGATGAGTGCTCATGACGGCTCCTGTTCGACGCAAAAGGATCCTGCACGGGGCCAGGCCGGGCAGGCGGACAAGGGTCGATGGGGCTATTCAGCTGGGGCCCGAGGGCGGGCCGCCACGGCAAACAGGAGAAACAGGGGGCGTGCTATTGGCAGTAACGCAGAGCATGGCGTTCATGGATGACGTCCTATTTTCTTATTATCAGGCGCCCATGATCCAAGGGGACCACGGCGCATGACTGTCCATGTCGGTGAAACGTCTGATTGACCTGTACAGCCCGGAACATCAGGGCTTGGGCTTGTGCAAAGAGTCTGCGCCAAGCCTGTCGCTGGCAAAAAAATACGTCAGCGCTTCCTGGCCTGTACATGGAGTTTTTGCAAAGTTTTGTATCTCCTCCACGCCGCCAGGTGCCTCGCGCTTGAGGGCCGGGCTTTGCTGGCTGAATCTTTTGCGTGAACCGGCAGTCACAGCGTTACTCCCCAGCCCTTGCCCAGGCCCGCGACCTCGCAAAATGCAGGATGCACGATGCACGATGCACGATGGCCATTCATGCAAATTGCACGAGCCCGCAAACAGTGATTTTTTATAAGGATATGATTTATAAAGATTTTTATAAAAATTGAGGCTGGCACAATCGCTGCACCTATCACTCCAGGTTTGCCATTCAAGAACCAATGGAGCTGATAGACATGAGCCTGATCCAAGAAAAATTCGCTTCCCTGTTCTCCAACTACGAAGTGACCACTCAGCCACGGCCCGATGGCGGCATCCTGCTGACGCTGCGTAACAGCGAAGGTAAACAGCTCAAGCGCTCGATCTCCTATGCGCAGTTGCATGCGGGCGATCAGTTGTCGTGGGTGATCAGCGCGTTGCGTCGCGACCTGGCCGAACAGGCCAGCGAATTGCCACAGATTTCCCTGCTGCAAAGCCAGAACCGTTTTGCCCTGCCGTCGTATCACTCGCTTTAAATCCGCACCGCCGCGGATTCGCGGTGATCACCGGCAGCTGGATAACAGATAACCCCAATCCGGCCGTGCCAGCCTTGCGCTGACACGGCCTGACTGCTTTTCAGAAAGCCTGCGGATCGATATCGGCGAAGCTCGCCACATTCGCATGCCCCGCCAATACCCCGCCTTCGCGCACCAGGCCGCAGGTGGCCAGGCCGGCGGACCGGGCCGCATCCAGCTCCTGGACGATATCGGACAGAAAGAGAATCTGCCCGGGCGCACAGCCGATGGCCTGGGTAATGCGCTGGTAAGACTGCACTTCCCGTTTCGGTCCCGAGGTGGTGTCGAAGAAACCGCTGAACAGCGGCGACAGGTCCCCGGCAGTTGAGCAACCGAAAATCAGCTTCTGCGCCTGGATCGAGCCCGACGAATAGACATACAACCGATAGCCAGCCTGATGCCAGTGCTGCAACGCCGCCACCGCATCCGGGTAGACATGGCCCTTGAGCTGTCCGGCCCGGTACCCCTGCTCCCAGACCATGCCTTGCAGCGCCTTGAGTGGCGTGGACTTGCGATCTTCCGCGATCCAGCCCAGGAGGATCCCGATCACCCGCTCGACGTCCGCCGCCGGCTCGCCGCTTGCCTCGCGCACCGCCTGCAACTGCTCGGTAACGTCGGCCCGGCTGGCGTGCTTGCGCATGAAGTCCGGCAGGTGCCGCGCCGCGTAGGGGAACAGCACCTCGAAGACAAAGCTCACCGCGCTGGTGGTGCCTTCGATGTCAGTGAGAATGGCCTTGATCGGCATCCGCTCAATCCTCCAGAAGCGGGAACTGGCTGGCGATATCGGAACCGGTGAAGTTGGCGACCCAACCTTGCGGGTTGTTGAACATGCGGATCGCCACCAGGTACGGGTTCTCGCCCATGTCGAACCAGTGCGCGGTACCGGCCGGCACCGAAAGCAGGTCGTTCTTCTCGCAGAGCACGGCATACACGTAGTCGCCGATATGCAGGCTGAACAGGCCGCGGCCGGCGACGAAAAAGCGCACCTCGTCCTCGGCATGCCGGTGTTCGTCGAGGAACTTGGCGCGCAGCTTGGCCTTCTGCGGGTGATCGCCATTGAGGCTGATCACATCGACGGTGATGTAGCCGCGCTCGGTCATCAGGCGGTCGATCTGTTCCTGATAGGCGCCTATCACTTCTTCCTGGCTGGCGCCCGGCTGGATCCTGGTGGCGGCTTGCCAGCGATCGAAACGCACGCCCTGCTCGGCCAGGGTCGCGGCGATATCGTCGAAATGGGTCAGCACCTTGTTCGGTAGGTCCGGGCTGGATACGTGGTAAACGGACAGGCTGCTCATCTTGGCAATTCCTCGTTATCGGCAGTGCCTTCCGGCTTTTTCCAGGCCGGTCAGGCAGTGCATATCATCAGGCGCTGGCTACTTCAGTCGAAGCAAGCCTTAACGGTTTAACAGGGCGCGAGTCTGCAACTCGCACTCGAACAGAAACTCGAAGGCCTCGATCTGGCGCTGCGCGTCACTCATGCGCGCCCCCCAGGTGTAGAGGCCATGACCGCGAATCAGGTAGCCGACGCAATCGGCATGGGCGTCGAGCCAAGGCTGGATCCTGTTCGCCAGCCGGGCGATGTCCTGGTCGTTGTCGAAAATCGGCACGCGCACCCGCGACTCGTGGCTGGCAATGCCGGTAAAAGCCTTTTGCAGCTCGTAACCCTCGAACTCGATGAAGTCCTCGGCGGTCAGGCGTGACAGTACCGTGGCATTCACCGAGTGGGTATGCAACACGGCGCCGATCTGCGGGTTCCAGCGGTACAGCTGGGTGTGCAACAGGGTTTCGGCCGAGGGCTTTTTGCCCGGTTCCAGGCTGTTGCCCGACAAGTCGGTGGCCAGCACGTCATCCAGGCCCAACTGGCCTTTGTGCTTGCCCGAAACCGTGAGCAATAGCGCGCTCGGCGACAGGCGCGTGGAATAGTTGCTGCTGGTGGCCGGGGACCAGCCGCGGGCATACAGAAAGCGTCCGACCTCGATGATGTCCTGTGCCAGCTGTTCGCGGGTAAGGCTCATGGCCTCTCCTCTTGCATACGTGTGGCAATGATAACGGCTGCCGCCAGCGCTGCGAGGCTTGCAATACTAAAGGTCAATGTCGCGCCCAGGGCGTTCCAGCTGTAGCCGGAATACAACGCGCCCAATGCGCCACCGGTGCCGGCCAGGGCCGCGTACAGGGCCTGGCCCTGGCCTTGCTGGCGGTCACCGAAGCTGCGTTGCACGAAATGAATGGCCGCGGCATGAAAGCTGCCGAAGGTCGCGGCATGCAGCACCTGGGCAAACAACAGCACCCACAGATGTTCGGCAAAGGCGCCCAGCAGCAACCAGCGCAGGGCCGCCAGCAGGAAACTCGCCAGCAGCACCCGGCGTACCGAAAACCGCGAGAGAATCCAGCTCATCACCAGGAACATCAAGACTTCGGCGACCACCCCCAGCGCCCACAACAGGCCGATCAAGCCGCGGCTGTAGCCCAGGTGTTCCAGGTGCAGGGTCAGGAAGGTGTAGTAAGGACCGTGGCTCATTTGCATCAGCGCCACGCAGGCATAGAAGGCCAGGACGCCGGGGCTGCGCAGCTGGCCAAGAAACCCCTCGGCGGCCAAGCGGCTGCCCTGGGCCGCTGGCTGGGCGTTGGGCACCCAGGCGCTGCTGAGCACGATGCCGGCCATGATCAGCACCAGCGCCGCCGGGTAGATGTCCAGGCTCAACCACTCGAACAGCCGCCCCAGCGCCACCACCGTGAGGATGAAACCGATCGAGCCCCACAGGCGGATCTGGCTGTAGCGAGCGGTCTGGCCTTGCAGGTGTGCCAGGGTGATCACTTCGAATTGCGGCAATACTGCGTGCCAGAAGAACGCATGCAGGGCCATGACCATCGCCAGCCAGGCGTAGCTCTTGCTGACGAAAATCAGCGAAAAGCTCAGCAGCGTGCAGATCGCGCCAAAACGCACGATGGCCAGGCGCCGGCCGGTGTAGTCGCCCAGCCAGCCCCAGAGGTTCGGCGCCACGCAGCGCATCAGCATGGGAATCGCCACCAGCTCGCCAATACGCGCGCTGGAAAACCCCAGGTGATCGAAATACAGCGCCAGAAACGGCGCGGTCGACCCCAGCAAGGCGAAATAGAACAGGTAGAAACTGGAGAGCCGCCAGTACGGGAGCGCCGCCACGGCCGTCAGACCGTGGCGACTGGCAGAGACGCCATTACAACTGGCCCAGCACCGGCGTGCTGACGCGCACGTCGGCATTCTGGCCACGATGACGCAGCAGGTGATCCATCAGCACGATGGCCATCATGGCTTCGGCGATCGGCGTGGCGCGGATGCCCACGCACGGGTCGTGACGGCCCTTGGTGATGACGTCCACCGGGTTGCCATCGATGTCGATCGAGCGGCCCGGGGTGGTGATGCTGGAGGTCGGCTTGAGCGCCAGGTGTGCGACGATCGGCTGGCCGGAGGAAATCCCGCCCAGGATGCCGCCCGCGTTGTTGCTGAGAAAACCTTGCGGGGTCAACTCGTCGCGATGCTCGGTGCCACGCTGGGCGACGCTGGCGAAACCGGCGCCGATTTCCACGCCCTTGACCGCGTTGATGCTCATCAGCGCATGGGCCAGCTCGGCGTCCAGGCGGTCGAAGATCGGCTCGCCCAGGCCCGGCATCACACCCTCGGCGACCACGGTGATCTTGGCGCCCACCGAGTCCTGATCGCGACGCAGCTGGTCCATGTAGGCTTCCAGCTCCGGCACCTTGTCCGGGTCGGGGCTGAAGAAGGCGTTGTCTTCCACCGAGTCCCAGGTCTTGAACGGGATTTCGATCGGGCCCAGCTGGCTCATGTAGCCACGCACCACGATGCCCTGGCTGGCCAGGTACTTCTTGGCGATGGCCCCCGCCGCCACGCGCATGGCGGTTTCCCGCGCCGAGCTGCGACCGCCGCCGCGGTAGTCGCGGATGCCGTATTTGTGGTGGTAGGTGTAATCGGCGTGGGCCGGGCGGAACAGATCCTTGATCGCCGAGTAGTCCTTGGACTTCTGGTCGGTGTTGCGGATCAGCAAGCCGATGGAGCAGCCGGTAGTCTTGCCCTCGAACACGCCGGAGAGGATTTCGACTTCATCGGCTTCCTGGCGCTGGGTCGTGTGGCGGCTGGTGCCGGGCTTGCGCCGGTCCAGGTCACGCTGCAGATCGTCCAGCGACAGCTCAAGACCCGGTGGGCAGCCGTCGACAATGGCGACCAACGCCGGACCATGGCTTTCGCCCGCGGTGGTGACAGTGAACAGCTTGCCGTAGGTATTGCCGGACATGCAGGACGCTCCATGAAATCAGCCGAAATAACTCAATCTGGATTACTGAGCCGGGAAGTATACGCAGGCTCCCCAACTAGTTCATCCTCGAACCTTATCCGTGTCCGGAAGTCCAACCGGCACCTTCTCCATGATGGCGTGATGATGCTGCGAGTTCTTCTCTTGAGCCTTACCCTGTTCACCGGCCTGGTCCAGGCGGCCGTACTGCAACGTCCCATCAGCCTCGACACCGGCACTGGCGAGTTATACGGCTCGCTGCTGCTGCCCAAGTCCGACGCCCCGGTGCCGGTGGTCCTGATCGTCTCCGGCTCCGGCCCCACCGACCGCAACGGCAACAATCCCGACGGCGGGCGCAACGACAGCCTCAAGCGCCTGGCCTGGGTGCTGGCCAAGCACAACATCGCCAGCGTGCGCTACGACAAGCGTGGGGTGGCCGCCAGCCTCGCCGCCACCCCGGACGAGCGCAACCTGACCCTCGACGCCTACGTCGCCGACGCCGTGGCCTGGGGCAAGAAGCTCAAGAGCGACCCGCGCCTGGGCCCGTTGATCATGCTCGGCCACAGCGAAGGCGCGCTGATCGCCACCCTGGCGGCGCCCCAGGTCGATGCGGCGGCGGTGATTTCCATCTCCGGCACCGCCCGCCCGGTGGACCAGGTGCTGCGCCAGCAACTGAGCTACCGCCTGCCGGCGCCGCTGATGCTGCGCAGCAACGAACTGCTCGACAGCCTCAAGGCTGGCCGGGTCGACACTGACGTGCCGCCGCAGTTGGAAGTGATCTTCCGCCCCAGCGTGCAGCCGTACCTGATCACCCTGTTCAAGCAAGACCCGGCCGCCGCGTTCGCCCGCCTGAAGATGCCGGCGCTGATTGTCCAGGGCAGTAATGACATCCAGGTCGGTGTCGGCGATGCGCAGATGCTCAAGGCCGCCAAGCCGGACGCCCAACTGGCGCTGATCGAAGGCATGAACCATGTCCTGCGTATCGTGCCCAACGACGTCAAGCGGCAACTGGCCTCCTACAAGGATCCGCAGCTGCCCCTGGCCTCGGAACTCGGCACCCGCATCATCAGCTTTATTGACGGACTTCACGCCCGTTGACGCGTTTTCCCCTCCAGTCCTGAAAAAAACGGCCGATAAGCCTTTGCCGGCCGTTCACTTGCCGTCGGCAAGTAGCGCTTGGACAGGATCTCGCCGTTATGACCGATACCCAGAACCCTCCCGAAACCGAGGTTGAAAACCCCGCTCCCGAAGCCGTGGCGTTGCCGTGGGCGGACGTCCATGCCGAGCATCACCGGATGCTTCGCCTGGCCCCGCTGCAAACCGATCGCGCCACGGGCGGACGGCCCCTGCGCTTTATCGAGTTCGGTTATGCCGAGCGCAGCAACAAGGAACACAGCCTGTTGCGCATGACCCTCCAACTGCCGGGCCAACGGGTGCGCAAGGAACAGAATCACCTGGATGTCTGGGTCGACCACGTGACTCGTCGGGTGCGCTTCGAGCCGGAAAACCTGCAGATCGAACCGGCGAACCGCGGCATCGGCCGCTTTCTGCTGGCGCAGGGGGCAAGCTGGGCCCAGAAGAAATGGCCGCACTACCGCGTGGACGGTTTCGAACTGGCGAACAAGGATGCGCTGAACGAGGCCACGCGCCTGCGGCGCGATCATTTCCTGCGGGTCCAGGGTTTCGATGTGGTTTACGCCGATGCCCAGCACCTCAAGGGCAGCGTCAAGCATGTGCAGGTCGGTGAACTGCTGCCCAACTGGAACACCGAAAAGCTGCAATTCGTCGAGATCCTCGAAGCCGCGCAAATGCTGCAGCAGGCCGAGCAGAACCTCGAAGAACAGGAAGTGAAGCTGCGCAAGCACGAAGAAAAGGTCGCCAAGTACAAGCGCGAAGACACCGGGCTGCGCTTTACCATCACCTGCCTGGTGGCGTTTGCGGTGTTCCAGGCCGGGTTGCTGATCTGGATCGCAACCCACCGCTGACCCCTGGCCGCCTCGCGGACAACTGTAGGAGCGAAGCTTGCTCGCGATAGCGTCCGTCCAGGCACACCCCGGTACCTGGATCGCGGGCAAGTCGGATCGCCGCCGCTCGCTCCTACAGAACGCCGATCAGACCCGGGAGCTGAACAGTGCCTGGTGCTGTCGGCACTGCTCGGCGGTGAGCATGAACACGCCATGACCGCCGCGTTCGAAGTCCAGCCAGGCGAAATCGACTTCCGGGTACAGCGCTTCGACATGGACCTGGCTGTTGCCGACCTCGACGATCAACAGACCCTTCTCGGTCAGATGATCCGCCGCCTCGGCCAGCATGCGCCGTACCAGGTTCAAGCCATCGTCGCCACAGGCCAGGCCCAGCTCCGGTTCATGCTGGTATTCCTCGGGCATGTCGGCGAAGTCCTCGGCATCCACATACGGCGGGTTCGACACGATCAGGTCGAAGCGCTGGCCCGGCAAGCCGTCGAAACCGTCGCCCTGCACCGTGAACACCCGCTCATCGACACCATGGCGCTCGATGTTCTGGTTCGCCACCTCGAGGGCTTCGAACGACAGGTCGGCCAGCACCACTTCGGCCTTGCGGAACTCGTAGGCGCAGGCAATGCCAATGCAGCCGGAACCGGTACACAGGTCGAGAATGCGCGCGGGCTCGGCGCCCAGCCAGGGCTCGAAACGTTTTTCGATCAGCTCGCCGATCGGCGAACGCGGGATCAGCACCCGCTCATCGACAATGAACGACAGGCCGCAGAACCAGGCCTCGCCCAGCAGGTAGGCGGTCGGTACGCGCTCTTCGATGCGCCGCTTGAGCAGACGCTGCAGGTTGACCAGTTCGTCGTCTTCCAGGGCGCAGTCCAGATAGCTGTCGGCGATTTCCCACGGCAGGTGCAAGGCACCCAGTACCAATTGGCGGGCTTCGTCCCAGGCGTTGTCGGTCCCATGGCCGAAAAACAGATCCTCCCCATGAAAGCGGCTGACAGCCCAACGGATGTGGTCGCGCAGGGTGCGCAGGCGGGAAGTGATCACGGGACAGACTCCTGAAAAAACGACTGGCGATTCTAACAGCCAAAACGTCTGAGGACGACGCATGAAAAATCTGAGTCTGCGGGGCGTTCAGGCGGTTTTCTCCACATTCGGCCCGATTCTGCATAGCCCTTGACACGGCTGTAGGCCAGCAACCACGCACCTTACGTTAGTAGCGATTCACAGAAGCGCTCCGCCAGAGGACAATGTCGCAAAAGCCCCACTCACAGGAGCCCCAGAATGTCCGTTCCAAAGACGATGTTTCAACTCAGCGGTCGTGGTTATGCAGCGGCTAATTTGAGCCACGCGACCCTTGTGATCATCGACGCCCAGAAAGAGTACCTCAGCGGTCCGCTGGCCCTGTCCGGCATGGACGCCGCGGTCGCCAACATCAAGCAACTGGTCGCTGCCGCCCGCTCCGCCGGCCGCCCGGTTGTGCATGTGCGCCACCTCGGCACCGTCGGCGGCCTGTTCGACCCCCAGGGCGAACGCGGTGAGTTCATCCCCGGCCTCGAACCCCAGGGCGACGAGACCATCATCGGCAAGCTGCTGCCGAGCGCCTTCCATGGCACCGAACTGGAAAAGCGCCTGCAGGACCTGGGCTCCCTGGACCTGATCGTCTGCGGTTTCATGAGCCATTCCAGTGTCAGCACCACCGTGCGCGCGGCGAAGAACCTGGGCTTTCGCTGCACCCTGGTGGAAGATGCCTGCGCCACTCGCGACCTGCCCTACAAGGGCGGCATCCTCAGCGCCGAGCACGTGCAGCAGACCGAAATGGCCATCATGGCGGACAACTTCGCCACCCTCGCCGCCACCAAAGATCTGATCTGATCGACCTGCAATGAGCGGCGCGCCTTCAGGGGCAAGGCCGCTCATCCGTAAAAGCCTCTCATTTGCCGTAATTGCCTTAGCCTCAGGAACCACCCGGTCATCTTTCGGTCGAAGGGCCGATACCCATTGAGGAAGGTCGGAATGAAGATATCCGATGGTTTTGACGCACGTCGTCTGCGGCCCAAAGGCCCGCGGAACTGGCGTTTGCGCCTGGGCGCGGGATTCTCCGCGTTGCTGGCGACCTTCGGTGTGCTGCTGGCGATGGCCGGGGCCGCCAGCCTGTTGGGGCGCCCTCCGGCGCTGGGCGAATTGAATGCAAGTCCGGCAGGTTCCGCGGTGATTCTAGCGGTCGGTCTGTTACTGCTATATGTCGGCGTCTGGCTGTGGCGTCGCTGCCGGCGGCGCATGCGCCAGCCGCAGACCCTGAACATGGCTCCCCACCTGATGAAGAAACATGACTGAATCGACGGCAACACGTTTTGTCCCGCCCCTCTCCCGTCGAGTTGGGTAAACTGCTCGGTCTTCGCGGAGGCTGACATGCAAGACGACGATTTTTCCCTGTTCAAAAGCGCGATCCAAGGCGTCAAGCCGATCAAGCACGATCGCGCCGAAACCGGCAAACCCAAGGCTGACCGAGCGCAGATCGCCAAGCTGCGCCAGGCTGCGAGCGTGCGCACCGAAACCACGACCGTCGACGGGTTGTCCGATCAGTTCGTGATCGACGTCGGCCCGGAAGACGAGCTGATGTGGGCCCGCGACGGGGTTCAGGAAAGCCAGATGCGCAAGCTCAAGGTCGGCCAGATCCCTTTCGAGGGCAGCCTCGACCTGCACGGCATGAACGTGGAAAAGGCCCGGGAAACCCTCTGGGCATTCCTCGCCGAAGCCACCAAGTTCGAAATCCGCTGCGTGCGCGTCACCCACGGCAAGGCCGTGCGCCTGGACGGCAAGCGGCCGATGATCAAGAGCCACGTCAACACCTGGCTGCGCCAGCATCCCCAGGTACTCGGCTTCACCTCGTGCCAGGCCAAACATGGCGGTGCCGGGGCGGTCTACGTGATGCTCAAACGCACCATGATGGAAGGCCGCGACGAGTAAAGCCGCTTCGTCGCGCTTGCAGCGCCCGGTCCGCCACCGTACCCTTGCCCTTTGCGTAAAATCCCACAGGTAGTTTCATGTCCCTGGAACAGAATTACACGGCGATCCTCGGCCAATTGGGCGAAGACGTCTCCCGCGAGGGCCTGCTCGACACGCCAAAACGTGCCGCCAAAGCCATGCAGTACCTCTGCCGCGGTTATGAACAAACGCTGGAAGAAGTCACCAACGGTGCCTTGTTCAGCTCCGATAACAGTGAAATGGTGCTGGTCAAGGACATCGAGCTCTACTCGCTGTGCGAGCACCACCTGCTGCCTTTCATCGGCAAGGCTCACGTCGCCTACATTCCGAGTGGCAAGGTGCTGGGCCTGTCGAAAGTCGCGCGCATCGTCGACATGTACGCGCGCCGCCTGCAGATCCAGGAAAACCTCAGCCGCCAGATCGCCGACGCGGTCCAGCAAGTGACCGGCGCCCTGGGCGTCGCGGTGGTGATCGAGGCCAAGCACATGTGCATGATGATGCGCGGTGTGGAGAAGCAGAACTCGTCGATGATCACCTCGGTGATGCTGGGCGAGTTCCGCGAAAACGCGGCAACCCGCAGCGAGTTTCTCAGCCTGATCAAGTAAATGGCTGCCCGAAAGAACCGGCGTTCATCGCCGGTTTTTTTTCGCCTGGCAAAAATCAGGTAAGCTGCCGCCCCTTCTTTCATGGGCAAGAGGCAATATCGTGATCGTCAAAGCGCTTCGAGTCGGCCTGGGCCAGCTCATCATCTTCATCGACTTCATCACCCGCCCACGCAAGCAGCAGCGCCCCGCCGCCGCTCAAGCCCAGGTCGAACAGGCCGCCAAGGGCCTGACCCTGTACCAGTTCCACGCCTGCCCGTTCTGCGTGAAAACCCGCCGCACCCTGCACCGCCTGAACGTTCCGGTGGCCCTGCGTGACGCGAAAAACAACGAACAGGATCGCCAGGCCCTGCTGGAGCAAGGCGGCAAGATCAAGGTGCCGTGCCTGCGTATCGAAGAAAACGGCCAGACCACCTGGATGTACGAGTCCAAGGTGATCATTGATTATCTGGACAAGCGCTTTGCAACAGCTTGAATGGTTGGTGGCGTTCTGAAGGACGTCATCGCGGGCGCCTCGCTCCTACAGACCGAGTTCTGTAGGAGCGAGGCTTGCCCGCGATAGCGCCAGAACAGCCCCCACAAGATCCAGACCATAAAAAAACCGACCCAAGGGTCGGTTTTTTGTTTCCCGCAGAGACTCAGTCGAGCATCCCGACATGCCGCGGATGGCTTTCCACCCGCTGCATCCACGCCTGGATGCCCGGGTAGCGCGCCAGGTCGAAGCCACCTTCATGGGCGACATGGGTGTAGGCATAGAGCGCGATATCGGCAATCGAGTACTGCTCGCCCACCAGATACGGCGTGCGCGCCAACTGGTGTTCCATCACGTCCAATGCCTTGTAACCACGCTTTTGCAGCTTCTCGTATTCGTGTTGGCGCTCTTGCGGCAGCCCCAGATAGAGCTGGATGAAACGTGCCACGGCAATGTACGGCTCATGGCTGTATTGCTCGAAAAACTGCCATTGCAGCACTTGCGTGCGTAAACGCGGCTCGCTCGGCAGGAATTCGCTGCCGTCGGCGAGAAAGTTGAGAATCGCGTTCGACTCCCACAGGCAGGTGCCGTCTTCCAGCTCCAGCACCGGGATCTTGCCGTTGGGGTTCTTCGCCAGAAACGCCTCGGTCTGCGTATCCCCGTTCAAGATGTCCACGGCGTGCCACTCGTAAGGCAGGCCCAGCAGATTGAGCATCAGCTTGACCTTGTAGCAGTTGCCGGACCGGTAATCCCCATAAACCTTGTACATGGCCCTCTCCCCTTAGGCTGCCTGTGCAGCCTGTGCTTGACGTACCACGGTGGCCAGCCGCTTGAGACCTTCGTCCAGACGCGCCGGATCGATATGACTGAAATTCAACCGCAGGTGACCTGGATTGCGGTCCGGCTCGGAGAAGAAGGGTTCGCCCGGCATGAATGCCACGTCCTGCTCCAGCGCCGCTTTCAGCAAAGTGCGGGTGTCCAGCGGCTGTTTCAAGGTCAACCAGAAAAACAGCCCGCCCTGGGGCACCTGCCAATCGGCCAGATCGCCGAAATGACGTTGCAGGGCGGCCTGAAAACCATCGCGGCGCACCCGGTAGAAATCACGCAATTCGCCCAGGTGCCGCTGGTACTGCTCGGTACCTATCCATTGCAGCGCCTGCCATTGGCCGACGCGGTTGGTGTGCAGGTCCGCCGATTGCTTCAACCGCAGCAGATGGGGAAACAGGTCCGGGCTGGCGATCAGGTAACCGACCCGCAACCCTGGCAGCAGGGTCTTCGACACCGTGCCGGTGTAGATCCAACTGGCCTTGCGCAGGCGCCCGACAATAGGCGTGGCGTTGCCGCCATCGAACGTCAGTTCGCGGTAAGGCTCGTCTTCGATCAGGGTCACTCCGAACTCGTCGAGCAGCGCCGCCACGGCATCGCGCTTGGCCTCGCTGTAACGCACCGCCGAAGGATTCTGGAAGGTCGGGATCAGGTAGATGAACGCAGGACGATGCTGCTCCAGGCAGGCGCGCAATTGCGCCAGATCCGGCCCATCGGCCTGAAGCTGCACGGTCAGGCAATCGGCGCCGAACAGCTGAAAGATCTGCAGTGCCGCGAGATAAGTCGGCGCTTCCAGCATGATCTCGGTGCCCTTGTCGATGTACAGCTTGGCCGCCAGATCGAGGGTCTGCTGGGAGCCGCTGACCACCAGCACCTGGCTGGCCTCGCACGGCACGCCCAGCGCCCGGGCCTGTGCCGCCAGGGCCTCGCGCAGCTGTGGCTCGCCTTCACTCATGCCGTATTGGCCCATGGACACCGGCATCGCCTGCCAATCGATCTTCGGCAGCATCGCTTCGGCGGGCAGGCCTCCGGCGAACGACATCACTTCCGGACGCTGCGCGGCGGCAAGGATTTCACGGATCAGTGAGCTTTTAAGACGCGAAACACGTTCGGAGAAGGCCATGAGGTCACCGGTAGCAAAGGCGGAGGAAAATACGTCAAACTGCTTGACCGAAATTACGCCGACTTTCGCAGATACGTCAATATGCTTGACCTTAAAAGCCAGACCACCCAACAAGCCGCCATGGAAGCCTTCTTCTTTGGTTACCAGGCGTTCACCGCCAAGGCCGACGAAATGCTCGAGCGTCGCGGCCTGAGTCGCGTGCACCAGCGCATCGTGTTTTTCATCGCCCGCTATCCGGGGCTGAGCGTGAAAGAACTGCTCACGGCACTGGGCGTGAGCAAGCAGGCGCTGAGTATCCCACTGCGCCAATTGATGGAGATGCACCTGGTCAACAGCGTTGCCTCGCAGAGTGACAAGCGCAAACGCCTGCTGGAGCTGACAGAAGACGGCGCGCGCTTTGAGCAATCGCTGCGGCGCGAGCAGGTCAAGCTGCTGCAACGGGTATTCGCCGAGGCCGGCGAGGCGGCAGTGGATGGCTGGCTGGCGGTGAACAAGGCTCTGGGCGAAAACCGCTGACACCAAAGCCCGCGAGCACGCAACGATCGTCAACCTGCATACCCGATACTTCTGCAGGACCGCGTCAGCCCCATTACGACCGCTGCGCGCTCGATCGCAGGCTGCGCCAGCGGCTACAGGGCATATAGCCTTTCTGGCGGACTTTTCGCACACAACCTAAAAAACATTATTTGCTTTCTTTGTATACAAAAGCATAATTCGCCACGTGCGAGTTCCTGACCTAAAGGTCAATAAAAGCCCGCAAGCCTTACATACCTCAAAGAGCCGCTGCCCACCCTCACGTGCCCGGCTCTGGAAAAAATAATAAAACTCTTGAGGAGTACTCGCTGTGGAAAGCCGCAAATCCGAAGCCCCTACGCTGGAACTCTCGCCGCCGCTGAACAGTGGCTGGCTGGAGCGCATCTTCAAACTCAGGTTGCATGGCACCACGGTGAAGACCGAGTTGATCGCCGGTCTGACGACCTTCATCACCATGGCCTACATCATCTTCGTCAACCCCAACATCATGGCCGACGCCGGCATCGACCACGGCGCGGCCTTCGTCGCCACCTGCATCGCCGCCGCCCTGGGTTGCCTGTTGATGGGGCTATACGCCAACTGGCCGGTAGGCCTGGCGCCCGGCATGGGGCTGAACGCCTTTTTCACCTACACCGTGGTCGGAACCATGGGTTACAACTGGGAAACCGCCCTCGGTGCGGTGTTCGTCTCCGGCGTGCTGTTCATGTTCCTGACCTTCTCGCGGATCCGCGAATGGCTGCTCAACAGCATTCCGGCCAGCCTGCGTTTTGCCATGGGCGCCGGCGTGGGTTTGTTCCTGGGGCTGATCGGTTTGAAAACCGCAGGCATCGTGGTCGATAGCCCGGCCACCCTGATCAAGCTCGGCTCCCTGCGCGAACCCGGCCCGCTGCTGGCGGCGGTCTGCTTCCTGATGATTGCCGTGCTCAGTTATCACCGGGTGTTCGGCGCGATCCTCATCAGCATCATCACCGTGACCCTGGCCGGCTGGGGCCTGGGCCTGGTGCACTACGAGGGCATCATGTCGGCCCCGCCGAGCCTGGCACCGACCTGGATGGCCATGGACGTGGCCGGGGTGTTCAACGTCAGCATGATCAGCGTGGTGCTGGCCTTCCTCTTCGTGCACATGTTCGATACCGCCGGCACCCTGATGGGCGTGGCCCAGCGCGCCGGCCTGGTCAACCCCGACGGCAAGATCGAGAACCTTTCCCGCGCCCTGAAGGCGGACAGCGCCTCCAGCGTCTTCGGTGCGGTGGTCGGCGTTCCGCCCGTGACCAGCTACGTGGAAAGTGCCGCGGGCGTTGCCGCAGGTGGTCGGACTGGTCTTACCGCAGTGACCGTAGGTGTGCTATTTATCGCAGCCATGTTTTTCGCACCGCTGGCTGGCATGATCCCCGCTTATGCCACCGCCGGCGCGCTGATTTATGTGGCGATGCTGATGATGGGCGGCATGGCCCACATCGATTGGGAAGAGGCCACCGACAGCATCCCGGCGATCGTGACCGCCATCATGATGCCGCTGACCTTCTCGGTCGCCGACGGTATCGCCCTGGGCTTCATCACCTACGTGGCCTTGAAGGCCGGGACGGGCAAGTACAAGGAAATCTCCATCAGCCTGTGGGTGCTGTGCGCGATCTTTATCGCCAAGTTCATTTTCTTGTAGGTACATCGGTTTCAAACGGCCTCACCCCGTCGGGTGAGGCTTTTGCGCATAAGGAGAAAGGCAATGAGCGTGGAAACCTGGCTGCTGTTCAGCGGCGCAGCACTGGTGGTGATCCTGATTCCGGGCCCGCTGTCCCTGCTGATGATCAGCAACAGCCTGAATTACGGTTTGCGCCGGTCCTACCCGGCGTTTCTCGGCGGCGTGTTTGCCTCGATCTGCCTGCTGAGCGCCTCGGCCCTGGGCCTGGGCGCCCTGCTGCTGGCCTCGGAACAGCTGTTCAGCGCCCTGAAAATCGTCGGCGCGCTGTACCTGTTCTATCTCGCCTGGCAAAGCTGGCAGCAATCGCGGCAGCCGTCTCATGGCGCCGAAGTGCCCGAGGCCGCACCGAAACCACGCTTTCGCGCACTGTTCGGGCGCGCTTTTGTGCTGGGTGCCAGCAACCCGAAAGACATTCTGTTCTTCGCCGCGTTTCTGCCGCAGTTTCTCAGCGCCGAGCAGCCCTTCCTGCCCCAGCTGCTGATCATGATCGCCACCTGGACCGTACTCGACCTGCTGTGCAAGCTGGCTTACGGCCTGGGTGCCCACGGTGCGGCGCGCTACCTGCGCAGCGGCAAGGGCCAGAGCTGGTTCAACCGGGTCAGCGCCGGGCTGTTCAGCGGCGCCGGTGCCGCGTCGCTGTTGAGCCGCTGAAAGCATTGCGGGCAAGCCTCGCTCCTACAGAAGCCAATCCTGTAGGAGCGAGAGGGCGGCGATCCGACTTGCCCGCGATAGCGTCCTCACAAGCACCACCTTTCTGGGGACGAAAAAAAGCCCGCAGTGTGAGCGGGCGAAAGACCAAAGAAGCTATTTGCGCAGGCTTCGTGGGGGGAAAGTCCTAGCTTCCTCTGTAGGTCGAATAGCTGTAGGGCGAGATCAGCAGCGGTACGTGGTAATGCTCCTGCTCGGCCGAGATGCCAAAGCGCAGCACCACCACATCGAGAAACGCAGGTTCGGGCAGTTGTACGCCGCGGGCACGGTAGTAATCACCGGCATGGAATTGCAGTTGGTAAACCCCGGTGCGGTAGTCATCGCCTTGCAGCAGCGGCGCATCGCAACGGCCGTCGCTGTTGGTCAGGGCACTGGCGACCAGTTCCAGCTGCGTACCTTCGACCCGGTACAACTCGACCTTGATGGCGCTGCCTGGGCAGCCATGCGCGGCATCCAACACGTGTGTAGTCAAACGTCCCATTGATTCTGCGTGTCTGTGCGCGCTCACACGTCCAGACCTCGCGCCTCCTGAAGTCAGTTGATAAGGAGACCGCACCGTTTCGGAGCACGAAAGGATGCGGCGAGGAATTTATTAAGACACTTTTCAAAAAAATTGTACACAATAAAAATCACCCATTTCCGGGTACTTCGAGCAAGCCCCCGTATTCCCTTGATCAGCGGCTACACCATGAGGACAGAAGACTTTTCATCCATTAGCTGACCAACCAGGCAGGTTTCTTGCAGTACCCAGGCATGAACACAATCGATGAAAAATGCAAAAAATCGGGCTTACAAACCGAATGAAAAGTTGTATACAATCAGCCCATCGCTGTGACGCCAGCCTGTCCTTCCCCCCAGGCCCCGCCACGCCACCGTTATCACGATAAGAAGGAAGACTGCAGTGAGCGCTGACTACCCACGCGACCTGATCGGTTACGGCTCCAACCCTCCTCACCCTCACTGGCCGGGCAATGCCCGCATCGCCCTGTCGTTCGTGCTCAATTACGAAGAAGGCGGCGAGCGCAATATCCTGCACGGCGACAAGGAGTCGGAAGCCTTCCTTTCGGAAATGGTCGCCGCCCAGCCCCTGCAGGGCGAACGCAACATGAGCATGGAATCGCTGTACGAGTATGGCAGCCGTGCCGGCGTCTGGCGGATCCTCAAGCTGTTCAAGGAATTCGACATTCCGCTGACCATCTTCGCCGTCGCCATGGCCGCCCAGCGCCATCCGGACGTGATCCGCGCCATGGTCGAGGCCGGCCACGAGATCTGCAGCCACGGCTACCGCTGGATCGACTACCAGTACATGGACGAAGCCCAGGAACGCGAGCACATGCTCGAAGCGATCCGCATCCTCACCGAAATCACCGGTGAGCGCCCGCTGGGCTGGTACACCGGCCGCACCGGCCCGAACACCCGGCGCCTGGTGATGGAAGAAGGCGGTTTCCTCTACGACTGCGACACCTACGACGACGACCTGCCCTACTGGGAAGCCAACAACCCGACCGGCAAGGCGCACCTG
Source organism: Pseudomonas sp. GW456-L12 (assembly GCF_059424045.1). Taxonomy (NCBI): domain Bacteria; kingdom Pseudomonadati; phylum Pseudomonadota; class Gammaproteobacteria; order Pseudomonadales; family Pseudomonadaceae; genus Pseudomonas; species Pseudomonas sp. GW456-L12. The sequence continues at coordinate 239,754 of NZ_JBWKZA010000002.1, forward strand.
GTGATCCCCTATACCCTGGACACCAACGACATGCGTTTCACCCAGGTCCAGGGCTTCAACAAGGGCGACGACTTCTACCAGTACCTCAAGGATGCCTTCGACGTGCTGTACGCCGAAGGCGCCGAGGCGCCGAAGATGCTGTCCATCGGCCTGCACTGCCGCCTGATCGGCCGCCCGGCGCGCCTGGCCGCCCTGAAGCGTTTTATCGAGTACGTTAAAGGTCACGATCAGGTCTGGTTCACCCGCCGCGTGGACATCGCCCGCCACTGGCAGCAAACCCATCCGTTCCCGGGGGCGGCGAAATGAGCACCTTCCAAACCCTGAAACCCTCGACCCTGAGCCGCGACGCCTTCGTCAAAGCCTTCGCCGACATCTACGAACATTCGCCATGGGTTGCCGAAAAGGCCTTCGACCTGGGCCAGGATGCCTCGATCGACCGGATCGACGTCCTGCACCAGCGCATGAGCGACATCCTGTTGAGCGCCGACCACCAGAGCCAGTTGGCCCTGATCAACGCTCACCCGGACCTGGCCGGCAAAGCCGCCGTCCAGGGGCAACTGACCGCGGCCAGCACTGAAGAACAGTCTGGCGCGGGTATTCACCAATGCACGGCCGAAGAGTTCCAGCGCTTCACCGAGCTGAACGACGCCTACAAGGCCAAGTTCAAGTTTCCCTTCATCATGGCGGTAAAAGGCAGCAACCGGCATCAGATCCTCGCGGCGTTCGAAGCCCGCATCCACAACTCGGTGGACACCGAATTCAGGTGCGCGCTGGCGGAGATCAACAAGATCGCCCTGTTCCGATTACTGACTCTCTAGCAAGCCTGGCCCGAGTACAAAACGTGCCCAGGGCCCTGCAAGCATCCCAAGCCACTCTATAAAGGCAGACAAGAAGAATGAAAGCTTACGCCGTACCTTTCGAGAAGTTCGTCAACCTGGCCGACGCCCGCCTGGGCACCAAGATCATCTCGGTGACCGATGACTGGTTCGCTGACGCCAACCGTCTGTTCCAGCCGACCCCGGCCGTATGGAAGGAGGGCGTTTTCGATGACAACGGCAAGTGGATGGACGGCTGGGAGTCGCGCCGCAAGCGCTTCGAAGGCTACGACAGCGCGGTGATCCGCCTGGGTGTGCCTGGCCAGATCAAAGGCGTGGACATCGACACCTCATTCTTCACCGGCAACTTCCCGCCGTCGGCCTCCCTGGAAGCCTGCTTCCTGGCCCAAGGCGAACCGAATGAAAACACCCAGTGGGTGGAAGTGCTGTCGGCCGTCGAGCTGCAAGGCAACAGACACCACTACCACGAGATCAGCAACGACCAGGCGTTCAGCCACCTGCGCTTCAACATCTACCCGGATGGCGGCGTGGCCCGCCTGCGCGTGTATGGCATTCCGTACCGCGACTGGTCGGCGGTCGGCGACAACGAGCAGATCGACCTGGCAGCCGCCCTCAACGGCGGCCGCGCCCTCGCCTGCTCCGACGAACACTTCGGCCGCATGAGCAACATCCTCAACCCGGGCCGCGGCATCAACATGGGCGATGGCTGGGAAACCGCACGCCGCCGCACGCCAGGCAATGACTGGGTGATCGTCGCCCTGGGCCATCCGGGCGAGATCGAGAAAATCATCGTCGACACCCTGCACTTCAAGGGCAACTACCCGGACAGCTGCTCGATCCAGGGCGCCTTCGTCAAGGGCGGTACCGACAGCCAGATCGAAACCCAGTCGCTGTTCTGGCGTGAACTGCTGCCGAGCCAGAAGCTGGAAATGCACGCCGAACATACCTTCGCCGAGCAGATCAAGGCCCTGGGCCCGATCACCCATATCCGCCTGAACGTGTTCCCGGACGGTGGTGTCAGCCGCCTGCGGATCCTGGGCAAGGTCGCTCGGTAATGCCGAGCCTGTAGGTGTAGGAGCGAGCTTGCTCGCGATGGCGTCAGACCGGGCGATAGATGAACACCGGACAACCGCATCGCGAGCAAGCTCGCTCCTACAGGACAGCACAAGACGACAACAACGAACTCACAGATTAAGAAGAACAGCATGCGCACATTGATGATCGAACCGCTGAGCAAAGAAGCCTTCGCCCCCTTCGGTGACGTGATCGAAACCGACGGCAGCGATCACTTCATGATCAACAACGGTTCGACCATGCGCTTCCATCGTCTGGCTACCGTGGAAACCGCCACGCCGGACGACAAGGCGATCATCAGCATCTTCCGCGCCGACGCGCTGGACATGCCCTTGACCGTCCGCATGCTGGAGCGCCATCCGCTGGGCAGCCAGGCTTTCATTCCGCTGCTCGGCAATCCCTTTCTGATCGTGGTCGCGCCACTTGGCGATGCACCTGTATCGGGCTTGGTCCGCGCCTTTGTCAGCAATGGCAGGCAGGGCATTAATTACCATCGCGGCGTCTGGCACCACCCGGTGCTGACGATCGAAAAGCGGGATGACTTCCTGGTGGTTGATCGCAGTGGCACAGGCAATAACTGCGATGAGCATTTCTTTGAAGAGGATGAGTGTTTGATCCTCGCCCCCCACCAATAAGAGAAGGTCTGATCACCCGAAAACAAGGGTGACAGGCGAGAGGTAAAGACTGTGGAAGCACATCTGTTGGAATGGCTCAACCTGAGCGTGCGTTGGGTTCACATGATCACTGGCGTGGCCTGGATCGGCGCGTCGTTCTACTTCGTCTGGCTGGAAAACAACCTCAATCGCGTCAACCCCAAGGACGGCCTGTCGGGCGACCTCTGGGCAATCCACGGTGGCGGCATCTATCACCTGGAAAAGTACAAACTGGCCCCACCGTCCATGCCGGAGAACCTGCACTGGTTCAAGTGGGAAGCCTACTTCACCTGGATGTCGGGGATCGCCCTGCTGTGCCTGGTGTTCTACTACAACCCGATGCTCTACCTGGTAGCGCCCGGCAGCGGCCTGACCGGCCCTGAAGGCGTGGCCATCGGCATCGGTTCGCTGATCGCCGGCTGGTTCGTCTACGACTTCCTCTGCGACTCGCCCCTGGGCAAGAAACCCGCCCTGCTCGGCTTCATCCTGTTCGTGCTGTTGATCGCCGCGGCCTATGGCTTCAGCAAGGTGTTCAGCGGTCGCGGCGCCTACCTGCACGTCGGCGCCATCATCGGCACCATCATGGTCGGTAACGTGTTCCGCATCATCATGCCGGCCCAGCGCGCGCTGGTGGCCGCCATCGCGGAAAACCGCACGCCGGACCCGACCCTGCCGGCCAAGGGCCTGCTGCGTTCGCGCCACAACAACTACTTCACCCTACCCGTGCTGTTCATCATGATCAGCAACCACTTTCCGAGCACCTACGGCAGCCAGTACAACTGGTTGATCCTGGCCGGGATCGCGGTGCTGGCGGTGCTGGTGCGTCACTACTTCAACACCCGCCACGACAGCCACAAGTTCGCCTGGACCCTGCCGGTGGCCGCCCTGGGCATGATCTGCCTGGCCTACGTCACCGGCCCCACGCAAATGGCCAACAGCCCGGAAGTGGCCAAGGCCCCAGCGAAGATCGAGTACCAGCCACTGCCGGAAACCGCCATCGGCGGCGGCGCCAAGCCTGAAACCGCAGCAACTCCAGCAGCTCCGGCGACTCCCGAAGTGGCTCCGGCACAAGCGTCCACGGCGGCCCAGGGCCCGACCTTCGACAAGGTGCATAACGTGATCCAGGAACGTTGCACCGTCTGCCACTCGGCCAAGCCCACCAGCCCGCTGTTCAGTGCCGCGCCAGCCGGCGTGATGTTCGACACCCCCGAGCAAATCAAGCTCCAGGCCCCACGGATCCAGGCCCAGGCAGTCGCCAGCCAGATCATGCCGCTGGGCAATATCACCCAGATGACCCAGCAGGAACGTGACCTGATCGGCGCCTGGATCAACCAGGGGGCGCGCACCAACTAGTACCGCGGTGCCTTGACGACCGCTATCGCGGGCAAGCCTCGCGCCTACAGCATGTGTGTTGCTTCTGTAGGAGCGAAGCTTGCTCGCGATCAACCGCCACGCGGTTGGCCTGCTGCAAAAAAGCTGTTCGCAACCACACAGCTTTCTAATCACAAGAATAAGAAGATCCGAGGTGTTGCATGTCCGCGTTAACCGAACCGCGCATCCCCGACGCACCCGCCATTGCGCGACTGCCCCTTTTGCAACTGATCCTGGTCGGGTTGCAGCATGTTCTGCTGATGTACGGAGGCGCCATCGCGGTGCCGCTGATCATCGGACAGGCCGCGGGTCTGGGTCGTGAAGAAATCGCCTTCCTGATCAATGCCGACCTGCTGGTCGCCGGCATCGCCACCCTCGTGCAATCCCTCGGCATCGGCCCCATGGGCATCCGCATGCCAGTGATGATGGGTGCCAGCTTCGCCGCCGTGGGCAGCATGGTAGCCATGGCCGGCATGCCGGGCATCGGCCTGCAGGGGATCTTTGGCGCGACCATCGCCGCCGGTTTCTTCGGCATGCTCATCGCGCCCTTCATGTCCAAGGTGGTGCGCTTCTTTCCGCCCCTGGTCACCGGCACCGTCATCACCTCCATCGGCCTGTCGCTGTTCCCGGTCGCGGTGAACTGGGCGGGCGGCGGCAGCCACAATGCCGAATTCGGTTCCCCCATCTACCTGACCATCGCCGCGCTGGTGCTGGGCACAATCCTGCTGGTGCATCGGTTCATGCGCGGTTTCTGGGTGAACATTTCCGTGCTGATCGGCATGGGCCTGGGCTACGTGCTCTGCGGCCTGATCGGCATGGTCGACCTCAGCGGCATGGCCCAGGCGCCCTGGGTGCAGGTGGTCACTCCGCTGCATTTCGGCATGCCGCAGTTCCATCTGGCGCCGATTCTTTCGATGTGCCTGGTGGTGGTGATCATCTTCGTCGAGTCCACCGGGATGTTCCTCGCCCTGGGGAAAATCACCGGCCAGGAAGTCACCCCGCGCATGCTCCGCCGTGGCCTGCTGTGTGATGCCGGCGCCTCGTTCTTCGCCGGTTTCCTCAACACCTTCACCCACTCTTCGTTCGCCCAGAACATCGGCCTGGTGCAGATGACTGGCGTGCGCTGCCGCTCGGTGACCATAGTCGCCGGCGGCCTGCTGATCGTGCTCAGCCTGCTGCCCAAGGCGGCTTTCTTGGTGGCCTCGATTCCCCCGGCGGTACTGGGTGGCGCGGCTATCGCCATGTTCGGCATGGTGGCGGCGACCGGGATCAAGATCCTCCAGGAAACCGATATCGCCGACCGGCGCAATCAACTGCTGGTGGCGGTGAGCATCGGCATGGGCCTGATTCCGGTGGTCCGTCCGGAATTCTTCGCCCACCTGCCCCTGTGGATGAGCCCGATCACCCACAGCGGAATCGCCATGGCCACCCTCAGTGCGCTGGCCCTGAACCTGCTGTTCAACATTCTGGGCGGCACCGAACGGGCCGCCAACAACGCCCGACACGCCCACCAGCATTGAAGCCTGGACGGGGCGGCCCGACAGCCGCCCCTGCTTGACCGTCGATACCCGAAATACACGCACGACAGGCAGACCCGGCACCGCGCCCGGTCGCAGTCGGCGGCTGCCTGCGCCTTGACAATAAAAACAAACAGGGAGCAACACGATGAGACATGCACACGCACGCCTGCTGCTCGGCGGCGCACTGCTGGCCACGACCCAGGTCATGGCCGGCGACCTGCTGCTGTGGCAGACCAACAGCCTGACGTACCTGTACGGCAAGAACTTCGCGATCAACCCGTCGATCCAGCAGACGGTGACCTTCGAACACGCCGATCGTTGGAAGTACGGCGACACCTTCCTGTTCGTCGACAAGATTTTCTACAACGGCGAGGAAGACCGTAACAAAGGTCCCCACGCCTTTTACGGCGAGTTCAGCCCCAGGCTGTCGTTCGGCAAGATCCTCGACCGTTCATTCGCCTTCGGTCCGGTCAAGGATGTGTTGCTGGCCATGACCTACGAATATGGCGAAGGCGACAGCGAGGCCTATCTGATCGGCCCCGGTTTCGACCTGGCCCTTGCGGGCTTCAACTATTTCACCCTGAACTTCTACCGCCGCCAGACCGAAGGCCCGCGCCCCGGCGACGGTGTCTGGCAGATCACCCCTTCCTGGTCCTACAGCATCCCGCTGGGCCGTTCGAACCTGTTGATCGACGGCTATCTGGACTGGGTGGTGGACAACGACCGGAACAACCGCGGTACCTACCACGCCAACCTGCATATCAACCCACAGATCAAATACGACCTGGGCAAGGCCCTGCGCCTGGGCGAAAAGCAGCTGTATGTCGGTCTCGAATACAGCTACTGGAAAGACAAATACGGCATTCAGGACAGCGCCAACCTGGATACCAATCAGAACACCGCCAGCCTGCTGGTGAAGGTGCATTTCTAGAATGACCGGCAAACGTGCCCCAAAGTTGTTTCAAGTGCGCTATTGCAGAGCACTTGAGCAAGGCCGTGGGAGTCAGTATTCTCCGCGGCCGCCTGAATCCGGTGAAAAAAAAAGCCCGGATTTAAAACCTGACCGGAAAGCCAACTTATCCCGGCCTCCGGAAAGTACCAAGGCGTACCGAGTTAAAACCGAATTCACTCTCGATCGACTGTATTCGTACAGGCGCGCGGGAGTTTTTGCGCTTTTTTTTCGCCTTGGCTCAGCTCTTGCTATCAGCAACAAAGCTGACCGATCGGATGATTTTTCAGCCACTAAAAGGTGCCACACCAGAGCACCGGCTTTTAAAGAAAAACGTGGAACCACTTACTTTTTGGGAGCAACCGAATGAACCGCATCTGTAAAGGCCTGATGCTTGCCGGATCCTTGCTGGCAGGGGCCCAGGCCACCGCCGGCGACCTGCTGCAATGGCAAAACAACAGCCTGACCTACCTCTACGGCAAAGACTTCACGATCAACCCGCAGATCCAGCAAACCGTGACTTTCGAACATGCCGATGCCTGGAAGTACGGCGACAACTTCCTGTTTATCGACAAGATCTTCTACAACGGTAAAAAGGACGGCAACGTCGGCCCGAACACTTATTACGGCGAGTTCAGCCCGCGTCTTTCGTTCGGCAAGATCTTCGACCGGAAGTTGGAGTTCGGCCCGATCAAGGATGTATTGCTGGCCATGACTTACGAGTTCGGCGAAGGCGATAACGAGTCCTACCTGATCGGTCCGGGCTTCGACCTGGCAATCCCCGGGTTCGATTACTTCCAGTTGAACTTCTACAACCGCCAGACCGAAGGCAGCCGTGCCGGCGACAATGTCTGGCAGATCACCCCGGTCTGGTCCTACACCATTCCCGTGGGCCGTTCGGACATCCTGATCGACGGTTTCATCGACTGGGTGGTGGACAACGACAAAAACTCCAAAGGCGAGTACCACGCCAACCTGCACATCAACCCGCAGATCAAGTACGACCTGGGCAAGGCGCTGAAACTGGGCGACAAACAGTTGTATGTGGGTATCGAGTACGACTACTGGAAGAACAAGTACGGGGTCAAGGACACCCCCTACTTCGACACCGACCAGAACACCGCCAGCCTGCTGCTCAAGTACCACTTCTGATGCGGTGAGCGCCGTTCCCGTGCGGGTCGCGGGAACGGATTACATCGAATAAATCGATAGCAACGCGCCGATATTCGCAACCATCGATCAGTTGAGCTGGCATAGCATGTCGCTCATCCCAACCTGATCAGGAGTTGCATCGATGACTCAATTTCGCACAGTACTCAGCGTCCATACCGGCCAGCCCGCTTCGGACGGCGCCGGCGTCAGACTGACCCGGGTCTTCGGTGGCCAGGGTGTCGAGCGCTTCGACCCGTTCCTGATGCTCGATGAATTCGGCTCGGAAAACCCCGACGACTACATCACTGGCTTCCCGCCCCATCCCCATCGCGGCTTCGAAACCGTCACCTACATGCTCGAAGGCCGCATGCGCCACGAGGATCACCTGGGCAACGTCGGCCTGCTGGAAGGCGGTGGCGTGCAATGGATGACCGCCGCCAAGGGCATCATCCACAGCGAGATGCCGGAACAGGAAGAAGGCGTGATGCGCGGCTTCCAGCTCTGGCTGAACCTGCCGGGCAAGCACAAGCTGGACAAGGCCGGCTACCGGGACATTCAACCCCAGGACATCCCCCGCCTGACCACCGCCAATGGCGTGGAAGTGGTGGTGATCGCCGGCCGCTTCGATGACGGCCAGGCGCAGCAGACCGGCGCCGTCGAACGGCCGGACACCGAGCCCCACTACTTCGACCTGCGCCTGCCTGCGGGCGCCAGCATCAGCCCGCGCCTGCCTGCAGGGCATCGGGCCCTGCTGTATGTCTATGAAGGTCAGATCGACCTGCCCGGGCATCCGCAATCGGTCGCCAGCAGCAAGCTGGTGCGCCTGTCCGACCAGGGCGAGATTCAGTTGAGCAGTGCCGACGGCGCCCGTGTGCTGTTGATTGCCGGCAAGCCGCTGGGCGAGCCGATCGTGCAGTACGGACCGTTCGTGATGAACAGCCGGGAAGAGATCGAGCAGGCATTGCGGGATTTTCGCGATGACAAACTGACGGCCTGAGCATTGCCCTTAGAAACGCTATCGCGAGCAAGCTCGCTCCTACACAGATAATAAATTCCCTGTAGGAGCGAGCTTGCTCGCGATGCTTTTTCAGGCCGTCTCGACCGCGGCCGCCAAGCCCAGAAACCGCCGCAGCTCGTCGCGCTTGGCCAAGGCATCGCTGCGCCCCAGCTCGATCAATTCGCTGCAATACCCCGCCTCGAACAGCAGGTAACTCAAGACCCCGGCACCGCTGGTCTTGGTCGCCCCCGGCCCGCGCAGGAACAGGCGCAATGCCGCCGGCAGCTCATGCCGGTGACGCGCGGCGATCTCGTCGATCGGCTGGCTGGGGGCGATCACCAGCACCTCCACCGGCGCCACGCCCAGGGTACGGACGGGCGTGCCCGACGGCAGCAGATGACTGAACTGGTTGAGTCGCTGCAAGAGCTCGATGTCGCTCTCCAGGCTGTCAATGAACGTACTGTTGAGCATGTGGCCACCGATCTGCGCCAGCGTCGGCTGCTGCCCGGTGTAGCTGCGTTGCTGGGGCGCCTGCGGATCAATGCCACGGGGGTTGCCGCTGACCCCGACCACCAGCACTCGGCTGGCCCCCAGGTGCAACGCCGGGCTGATGGGCGCCGATTGCCGCACCGCGCCGTCGCCGAAAAACTCCTGGTCGATTTTCACCGGCGCGAACAGCAGCGGAATCGCCGAGCTGGCCAGCAAGTGTTCGACCGTGAGTTCGGTGGGCAGGCCGATACGCCGATGGCGCAACCAGGCCTCGATGGTGCCGCCGCCCTGGTAGAAGGTCACCGCCTGGCCCGATTCATAACCGAAGGCCGTGACCGCCACCGCCTGCAGATGCTTTTGCGCAATGGCATGACGAATACCGGACAGCTGCAATTTATCGTTCAACAACTGCCGCAGCGGCGAGCTGTTGAGCAACGCCACCGGGACCTGCGCGCCCAGGCCGAGCAGGCTGTGGCCAACGAACCGGGTGGCCTGGCGGATCACCCCGGGCCAGTCGCTGCGAATCACCTGATGGCTGCGAAAGCCCTGCCAGAACGCCGTGAGACGCTCGATGGCCGCGGTGAAATCCAGCGCGCCGCTGGCCAGGCTGACCGCATTGATCGCCCCGGCCGAGGTCCCGACTATCACCGGGAAGGGATTGCTCGCCCCCGCCGGCAGCAATTCGGCAATCGCCGCCAGCACCCCCACCTGATATGCCGCACGAGCCCCGCCGCCGGAAAGAATCAATCCTGTGACCGGTTCCGCTGGGCTCATCGCTACACTCCATGGCGCTGATAAAGGACTTTCAATCTAGCGCGATAAATTCAACCGCGCTTCTTATACAGCTTCGGCTCGCCTGGCGGACGGCTCTTGAAGCGCCGATGCGCCCACAGATACTGCTCCGGACACTCGCGCAGCACACCTTCGATCCACTGGTTGATGCGCAGGCAATCGGCCTCTTCGGTCTCACCCGGGAAATCCTGCAACGGCGGGTGAATCACCAGCCGATAACCACTGCCATCGGCCAGCCGCTGCTGAGTGAAAGGCACCACCAGGGCCTTGCCCAGCCGGGCGAACTTACTGGTGGCGGTGACCGTCGCCGCCTGGATGCCGAACAGCGGCACGAACACGCTCTGCTTGGCGCCGTAATCCTGGTCCGGTGCGTACCAGATGGCCCGCCCGGCGCGCAGCAGCTTGAGCATGCCGCGCACGTCTTCACGCTCCACCGCCAGGGAATCCAGATTGTGCCGCTCGCGGCCACGACGCTGGATGAAATCGAACAGCGGGTTCTTGTGCTCGCGGTACATGCCGTCGATGGTGTGCTGCTGGCCCAGCAAGGCGGCGCCGATCTCCAGGGTGGTGAAGTGCAGGGCCATGAGGATCACGCCCTTGCCTTCCAGCTGCGCCTGCTTGAGATGCTCCAGGCCTTCGACATGGGCCAGGCGCGCCAGGCGCGGCTTGGACCACCACCAGCTCATGGCCATTTCGAAAAAGGCGATGCCGGTGGAGGCGAAGTTTTCCTTGAGCAGGCGCTTGCGCTCGGCGGCGGACTTTTCGGGGAAACACAGTTCCAGGTTGCGCTTGGCGATCCGCCGGCGCTCACCGGCCACCCGGTACATCAGCGCGCCCAGGGCACGACCGATCCACAGCAGCAACGGATAAGGCAGCTGGACCACCAGCCATAGCAGGCCCAGGCCCAGCCACAGCGGCCAAAAACGGGGATAAAGAAATGCAGCTCGAAAACGCGGGCGATCCATTACAGATTCCGGACAGACAACAAGGTCGCGCATTCTACATCGGTTCGACCCGGCTTGCGGCCCGCGGGCGTTCTCGTTATAAGTCTCGGCACTTTTAGTGACAAGCCGCTTTATGCCGACCATGAGCCAAACCGAATCGCAAGACCTGGATCCTGTGTTCCAGTTGAAGGGCAGCATGCTGGCCATCACCGTGCTGGAACTGGCCCGCAACGACCTCGAGGGCCTCGATCGCCAACTGGCGGCGAAGGTCGCGCAAGCCCCGAATTTCTTCAGTAACGCCCCGCTGGTGCTGGCGCTGGACAAACTGCCGGCCAGCGAAGGCGCGGTCGATCTGCCCGGCCTGATGCGCGTCTGCCGTCACCATGGTCTGCGCACCCTGGCGATCCGCGCCAGCCGCATCGAAGACATCGCCGCGGCGATCGCCGTCGACCTGCCCGTGCTGCCGCCTTCCGGCGCCCGGGAACGACCGCTGGAGCCGCAGGAAAACGAAGCCCGGAAAAAGCCTGAAAAGCCGCCTGAGCCGACCATCAAGCCCACCCGCATCATCACTTCGCCAGTACGCGGCGGGCAGCAGATCTATGCCCAGGGTGGCGATCTGGTCGTGACCTCTTCGGTCAGCCCGGGTGCGGAACTTCTGGCCGATGGCAACATCCATGTATACGGCCCGATGCGCGGTCGAGCGCTGGCCGGGGTCAAGGGAGATACCAAGGCACGGATTTTCTGTCAGCAATTGAGCGCTGAACTGGTGTCCATCGCCGGCCAGTACAAGGTTTCCGAGGACCTGCGGCGCGATCCGTTGTGGGGTGCCGGGGTCCAGGTCAGCCTGTCGGGTGACGTGTTGAACATCACACGTCTTTAACGGATACTGCCGCATTTTCCAAGCATCTCTAAAACGTAGCGAATACGGCTCAAACGAAGTAGGAGCAGGTGTTAACCGACCTCCAGCCAAGGCTGTCCGACTGCAGTAGTTTTCAAGAGATGTTTTTCAGGGGCTAAAAGTCCTTTTTCCTTAGGGGTGAAACACCTTGGCCAAGATTCTCGTGGTTACATCCGGCAAGGGTGGTGTGGGTAAGACCACCACCAGCGCCGCTATCGGTACCGGCCTCGCTCTGCGCGGCCACAAAACAGTCATCGTCGACTTCGACGTCGGCTTGCGTAACCTCGACCTGATCATGGGTTGTGAACGTCGCGTGGTGTATGACTTCGTCAACGTGGTCAACGGCGAAGCCAACCTGCAGCAAGCCCTGATCAAAGACAAGCGCCTGGAAAACCTCTACGTACTGGCCGCCAGTCAGACCCGCGACAAAGACGCGCTGACCCAGGAAGGCGTGGAAAAAGTGCTGATGGAGCTCAAGGAGACCTTCGAATTCGTGGTCTGCGACTCCCCGGCCGGTATCGAGAAAGGTGCTCACCTGGCCATGTACTTCGCCGACGAAGCGATTGTCGTGACCAACCCGGAAGTTTCCTCGGTACGTGACTCCGACCGCATGCTGGGCCTGCTGGCCAGCAAGTCCAAGCGCGCGGAGAACGGCGAAGACCCGATCAAGGAACACCTGCTGCTGACCCGCTACAACCCTTCGCGTGTCAGCAACGGCGAAATGCTTGGCGTCGAAGACGTCAAAGAGATTCTCGCAGTAACGCTGCTGGGCGTGATTCCAGAATCCCAGGCAGTACTCAAGGCTTCCAACCAAGGCGTTCCGGTGATTCTCGATGACCAGAGCGACGCCGGCCAGGCGTACAGCGATGCTGTCGACCGTCTGCTGGGTAAAACCGTGGAACACCGGTTCCTTGATGTTGAGAAGAAGGGATTCTTCGAGCGCCTGTTTGGAGGTAGGTAATGAATCTTTTTGACTTCTTTCGTGCCAGCAAAAAAGTAAGCACCGCGTCGGTAGCGAAAGAGCGTCTACAGATCATCGTGGCGCATGAACGCGGCCAGCGCACTACCCCTGATTACTTGCCTGCCTTGCAGAAGGAGCTGGTGGAAGTCATCCGCAAGTACGTCAATATCGGGTCCGATGACGTGCATGTCGCCCTGGAAAACCAGGGCAGCTGCTCGATCCTGGAACTCAATATCACCCTGCCCGATCGCTGATCGATTCGGCTGGAGCCACGGCGGCTCGGTCCCTCGGTTTTTCTACAGGAGCACAGGTGCTCCTGTAGACGCCGGGTCGATCGAGCCGCCGTTGGCGTTGGCGTTTGTTACGAGGCTGTTTTAATGCCGCTGTCGAATATCCGCATCATTCATCAGGACGCCGCCGTCCTGGTGGTGGACAAGCCCACCCTGCTGCTCTCCGTGCCCGGCCGGGCCGATGACAACAAGGATTGCCTGATCACCCGCCTGCAGGAAAACGGCTACCCGGAAGCCCGTATTGTCCATCGACTGGACTGGGAAACCTCCGGCATCATCCTGCTGGCCCGCGACCCCGATACCCATCGCGAACTGTCCCGGCAATTTCACGACCGCGAGACCGAAAAAGCCTACACCGCCCTGTGCTGGGGCCAGCCGGAACTGGACAGCGGCAGCATCGACCTGCCACTGCGCTACGACCCGCCGACCAAACCGCGGCACGTGGTGGATCACGAATTCGGCAAGAACGCCCTGACCTTCTGGCGAGTGCTGGAACGCTGCAGCGACTGGTGCCGCGTCGAGCTGACCCCGATCACCGGGCGCTCGCACCAGTTGCGGGTGCATATGCTGTCCATCGGCCACCCGCTGCTGGGCGACGGCCTGTACGCGCATCCGCAAGCGCTGGCCGCCTGGCCACGCCTGTGCCTGCACGCCAGCATGCTCAGCTTCACCCATCCGCAGAGTGGCGAACGCCTGCGCTTCGAGTGCCCGGCACCGTTCTGATCGAGAGCGGCCACCGTAGCGGGACGCCCCTCGATTGAGGGGCATACAGATACGGAAAAACCTGATCAAAAATGAAGATTAATCTGAACAATTTGTTATGAATTTGTGAAAATAATATTAAAATAGTGGCTATTCGACATTAAGGCAGGAAGCCCTCGTGCTCAGCAGTCAGCCATTTCAACGCGATTACCCTTTCACCTTCTGCTTTCTGAATACCACCCTGCACCTTCGCGAAAAACCTTCGGCAGACGCCTGCACAGCCCTCGAACAACTCATCCGCCAACGTCACGCACACAAACAGACCCGCGCCAGCACCCCCTTGGCGACCGGCGAGACACCGCTGTTCGCCAAGGTGCAGCCCCTGGATACGCTCAAGGCGAAAGTTCGCGTCACCCTGGGCAAGCCCCAGCGCAACGGCCGCTTCGACTGGCCGCTGGAAGAGCTGATCAACACCGTCGAAGCCCAGCGACGCGGCGTACAGATGTCCGACCTTGAAGGATTCGGCTATACCCGCGATCGCCTGGGGCTGGTACAGGAATACTTCATCATTACCCGCCTGCTGGATGATTACGTCGACGGCGTACAGTGGTTGCGCAACAACCCGGACAAGATCGAGCCTTTTATCCGCGATGCATTCGGCCTGCTGCACTCCCTCGCGCAAAAGAACATCACCCACATGGATTTCTGGGCCGGCAACATCATGATCAGCCCCCAGGCTCCGCTCAAGGCCATCGACTTCGAGAACTGCTTCGCGACCATCACGCCCCATGCCAGCGAAACCCTGGGTTTTCAGTTGGGGTTCTTCTATCGCCGCGAAGTCTACAAACTGATCACCGAAGCGCAGTACGACGCGCTGGTGGAGGAATACCTCGATCAACTGCCGGGCATTTGCGCAGAGAAATTCAATGAGGTTTACCAGGCCAGCAAGCATGAATATGTGGGTCGCAAGCAACGCCGCGAAGTGTTCCTCAAAGGCAACCTGATCACCGGTTGAGCCGTTTTCCCTGCCGCGATGAATGTTGTCTCCCTCAACGGCATTGCGCCTGCAATGCCGCGAGCCGATACGGTAAACTCGCGCCACTGCTGTCTGGAGTTACTTATGCGCGAAGAGTTGAACCAGGGCCTGATCGACTTCCTCAAGGCCTCCCCTACCCCTTTCCATGCAACCGCCAGCCTCGTACAACGCCTGGAGGCCGCGGGCTACCAGCGTCTCGACGAGCGCGAGCCGTGGACCACCGAAGCCAACGGTCGCTACTACGTCACCCGCAATGACTCCTCCATCGTGGCCGTCAAGCTGGGGCGGCATTCGCCTCTGCAAGGCGGGATCCGCATGGTCGGCGCGCACACCGACAGCCCGTGCCTGCGGGTCAAGCCGCAACCGGAGCTGCAACGCCAGGGCTTCTGGCAACTGGGCGTGGAAGTCTATGGCGGCGCCCTGCTGGCGCCCTGGTTCGACCGCGACCTGTCGTTGGCCGGCCGCGTCACCTTCCGCCGCGACGGCAAGGTTGAAAGCCAGTTGATCGACTTCAAGGCGCCCATTGCGATCATCCCCAACCTGGCGATTCACCTCAATCGCGAAGCCAACCAGGGCTGGGCCATCAATGCCCAGACCGAGTTGCCGCCGATCCTCGCGCAATTCGCCGGCGACGAGCGGGTCGACTTCCGCGCGGTGCTGACCGACCAGCTGGCCCGCGAACACGGCCTGAACGCCGATGTGGTGCTCGATTACGAGCTGAGCTTCTACGACACCCAAAGCGCGGCGGTGATCGGCCTGCACGGCGACTTCATCGCCGGCGCGCGCCTGGACAACCTGCTGTCCTGCTACGCCGGCCTGCAAGCCTTGCTCAACGCCGACACCGAGGAAACCTGCGTGCTGGTCTGCAACGACCACGAAGAAGTCGGCTCCTGCTCGGCCTGCGGCGCCGACGGCCCGATGCTCGAACAGACCCTGCGCCGCCTGCTGCCCGAAGGCGACGAATTCGTGCGTACCATCCAGAAGTCGCTGCTGGTCTCGGCCGACAACGCCCATGGCGTGCACCCCAACTACGCCGACAAGCACGATGCCAACCACGGCCCGAAACTCAACGCCGGCCCGGTGATCAAGGTCAACAGCAACCAGCGCTACGCCACCAACAGCGAAACCGCCGGTTTCTTCCGCCACCTGTGCATGGCCGAGGAAGTGCCGGTGCAAAGCTTCGTGGTGCGCAGCGACATGGGTTGTGGCTCGACCATCGGCCCGATCACCGCCAGCCACCTGGGCGTGCGCACCGTGGATATCGGCCTGCCGACTTTCGCCATGCACTCGATCCGCGAACTGTGCGGCAGCCACGACCTGGCCCATCTGGTGAAGGTCTTGAGCGCGTTCTACGCCAGCCGCGATCTGCCGTAAGCCCCATGTAGCCGCTGCCGCAGGCTGCGACAAGCCCGAAGGGCTTCAGCGATCCCAAGATCCTGCGCCTGTTTTACAGGTGATCGCAGCCAGCGCCAGCGGCTACAGGGTGCCGAAGCATTTCTGATGCACATCAACCCGAACCTCGCCAAAGCCACCTAGACTTAGGACTATCCCCTTCCGACAAGGCTGTCGCCATGATCTCGATGTCTTCGTTCCACGCCATGCTCATTCCCATTCTCTCGGGAATGATCCTGTTGGCCATCGGCTACAACTTCCGCGACAAGAACGCCGGCATCTTCAGCATGTGGGCCGGTATGCTGCTGATCCTCGGCACCGTGATCTACAAGATCCTCGCCAAACTCGCCGAATAAATCCGCCGTCCAGGCTCGCATTGGTATTGGCTGCCTCGTACACTCGGTCGATCCGCTTTTTCTGAGGTTGACCGCCCAGTGTTTGCTCGTCTTTCCGTTCTGCCCTACTGCCTGTTTCTCTGTCTCCTGACACTGTTGCCGCTGTCATCGGCCCAGGCAGTGGGTTTGCCGGGCCTGCTCAACAGCGGCAAAACCCAGCCACAAGCCGAGCAGCCCCTGGGGCAGTCGCTGGATGAAGTGATCAAGTCCCTGGAAAACGACCAGCAACGCACCCAGTTGCTGACCGACCTGAAAAAACTCCGCGACGCCACGAAGAAGGCCCAGACGCCCGCCGAAGAAGGCGTGCTCGGCCTGATCGGCGGCACCCTGTCCAGCTTCGAAAAACAGTTCTCCGGCGCCGACAGCCCGATCACTCGCTGGTCGAACGAATTCGATCAGGCCCAGGATGAACTGGCGGCCCTGATGCTGCCGGCCAGCGAATGGCTGCCGATCATCTTCGCCTTCGCCCTGATCCTGATGGTCTGGAGCCTTCTAGCCGCGGCGCTGATCTGGCTCAGCCACCGCCTGCGCGAGCGTTTCGGCCTCACCGAAGAACTGCCGCAACACCCCAAGACCTGGGACCTGCTGCGCTTCGCCCTGCGCAAACTGGGGCCCTGGCTGATCGCGTTGATCATGACCGTGTACATGACCTACAAACTGCCGTCGTCCCTGGGCAAGGACCTGGCCATGGTCCTGGCTTATGCGCTGGTGGTCGGCACCTGCTTCTCGGCGATCTGCGTGATCGCCTTTTCCGTGCTGGACGGTCCGAACCGTCACCGCGCGCTGTACATCCTGCGTCGCCAGGCTTTCCGGCCGTTGTGGCTGATCGGCAGTTTCGCCGCCTTCGGCGAGGCCTTGAGCGACCCACGGTTGATCGCCAGCCTGGGCAGCCACCTGGCGCACACCGCGGCCACCTTCGCCAATGTCATGGCGGCCTTGTCCACCGGGGTGTTCATCCTGCGTTTCCGCCGGCCGATCGCTCACCTGATCCGCAACCAGCCGCTGTCCCGGCGCCTGACCCGCCGCGCCCTGAGCGACACCATCGAGATCATCGGCACCTTCTGGTACCTGCCAGCGCTGGTGCTGGTGGCCATCTCCCTGTTCGCCACCTTCATTTCCGCCGGCGACACCAGCACCGCGCTGCGCCAGTCGCTGATCTGCACCGTGCTGCTGGTGCTGTGCATGGTGATCAACGGCCTGGTGCGTCGCCATTCCCTCAAGCCCCAGCGCGGGCACAAGCGCCACGCCCTGTATTCCGAGCGCCTCAAAGGCTTCTTCTACACCCTCGCCCACCTGCTGGTGTGGCTGGTGTTCATCGAACTCGGCCTGCGGGTCTGGGGCATGTCGCTGATCCGCTTCACCGAAGGCGACGGCCACGAAATCAGCGTCAAGCTGTTCAGCCTCGGCGGTACCCTGCTGTTCGCCTGGCTGATCTGGATCCTCAGCGACACCGCGGTGCACCACGCCCTGACCCGCTCGCGCAAAGGCCTGGCCAATGCCCGGGCGCAGACCATGATGCCGCTGATCCGCAACGTGCTGTTCGTGGCGATCTTCATCATTGGCCTGATCGTCGCCCTGGCGAACATGGGCATGAACGTCACGCCACTGCTGGCCGGTGCCGGGGTGATCGGCCTGGCCATCGGTTTTGGCGCCCAGTCGCTGGTGGCCGACCTGATCACCGGCCTGTTCATCATCATCGAGGACTCCCTGGCCATCGACGACTACGTGGACGTCGGCGGCCACCTGGGTACCGTCGAAGGCTTGACCATCCGCACCGTGCGCCTGCGGGACATCGACGGCATCGTGCACACCATCCCGTTCAGCGAAATCAAGAGCATCAAGAACTACTCCCGGGAGTTCGGCTACGCGATCTTCCGGGTGGCCATTCCGTACAACATGGACATAGACGAAGCCATCAAACTGATGCGCGATGTCGGCCAGAAGATGCGTACCGACCCGCTGCAACGGCGCAACATCTGGTCGCCGCTGGAGTTCCAGGGGGTGGAAAGCTTCGAGTCCGGCAACGCGATTCTGCGCGCCCGCTTCAAGACCGCGCCGATCAAGCAATGGGAAGTGTCGCGAGCCTTCAACCTGTCCCTCAAGCGTCACCTCGACGAAGCCGGAATGGACCTGGCCACGCCACGCATGAGCGTGCAGGTGATCACCGCCGGCGGCGGGCCCCAGCAAGAGGAGTAAGGCGTCCGGCCGCGTCTCGGCAAGGGCGCGGCCGTACTCTCCAGGGTTGGGGCGGTCACAGGTTCTGGCACCTGAGCAGCACAACACTAATCATGGAGAGAGTCCCCTATGCAGCTATCCGCTATCGCCCAAGCCTGCCTGATCGGCGTCCTGGCCTTGTCCGGCCAGACCGCCAACGCTGTCGACGACAGCCCCATGGAACAGGCCCGCCAGCACATCGCCGAACAGGCCAAGGCCCTGGAGCCAGCGCTGCTGGAAACCCGTCGCGATATCCACGCCCACCCGGAACTCGGCAACACCGAACAGCGCACCGCACAGCTGGTAGCCACGCAATTGCGCGCCCTGGGCCTGGAGGTCAAGACCGGCGTCGCCCGCACCGGCGTGGTGGCGGTGCTCAAGGGCGCCCTGCCCGGCCCCACCGTGGCCTTGCGCGCCGATATGGACGCGCTGCCGGTCAAGGAAGTCGCGGACCTGCCGTTCGCCTCCAAGGCCAAGGGGCGCTACCTGGATAAGGAAGTGGACGTCATGCACGCCTGCGGCCACGACGCCCACACCGCCATCCTGCTGAGCACGGCGAAAATCCTCAGCGACATGCGCGAGCGCCTGCCCGGCACCGTGGTGTTCTATTTCCAGCCCGCCGAAGAAGGCCCGAGCGATTTCATCCCCGACGGCAAGAACACCTGGGGCGCGAAAATGATGGTGCAGGAAGGCGTGATGCAATCGCCCAAGCCGGACGCGGTGTTCGGCCTGCATGTCTGGGCCGGGATTCCGGCCGGACGCATCGCCTACCGCCCGGGCCCGACCCTGGCCAGCTCCGACGACCTGCGCATCAGGATTCTCGGCAAGCAGACCCACGCCGGCCGCCCCTGGGACGGCATCGACCCGATCACGGTCGGCGCCCAGACCGTCGTCGGGCTGCAAACCGTGGTCAGCCGCCGCACCGACATCTCGTCGTTTCCCTCGGTGGTCAGCATCGGCACCATCAACGGCGGCACACGCTACAACATCATCCCCGAGTCGCTGGACATGAGCGGCACCATCCGCTCGTACGACTACGGCATTCGCCAGAAGCTGCACAGCGATGTGCGCCAGACCGTGGAAAAGATCGCCGAAAGCGGCGGCGCCGAGGCCGAGGTGAGCATCATCGAGAAGTACGACCCGACCATCAACGATCCGGCCCTGACCGAGAAAATGCTGCCGAGCCTGCGCTGGGCGGCCAAGGACGATGTGGTACAGGGCCCGCTGGTGGGGGGCGCGGAAGACTTTTCCTTCTATGCCAAGGAGGCGCCGGGGCTGTTCGTGTTTCTCGGCGTGACACCGCGGGACCAGGACATGGCCAAGGCCGCGCCGAACCACAACCCGGGGTTCTTTGTCGATGAATCGGCGCTGGTGGTGGGCGTGCGTACCCTGGCGTCATTGACCACGGATTATCTGTTTGCCGGGGCCAAACCTTAAGGACTGGCCCCTGGCGTCATCGCGAACAAGCTCGCTCCCGCACCGGGAGCGGGCTCAGACCACATCGACACCGACATGGATCGCGTCGTGGCGCCAGAACTCCAGGTCGCAGTCGATCAGGCGCTGGTGCTGGTCGTAATTGACCCGGGCGATCCGCAGCCCGGGGCTGCCGACCGAAACCTTCAACGCCGCCGCGGCCTCCACCGGCAAGGAGGTCGGCACGATCTCGAAGCGCACCCGCCCGTAATGCAGGTCGTAGTGCCGCGCGTACAGCTCGGTGATCGACTGGTTCAGGTCGAAATCGAGAATGCCCGGAAAGTACTGCGGATTGAGGTAGTGCTCGACATACAGCACCAGACGCTCGTCGATACGTCGTACCCGACGGATCTGGATCACGCTGGACAGCGCCGGCAGTTGCAGCCAGGCACAGACCGCCGCTGAAGCCGGTTGCAGGCGCGCCGAAATCATCTCGGTCGACGGCACGCGCCCCTGGGCGCTGACCATCGCGTGAAAATGGCTGCGCTGCATCAGGTTGTAGGCCAGCCGTGGCGGCGAGACGAACCAGCCGCGCCGCTCCTCGCGGTAGATCTGGCCCTGGGCCTCCAGCTGCAACAAGGCTTCGCGCACGGTAATCCGCGTAGTGCCG
Source organism: Pseudomonas sp. GW456-L12 (assembly GCF_059424045.1). Classification (NCBI taxonomy): domain Bacteria; kingdom Pseudomonadati; phylum Pseudomonadota; class Gammaproteobacteria; order Pseudomonadales; family Pseudomonadaceae; genus Pseudomonas; species Pseudomonas sp. GW456-L12. The sequence goes on from NZ_JBWKZA010000002.1 coordinate 260,502, forward strand.
AACAACTCGCTGAGCTTGCGCTCGGCCGGCAGCTTGCTACCGGGTGCCAACAACCCGTGATCGATCTGTTCCTGCAGGACCTGCCCAATGGCTGTCACCGCCTTGACTGCCTCTTCGCGCATCAACGTTACCTATCTGGACTAGACCAGCACTGTTTCAGGGCAAAACGTGCCAGGGAAAAAGGCACTCAGCCTTCACCGAGAGCCTAGGCACTGCATATGACTGACAGATGACAACGCCGCCAAATCGCTGTGCCAGACACCTGCAATTGGCTGGCCAAGTCCTTTCATATCAGCTGTTTAGCCCTGGGCTACGCTTATCTCGCAGACCCGTGCCTGACACTCGCAAACGCCTTGCAGGACTGATGCCGACATCAAAGTGTCATCCAGCCGGCTTAAATTGGCTCAGGTATTGCTGACCTAGACCAACAACGTTAGACAAACACAGCGTTGAACACGCCCAAAGGAGCTTCGGATGAAACAGCTTTTCCTGGCATCACTGTTAGGCTCGACCATTGCCCTGTGCACCGCCGCCATGGCCGCCGATACCGACTTGAAGACCCTGGAAGCCGCGGCGAAAGCCGAAGGCGCCGTCAACAGCGTCGGCATGCCCGACGACTGGGCCAACTGGAAAGGGACCTGGGAAGACCTGGCCAAGCACTACGGCCTCAAGCACATCGACACCGACATGAGCTCGGCCCAGGAGATCGCCAAGTTCGCCGCCGAGAAAGACAACGCCAGCGCCGACATCGGCGACGTGGGCGCGGCCTTCGGCCCGATCGCGGTCAAGCAGGGCGTGGTCCAGGCTTACAAGCCAAGCACCTGGGACCAGGTCCCGGACTGGGCCAAGGACAAGGACGGCAACTGGGCGCTGGCCTACACCGGCACCATCGCCTTCATCATCAACAAGAAGCTGCTGCACGGCTCCGAAGCCCCCAAAAGCTGGGCCGACCTGGAGAAAGGCAAATACAAGGTCTCCATCGGCGACGTGAGCACCGCCGCTCAGGCCGCCAACGGCGTGCTGGCCGCGGCCATCGCCAAGGGCGGCGATGAAAAGAACATCCAGCCGGCGCTGCTGATGTTCGCCGAGATCGCCAAGCAGGGGCGCCTGTCCCTGGCCAACCCAACCATCGCCACCATGGAAAAGGGTGAAGTGGAAGTCGGCGTGGTCTGGGACTTCAACGGCCTGAGCTACCGCAACAAGATGGTCAACAAGGACGACTACATCGTGCTGATCCCCTCGGACGGTTCGGTGATCTCCGGCTACACCACCATCATCAACAAATACGCCAAGCACCCGAATGCGGCCAAGCTGACCCGTGAATACATCTTCAGCGATGCCGGCCAGATCAACCTGGCGCGCGGCAATGCCCGTCCGATCCGCGCCGAACACCTGACCCTGCCCGCCGAAGTCCAGGCCAACCTGCTGCCCAACGAGCAGTACAAGAAAGTCACGCCGATCAAGGACGCCGACGCCTGGGAGAAAACCTCCAAGGGCCTGCCACAGAAATGGCAGGAAGAAGTGATCATCAACATGCAGTAATGCTGCATCTGTAGGAGCGAGCTTGCTCGCGATCCAGGCGCTGCGGTCTGTCCTGGAACCGCAGAGATGCCATCGCGAGCAAGCTCGCTCCTACAGGCACCTGGTTGTCTTTCGGAGTCCTCCCCCATGTCACACAACGTCATCCTTGTCGTGCTCGACGGCCTCAACCATGAGGTCGCCCGCCATGCCATGGGACACCTTCAGGCCTACGTCGGCGCGGGACGCGCAGCGCTGTACAAGCTGGAATGCGAACTGCCGGCCCTGTCCCGACCGCTCTACGAATGCATCCTGACCGGGGTGCCACCGATCGACAGCGGCATCGTGCACAACAACGTCTCGCGCCTGTCCAACCAGCGCAGCATTTTCCACTACGCCAGCGCCGCCGGGCTCGGCACCGCCGCCGCGGCTTATCACTGGATCAGCGAGCTGTACAACCGCTCACCGTTCAACCCGGCCCGGGACCGGCATACCGACAACAAGAAGCTGCCGATCCAGCACGGGCATTTCTACTGGAACGACCACTACCCCGATTCCCACCTGTTCGCCGACGCCGAACACCTGCGGCTGCGCCATGCCCCGAACTTTCTGCTGGTGCACCCGATGAACATCGACGACGCCGGCCACAAGCACGGCCTCGACACCCCGCAGTACCGCAACAGCGCACGCGCGGCCGACATCATCCTCGCCGATTACCTGCAAGGCTGGCTCGACGCCGGCTACCAGGTGCTGGTGACCGCCGACCACGGCATGAACAACGACCGCTCCCACAACGGCCTGCTGCCGGAGGAGCGGGAAGTGCCGTTGTTCGTTCTCGGCGATGCATTCAGCTTCAGCCCCGTCGCCACGCCGGATCAGACCGAGTTGTGCGGCACCATCTGCGAGTTGCTCGGCGTGCCCCACGACAAACCTGTATGCCGGGAGTTGCTGAAGTGAATGCATTCACCCGCGGCAAATGGCTGGCGATCCTGTGCCTGCTGCCGTTTGCCCTGTTCTTCATCGTGTTCCAGATCGCCCCGCTGCTCTGGGTGCTGATCAACAGCCTGCAATCGGAAGAGTTCGGCTGGGGCCTGGCCAATTTCAACAAGATCTTCAGTTCCAGGTTCTATCTGCAAGCCATCCAGTACAGCCTGGAGATCAGCTTCTGGTCGAGCGTGTTCGGCATCGTCATCGCGATTCTCGGCAGCTACTCGCTGCGCCGGGTCGACTCGAAGCTGCGCAACTTCGTCAACGCCTTCGCCAACATGACCAGCAACTTCGCCGGCGTGCCCCTGGCGTTCGCCTTCATCATCCTGCTGGGCTTCAACGGCAGCATCACCATCATGCTCAAGCAGGCGGGGATCATTCAGGACTTCAACCTGTACTCCAAGACCGGCCTGATCATCCTCTACACCTACTTCCAGATCCCCCTGGGCGTGCTGCTGCTCTACCCGGCCTTCGATGCCCTGCGCGAAGACTGGCGCGAGTCCGCGGCACTGCTTGGCGCCAGTGGCTGGCAGTTCTGGCGCCACATCGGCCTGCCGGTGCTGACCCCGGCGCTACTGGGGACCTTCGTCATCCTGCTGGCCAACGCCCTGGGCGCCTATGCCACGGTCTATGCACTGACCACCGGCAACTTCAACGTGCTGCCGATCCGCATCGCCGCCATGGTTTCCGGCGACATCTCCCTCGACCCGAACATGGCCAGCGCCCTGGCCGTGGTCCTGGTGGCGCTGATGACCCTGGTGACCATCGTCCATCAGCTGCTGTTGAAGAGGAGCTACCATGTCTCGCGCTGAACCCGGCTCCGCCGCCCTCTATCACCGGGTCGTGGTGTACCTGCTGTTCGCTATCCTCCTGCTGCCGCTGGCCGGGACCCTGGTCTACTCCATCGCCAGCAACTGGTCGGCGACCATCCTGCCCAGCGGCTTCACCTTCAAGTGGTACATCCAGCTGTGGAGCGACCCGCGCTTCCTGCACGCCTTCGGCCAGTCGCTGCTGGTCTGCGTCGGCGCCCTGATCCTGTCGGTGGTGCTGATCCTGCCCCTGCTGTTCGTGGTGCACTACCACTTCCCAAGGCTCGATGCACTGATGAACATCCTGATCCTGCTGCCGTTCGCGGTGCCGCCGGTGGTGTCCTCGGTGGGCCTGCTGCAACTCTACGGTTCGGGACCGTTCGCCATGGTCGGCACGCCGTGGATCCTCGTCGGCTGCTACTTCACCGTGGCCCTGCCGTTCATGTACCGGGCGATCACCAATAACCTGCAAGCGATCAACCTGCGCGACCTGATGGACGCCGCTCATCTGCTGGGCGCCAGTACCTGGCAGGCGGCTTTCCTGGTGGTGCTGCCGAATCTGCGCAAGGGCCTGATGGTGGCCCTGCTGCTGTCGTTCTCGTTCCTGTTCGGCGAGTTCGTGTTCGCCAACATCCTGGTGGGCACCCGCTACGAAACCCTGCAGGTCTACCTGAACAACATGCGCAACAGCAGCGGCCACTTCACCAGTGCGCTGGTGATTTCCTACTTCTTCTTTGTGCTGGTTCTGACCTGGGCCGCCAACATCTTGAACAAGGACAAAAGCCAATGAGCTTCGTCAGCGTCCAACACCTGCAGAAAAATTACAGTGGCACCCCGGTGTTCAGCGACATCAACTGCGAAATCCACAAGGGCGAATTCGTCACGCTGCTCGGCCCGTCCGGCTGCGGCAAGTCCACCCTGCTGCGCTGCATCGCCGGCCTGACCCCGGTGGACGCCGGCAAGATCCTCCTCGACGGCCACGACATCGTGCCCCTGAGCCCGCAGAAACGCGGGATCGGCATGGTGTTCCAGAGCTATGCGCTGTTCCCCAACATGACCGTGGAGCAGAACGTGGCGTTCGGCCTGCGCATGCAGAAGGTCAACGCCGACGAGAGCCACCAGCGCGTGCTCGAAGTCCTGCGCCTGGTGGAACTGCACGACTTCGCCAGCCGTTATCCCCATCAACTGTCCGGGGGCCAGTGCCAGCGCGTGGCCCTGGCCCGCTCGCTGGTGACCCGTCCGCGCCTGTTGCTGCTGGACGAGCCGCTGTCGGCGCTGGACGCGCGGATCCGCAAGCACCTGCGCGAACAGATCCGGCAGATCCAGCGCGAACTGGGGCTGACCACGATTTTCGTCACTCACGATCAGGAAGAAGCCCTGACCATGTCCGACCGTATTTTCCTGATGAACCAGGGCAAGATCGTCCAGAGCGGCGACGCCGAGACGCTCTACACCGCACCGGTGGATGTGTTCGCCGCTGGCTTCATCGGCAACTACAACCTGCTGGATGCCGAGAGCGCCAGCAAGCTGCTGCAGCGGCCGATCAACGGGCGTATCGCGATTCGCCCAGAAGCCATCGAACTGCGCAAGGACGGCGAACCCGACGCGCTGATCCGCAGCCATAGCCTGCTGGGCAACGTGATCCGCTACCGGGTCGAAGCCCGTGGCGTGGAACTGGTGGTGGATGTGCTGAACCGCTCGCCGGACGATCTGCACCCCGACGGCCAACGCCTGGCACTTTCCATCGATCCCACGGCCCTCTGTGAAGTAGCTTGACGGCAGCGACAAGCTGCAAGCTTCAAGTTATAGATAGACTGCTAAGCACCTAAATCCAATTCTTGCAGCTTGAAGCTTATAGCTTGAAGCTGTTCTCGGAGAGAACTGCACTAATGGCCCTGGCAATTTTTGATCTGGACGAGACCCTGATCCACGGCGACTGCGCCACCCTCTGGAGCGAACAGATGGGGCGCCTCGGTTGGGTCGACAGCGAGTCTTTCATGCGCCGCAACAACGAGCTGATGGACGCCTACAGCCACGGCAAGCTGGCCATGGAGGAGTTCATGGCCTTCAGCCTGGAGCCGATGGCCGGCCGCACCCCGGAAGAGGTCGGGCACCTGGTCGGCCCCTGGGTCGAGGACGTGATCGAGCCGATCATTTTCAGCGACGCCTGCAAAGCCATCGCAGCCCACCGCAAGGCCGGCGACCGGATCCTGGTGATCTCGGCCTCGGGCACTCACCTGGTCCAGCCCATCGCCGAACGCCTGGGCATCGATGAAGTCCTGGGGATCGAGCTGGAGGTCCTGCACGGGGTCTACAGCGGTAATACCCTGGGCACCCTGACCTACCGCGAAGGCAAGGTCACCCGCCTGCTGGAATGGCTGGATGCCGAAGAAGAAAACCTCGAAGGCGCGAGCTTCTATTCCGACTCGCGCAACGACCTGCCGTTGCTGCTGAAGGTCGACTACCCGCATGTGGTCAACCCGGACCCGGTACTGCGCGAACACGCGGAAAAGGCCGGCTGGCCGATTCATCAGTGGAAGTAGGTGCCTCTGTAGCCGCTGCCGCAGGCTGCGATCGCCCACAACGTGGGCGCAAGATCTGAAGATCGCTGAAGCCCTTTGGGCTTATCGCAGCCTTCGGCAGTGGCTACAGGATCAGGCCAAGGTCTCGTCGATCAGCAGCACCAGCTTGCCCGACACCTGGTTGGTCGCCAGCTCGGCAAAGGCCGCTTCGGCGTCCTTGATCGGGAAGGTCATGGCCAGCTGCGGGCTCAGGCGCCCTTCGGCGAACAGTGGCCAGACATGCTGGCTGAGGTCGCTGAACAGATCGGCCTTGAACTGCTCGTCGCGGCTGCGCAGGGTCGAACCCAGCAACTGGATGCGCTTGCCGAGGATCTGCGCCAGGTCCAACTGGGCCTCGCGCCCGCCCATCAAGCCGATCAGCACCCAGCGCCCGTCCAGGGCCAGCAGCTTGACGTTATGCGCGGCATAGTTGGCGCCGACCGGATCCAGGATCACATCGAACGGCCCGAAATCCCGCAGGCCTTCCAGGCCGTCGGTGCGCACCACGCCGCCCTGGGCCCCCAGCGCTTCACAGTAGGCCAGGCGGTCGGCGGAACCGACGCTGACCCAGCACGGGTTGCCGAATGCCTTGCACAACTGGATCGCGGCCGAACCGACACCGCTGGCGCCGGCGTGCAGCAGGACCTTCTCCCCCGGCTTGAGGGCCGCCAGCTGGAACAGGTTCAGCCAGGCGGTGCTGTACACCTCGGGCAGCGCCGCCGCTTGCGCCAGGGACAGCCCTTCCGGCACCGGCAGGACATGACGGGCATCGACCACCACTTCCTCGGCCATGCCGCCCCCGGCCAGCAGCGCGCAGACCCGATCGCCGACCTGCCACGCAGAGCCCGGGCCGACCTCGCTGATCACGCCTGAGCATTCAAGGCCCAACACCTTGCTGGCGCCCGGTGGCGGCGGATAGAGCCCGGCCCGTTGCAACAGGTCGGCCCGGTTCAGTCCCGCGGCCGCCACGCGGATTCGCACTTGTCCTACGTCGCACGTCGGACTGGGCTCTTCAACCCACTCCACATGACCTTCAACGCCTTGCAATGCTTTCACAGTGCCTCCATAGTGAGTCTGGACTGAGCCCGGAGCTGTAGCACCGGGCTTTTTGCATTATGCGACCGGTCCTTGTGGAACCGGCGACTTCAAAGACGGCCTAATATGCGTTATCAATTGCCCCCGCGTCGAATCAGCATGAAGCATTTGTTCCCCAGCACCGCCCTCGCTCTTTTCATTGGTCTCGGTCTGCTGCCGATGTCGACCAATACGTTCGCAGCCAATAGCTGGGACAAACTTCAGCCGGATCGCGACGAGGTAATTGCCAGCCTCAATGTCGTCGAGCTGCTCAAGCGTCATCACTACAGCAAGCCACCGCTGGACGACGCGCGCTCGGCGATCATCTATGACAGCTACCTGAAGCTGCTGGACCCGTCGCGCAGCTACTTCATGGCCAGCGACATCGCGGAATTCGACAAGTGGAAAACCCAGTTCGACGACTTCCTGAAAAGCGGTGACCTGAACGCCGGCTTCATCATTTACAAACGCTACCTGGACCGCGTCAAGGCGCGCCTGGACTTTGCCCTGGCCGAGCTGGGCAAAGGCGTCGACAAATTCGACTTCACCACCAAGGAGTCCTTGCTGATCGATCGCAAGGACGCGCCTTGGCTCAAGACCACCGCGGAACTCGACGACCTGTGGCGCAAGCGCGTCAAGGACGAAGTCCTGCGCATGAAGATCGCTGGCAAGGAACCCAAGCAGATCCAGGAAACGCTGACCAAGCGCTACAAGAATCAGCTCGCCCGCCTGGACCAGACCCGCGCCGAAGATATCTTCCAGGCGTACATCAACACCTTCGCCATGTCCTACGACCCGCACACCAACTATCTGTCGCCGGATAACGCGGAGAACTTCGACATCAACATGAGCCTGTCGCTGGAAGGCATCGGCGCCGTGTTGCAGAGCGACAACGACCAGGTCAAGGTCGTGCGCCTGGTGCCGGCCGGCCCGGCGGACAAGACCAAGCAGGTGGCCCCGGCGGACAAGATCATCGGCGTGGCCCAGGGCGACAAGGAAATGGTCGACGTGGTCGGCTGGCGCCTGGACGAAGTGGTCAAGCTGATCCGCGGTCCGAAAGGCTCGGTGGTGCGCCTGGAAATCATCCCGGCGAGCAACGCGCCGAACGACCAGACCAGCAAGATCGTATCCATCACCCGCGAAGCGGTGAAGCTGGAAGAGCAGGCGGCGAAGAAGTCGATCCTCAACCTCAAGCAGGACGGCAAGGACTACAAGCTCGGGGTGATCGAGATCCCGGCCTTCTACCTGGACTTCAAGGCCTTCCGTGCCGGCGATCCGGACTACAAGAGCACCACCCGTGACGTGAAGAAACTGCTGACCGAGTTGCAGAAAGACAAGGTCGACGGCGTGGTCATCGACCTGCGCAACAACGGCGGCGGTTCCCTGCAGGAAGCCACCGAGCTGACCAGCCTGTTCATCGACAAGGGCCCTACCGTGCTGGTGCGTAACGCCGACGGCCGGGTCGATGTGCTCGAAGATGAAAACCCTGGCGCCTTCTACAAAGGGCCGATGGCGCTGCTGGTCAACCGTCTCTCGGCCTCGGCCTCGGAGATTTTCGCCGGTGCGATGCAGGACTATCACCGTGCCCTGATCATCGGTGGCCAGACCTTCGGCAAAGGCACCGTGCAGACCATCCAGCCGCTCAATCACGGCGAGCTGAAACTGACCCTGGCCAAGTTCTACCGGGTCTCCGGGCAGAGCACCCAGCATCAGGGCGTACTGCCGGACATCGATTACCCGTCGATCATCGACACCAAGGAAATCGGCGAAAGCGCCCTGCCCGAAGCCATGCCGTGGGACACCATTCGCCCGGCCATCAAGCCGGCGGTGGATCCGTTCAAGCCGTTCCTCGCGCAGCTGAAATCCGAGCATGACGTGCGCTCGGCCAAGGACGCCGAGTTCGTCTTCATCCGCGACAAGCTGGCCCTGGCCAAGAAGCTGATGGCGGAAAAAACCGTCAGCCTCAACGAAGCCGAACGTCGGGCACAACACGCCGACATCGAGGCCAAGCAGTTGACGCTGGAAAACATCCGCCGCAAGGCCAAGGGTGAAGAGCCGCTCAAGGAGCTGAAGAAAGAAGACGAGGACGCCATTGCGGCCGCCGATCCGGACAAGACCAAGCCGGAAGACGACGCTTACCTCAGCGAAACCGGGCGAATCCTCCTCGATTACCTGAAGCTCAACACCGCGGTCGCCAAGCACTGAGATGATGGCAATTTAATGCTGACGCTCCTCGGAGCGTCATCAAACAGTCATCATTCTGTCGTGAAATAAAGGACCGGGCGCTGCTCTTGAATCAAGGGCGCGCCCGGTCCTTTTTTTATCGACAGAGATCGCCATGACCACGACCGAACAGCTGAGTGCCTTGAGTTCAATCCTGGCTCAAAGCGGTTTGCACAGTCTGTTCCAGCCGATCATCTGCCTCTCCGAACGACGCATTCTCGGCTATGAAGCCTTGACCCGTGGTCCGTCCAACAGCCCGCTGCACTCCCCTGTCGCCCTGTTTGCCGTGGCCCGCCAGGCCGGACGCCTCAGCGAGCTGGAAATCGCTTGCCGCCAGAGCGCCTGCAAGGGTTTCAGCGAGCAGCAGTTGCCCGGCAAGCTGTTCCTCAACGTGTCTCCGGAGTCATTGCTGGAAGCCGCCCACCAGCCCGGCCGCACCCTGCAATTGCTGCAGGACTTCGGTATCCCGCCGAGCCAGGTGGTGATCGAACTCACCGAGCAGACGCCGATCGATGACTTCCAGCTGCTGCACAATGCGCTGCATCACTATCGGGACATGGGTTTCTCGATCGCCCTGGACGACCTTGGCGCCGGTTATTCGAGCCTGCGCCTGTGGTCCGAGCTGCGCCCGGACTACGTGAAGATCGACCGGCACTTTATCGACGGCATTCATCAGGATGCCCTCAAGCGTGAGTTCGTCGGTTCGATCCTGCAAATTGCCAAGGCCTCCCGGGCCCAGGTGATCGCCGAGGGCATCGAAGTGGCGGAAGAGCTGGAGGTGCTCACGGAAATGGGCGTGGGCCTGCTACAGGGTTACCTGCTCTGCCGCCCCCAGGAACATCCGCCCCGCGATGGCCGCAACCTGCTGCCCAAGCGCGAAAGCCCCCCCGCGACGCTCAACGACGAAGGCAGCGACCTCAGTGCCCTGCTCAACGAACAACCGGCGGTAGCACGCGACATACCGACGGCCACGGTGCTGGAAGCCTTCCGCCGCCAGGCCAACCTCAACTCGCTGGCGGTGCTCGACGAACAGGGCCAGCCCTGCGGCATCGTGCACCGCCATTCATTGTCCGATGCCCTGCTCAAGCCCTTCGCCACCGACCTGTTTGCCCGCAAGCCCATCAGCCGCCTGATGAACGATGACTTCCTCGCGGTAGAGATCAGCCAGTCGCTGCAACAAGTCAGCCGCCTGATCACCAGCCGTGCCCGGCAACGGATCGAAGAGGATTTCATCATCACCCTCAACGGTAGCTACCTGGGCCTGGGGCGGGTGATCGATGTGCTCAAGCTGATTACCGAGCTGAAGATCCAGCAGGCGCGTTATGCCAACCCATTGACCCTGCTGCCTGGCAACGTGCCGATCCAGCAGTGCCTGACCCACCTGCTGCAACAAGGACGGGAATCGCTGATCTGTTACGTGGACATTGACAGCTTCAAGCCCTTCAACGATATCTATGGCTACGGCCGTGGCGATGAAGTGCTGTTGTGCCTGGCGCAGTGCCTGAATGACCGGGTGGACCCCAGCCGCGATTTCGTCGGCCATATCGGCGGCGACGACTTTCTCCTGGTATTGGGCCCCGAGGACTGGCAAAAACGCCTGAACCAGCTGCTGGACGACTTCCATAGCCAGTGCCGGCGTTTTTATCGCAGCGAACACCTGGAAGCCGGCTGCTTCATCGCCCCCAACCGCCAGGGCATTCGCCAGGAGTTCGCCTTGCTGTCACTGTCCATTGGCGTGGTGCACCTGTATCCACAGGCCTGTGGACAACTCGATGCCAGCCAGTTGGCCGAGCTGGCCTCGCAAGCAAAGCATCACGCCAAGAACGTGCCGGGCTACAGCATCCATGTGATCGACAGCCGCCAGATGGCAGACGGCTTTACGGCTGACGCGGACCGGCTAGCGGATCCGGCGTACTCGACTGATTCAGCTGCGCCAGCTTGACCTCGGCCAGGGGATGCCCGGCTTTCGCCGCCAGGGTCCACCAACGGGCGGCTTGCGCCGCATCCGCGGCCTTGCTGGGCGAACCGGCCAGGCTGATGACGCCCATCTGATAGGCCGCCTTGGCGTCCCCGGCCAAGCCGGCAAGACGTAACAGGCGTATGCCTTCTTCGCGAGCCCCCAGCCCCTGGCCACGAAAGGTCAGGATATGGCCATAAAAGCTCTGTGCGTCGACGTCCCCCAGGTTCGCCATGCGCGCCAATTGCCCCTCCAGCCAATGCCAGCCCCGGGGTTGACGCACAAGCCAGGGCCAATGAAACAACCGGCGAGCCAGCCAGTAGCCGGCTCGCGCCTTGAGGCGCCAGAACACTCAGGCCTCCACCGACTCGGGGTATTCGTACTCGAACACACGAACCACTTCCGAGGCGTGCCACGACGCGGCCGCGACCCCATCGGAAGGCCCGGAAAAACGCCCGAGGCGTTCCGCACACTCGAAAAAACCGGTGCGCGGCAATCGACTCGCCCCCTGGCTGATCACCAGCGAACTGCGCAATGGCTGCTCCGCACGCGCATCCAGCGCGGCCAGATGCTCAAGGGCCGCCGTCAGGGTCTGCATGGCGGGGCTGGGTAGCTGCAAGCGCTCAAGCAGAGCGCGATAGGTCAAAAGATGGCGTTGCCGACGGGCCTGGTCGAGTTCCCCCAACAGGCCATCCCAATGTTGACGACTGATCCTTACGCTCACGATTCATCCCTCCAACCCGGAACCGTCAATTCCCAGGCCAGGCTACGGCGTATAGCGGCGTCGGGTTGACGCTCACCGCTTTCAATCATGGCCAGATATGACGGACTGATACCTACCGTACGGGCAAGCGCCTCAATGGCGATGCCCTTGGCTTCACGCAAACTGCGAAGTTGATCCAGACCTGGAAGCGGCTGGTCGGCTGTGGTCGCGACAGGCCCCCTGGCTTCTCGCGGAGATTGTTCGGTGATACCTGCGGCTTTTAGTAAAGCCTGATACTGAGCCCATGGCAGAACCGCATATTCGGGCTCGCCATCGCGTGCAATTATCTGAATATCCATTACTACCCCGTAGGACGACACATAACGAGTCGGACTTTTCCTTATGAAGTGTAATCCTAACAGTCACTAAGGTCGCGGGGGCATCGTTGTATGGATCCGAATTCACTCAGTTTTTCTTCGGACCTTCCAATTGCAGTTGTTCCGGGGTGTCAGGCAAACGTTCCACTACCGCCAGCTTCTCCGGTTGCTGGCGATTGCGCCAGGCGCGAAAGGCGTTGAGTTCGCCGTCCAGGGTTTTCATGATCCAGGCCAGAACGGCGACATCGTCGAGCATGCCGAACATCGGCAGGAAGTCCGGGATGGCATCCAGCGGACTGAGGAAGTACATCAGGCCCGCGACCACCGACAGCAGCGCCTTGGGGCTGATGGCGCGGTACTCACCACGCCAGTAAGCCAGGCACAGGGCCTGCAGCAGGCGCAGATCGTCCTTGAGCTTGCCAAGACGGCCGCCTTGCAAGGCGCCTTTGCTGGCCACGGCGAACAACAGGGTCGGCAGTCGGCCACGGCTGAGCAAGCGGCCGGCCAGGGGCAGGAAGCGGGCAAAATTCCAGGGTGCTTTCATCGTCACTCCCACTGAAATGTTATCCACACAAATTGTGGATAACCTTGTGAACAGAGCCGCTTTTCACAGCTGAAAGCCCCGTTTTACAAGGGCTCGGCTCAGATCGGGCGTTTTTTACTCACATAAAAAAACCCATAATTTCATTGACTTGGCAGCCTCATGCGGCTAGCCGCAACACGTGCTGTTAAGACTATGCCTTATGCCGTGGGTTCGCATTTTTTCCCGGACCAACGACCAGATACGACAACGCCCCGTAAGAACGGGGCGTTGTCATTGAACCAGACGAAGATTACTTGGCGTCGTCTTGTTTCGCTGGATCCTTGATACCCAGCAGTTCCAGCTCGAACACCAGAACCGAGTTGGCCGGAATGGCCGGGCTCGGGCTCTGTGCGCCGTAGGCCAGATCGCTCGGGATGTACAGTTTGTACTTCTCGCCGACGTGCATCAGTTGCAGGCCTTCGACCCAACCCGGAATCACGCCGCTGACCGGCAGATCGATCGGGCTGCCGCGCTCGACCGAGCTGTCGAACACAGTGCCGTTGGTCAGGGTGCCGGTGTAGTGAACGGTCACCACGTCGGTCGGCTTAGGCTGGGCGCCATCGGCTTTTTTCAGCACTTCGTACTGCAGGCCGGAGGCGGTAGTGGTCACGCCAGCCTTCTTGCCGTTTTCTTCGAGGAATTTCTTGCCGGCTGCTGCCGACTCTTCGCTGATCTTGGCCATGCGCTCTTCAGCACGCTTTTGCAGCGCGGCGAAGGCTTCGACCAGTTCGTCGTCTTTCAGCTTCTGTTCTTTCTTGCCGATGGCATCTTCGATGCCCTGGGCTACCGCTTTGGAATCCAGGTCATCCATACCTTCCTGGGCAAGGCTTTTGCCCATGTTCAGGCCGATACCATAGGAAGCTTTCTGCGCCGGGGTTTTCAGCTCCACGCTGGTCTGCGAGTCACAACCCGCGAGTACCAGGCTAACCAGGGCTACCGCCGCCGCTAACCGATGCTGTTTCATGCTATTTCCTTGTTCATGCGCCTAAAGGGCAATCGAGTAAAGCCGCGAGCTTATCAGGCGGCCACGACCAATGGCTACCGGCATGAGAGCCGGATTAGCCCGATAAGTTCACGTGTTTAAAAGCATTTCGCCAGCCATTACAACGAGCGCGGGAAAGAACACCCCGACCGCAAAGTAACGACAGCGGACGTAATGGCCACTTGCCCGGCAGTTTGCCCTTGAGGCATAAGAGAGCCACAACTCGACAAGGATGTTTATCTTGCGCCTCTTATCCCGTGTTTTGCTCTTGATCCTCGCCCTGATCGGCGTCGCCCTGGCCGTGGTCCTGTATTACGTGGCCAATCCGAAATTGCCCGACTATATGCCCGCCCGGCAGGTGCACTATCAGGATCAATGGAGCGCTGCCGACCGCCAGACCTATTACTTCACCCCCCAGGGCACTCAGGTGAAGGGCCTGCGTTATGAGTGGTTCGCCGCCCTGGAACTGCCCTTCTCCACGCAACGCTTCGCCGCGCCGCAGTACCTGGCCCGCTTCGGCTTCCTGGTGGATCCGGCGCAGCAGGCCAGCGCCGATAACCCGGCGAACCTGCCGGTCGGCTTCACCCGCCATCAGAACCCTGGCAGCCCGCAGCAGTACCTGGACATCACCTGCGCCGCCTGCCACACCGGCGAGCTGCGCTACAACCAACAGGCCCTGCGGATCGACGGCGGTTCGGCACAACATGTATTGCCCTCCAGCGTGCCCACCCTGCGCGGCGGCAGCTTCGGCCAGGCCCTGGTCGCCAGCTTGGCGTCGACCTATTACAACCCGTGGAAATTCGAGCGCTTCGCCCGCAACGTGCTGGGCCAGAACTACGACGCCGAGCATGAACAACTGCGCAAGGACTTCAAGGCGTCGCTGGACACCTTCTTGCACGTCGCCTGGAACGACACTCACCGCGGCCTCTATCCCACCGAGGAAGGCCCCGGACGTACCGATGCCTTTGGCCGGATCGCCAATGCCAGCTTCGGCGACGCCATTTCCCCCGACAACTATCGGGTAGCCAACGCACCGGTGGACTATCCGCAGCTATGGGACATCTGGACCTTCGACTGGGTGCAGTGGAACGGCTCGGCCCAGCAACCCATGGCCCGCAATATCGGCGAGGCGCTGGGTGTAGGCGCCACCCTGAACTTCTTCGATGCCCAGGGCCAGCCGCTCAAGGGCGATGCCCGATACGCGTCGAGCGTTCGGGTGCGCGACCTCAACCGCATCGAAGAAACCCTGCAACGACTGAAACCGCCGACCTGGCCAGAAGAACTGTTCGGCGGCATCGACAAGCCCCTGGCGGCCAAGGGGCGAGCGCTGTTCGCGGAAAACTGTGCAGGTTGCCATGTCCCGCCGGTCACCGAGGTCAACGGGCGCCCGGTACAACAACTGAAGATGCTGCCAGTCGCGGTGATCGGCACCGACCCGAATACGGCCAACAATATTGCCGATCAGCGTTACGACCTGAGCGCGCTGCAATGGGACGCCACCGAACTGGCGCAATCAAATGTCCAGTTGCACCCCACACCCGCTGAGCCGCTGGACATGCGCCAGCTGTCAGCGGCCAAGGGCCTGGCCTATGTCACCGCCTTCGTCGAGGAGCGCGCCTACCGGGATGCCCAGGTGACCCCGGCGGAACGCCCGCGACTCGACGGCTACGGCTTGCCGATCGGCGTCCGCGAACTGCGCGCCTACAAGGCCCGGCCGCTGGCCGGGGTATGGGCTACCCCGCCCTTCCTGCATAACGGCTCGGTGCCCAGCCTGTATCAGTTGCTTTCGCCTCAGGACGAACGCGCCAGCACCTTCTATAAAGGCACCTTCGAATACGATCCGAAGCATCTGGGCTATCGTACCGAGCCGTTCAAGAACGGCTTCCTGTTCGATACCAGGATCAGCGGCAATCACAACAGCGGCCATGAATTCCGTTCGGGCAAGCGTGGCGACGGGGTGATCGGCCGCCTGCTGCAACCCGAGGAACGCTGGGCCCTGCTGGAATACTTGAAAGTGCTGGGCGGACCGCTGGAGGCGCAACTGCCATGACCCTGGCCCTCATCGAAAGGACGGTTTCATGCTGATCACCTTATGGCTGCGCATAGGGGCGCTGCTGCTCAAGACACTTCTGCTGCTGGTGCTGATCGCCCTGCTCGGCTGGGCGCTGAGCAGCGCCTGGTCGATCTGGCGCTACCAGGGGCCGGTTTCGACCGAAGAACAGGTCCCGCCCGGCGAAGCCACCATGACCCAGGACATCATCCAGACCGCCGTGCGCATCGTCGATCAGCACCGGGATAACACCCGTTACCTGCGCGACGCCCACGCCAAGGCCCACGGCTGCGTAAAAGCCGAGGTCCAGGTGCTCGAGCAACTGGCGCCGCCGTTGCGCCAGGGCGTGTTCGCCGAGCCCGGCAAGACCTGGCAAGCCATGGTGCGGCTGTCCAACGGCAATGCTTATCCACAGTTCGACAGCATTCGTGACGCGCGCGGGATGGCAATCAAGTTGTTGAATGTGCCCGGCACCCAGCTATTGAAGGAACAGCAGGGCCGTGGCGAGCAGGACTTCGTGATGTTCAACCATCCGAACTTCTTCGTCAGCGATGTCGCCGAGTACCGGCAGAATGTCGCCGCGCAGGCGGACGGAAAAAAGGTCGGAGCCTTTTTCCCCGGCTGGGACCCACGCACCTGGCAGGTCCGCCACCTGTTCATTGCCTTGGCCACCCTGTCACCGCCCCCGGCCAGCCCGACGCAAACCCACTATTTTTCGGTTTCGCCCTACAAGTTCGGCAGCGCCAACGCCAAGTTCCGCGTCGCGCCGGACCCCGACAGCTGCCCGACGTATAACCTGCCTGCACAAAACCAGGCCCTGCCCAACTTTCTACGCAACGCCCTGAACCAGCAGCTGTCGACCGACCGCGTGCCGGCCTGCCTGGTATTGCAGGTGCAGCGCCAGGACCCAAGCCACTACATGCCCATCGAAGACACCAGCATCGAATGGCGAGAAAGCGATGCGCCCTTCGAAACCGTGGCGCGGATCAAAATTCCTGCCCAGGACTTCGATACCCCGCGGCAGAACCTGCAATGCGACAACCTGTCCTTCAACCCCTGGTTCGGGCTGGAAGCGCACCGCCCCATCGGCGGCATCAACCGCCTGCGCAAGGCGGTGTACGAAGCGGTCAGTGACTACCGGCACAGCCGCAATGCCGAGCAGTGATCCAGAAACGAAAAAAGCGGCCCGCGGGCCACTTTTTTGGGGAACATTTACATACTCCAGACAGCAAAAAGCCCGCGTTAGCGGGCTTTCTGTTATGAGCTGGCGTTCAGTGTTCCAGCTCATCGAATATGGCGCAGCGGACGGGACTCGAACCCGCGACCCCCGGCGTGACAGGCCGGTATTCTAACCGACTGAACTACCGCTGCGCGTAGCACTGAAAGCGAATGGTGGGTGATGACGGGATCGAACCGCCGACCCTCTGCTTGTAAGGCAGATGCTCTCCCGGCTGAGCTAATCACCCTTCACGTTCGGTGTGGCGCGCATTCTACGGAGCGTCCCCTACTCTGGCAAGCACTTTTTAAAATAATTTTTTCAGGCCTTCCAAAGGCTTAGCGGAGGGTTGGCCTATGGAGCTGCGCGGAGAATAATGCCCCCCTTTGTATAAAGGAGAGATTCACCCCATGTGGTTCAAGAACCTGCTTATCTATCGCCTGACCCAAGATCTGCCCTTTGATGCTGAGGCGCTGGAAACCGCACTGGCCACCAAACTGGCGCGTCCATGTGCAAGCCAGGAGTTGACCACTTACGGTTTCGTCGCGCCATTCGGCAAAGGCGAAGATGCGCCGCTGGTCCACGTCAGCCAGGACTTCCTGCTGGTCGCCGCGCGCAAGGAAGAACGTATTCTGCCTGGCAGCGTGGTGCGCGACGCGGTCAAGGAAAAGGTCGAAGAGATCGAAGCCGAGCAAATGCGCAAGGTCTATAAAAAGGAACGCGATCAGATCAAGGATGAAATCATCCAGGCATTCCTGCCCCGTGCCTTTATCCGCCGCTCCTCGACTTTCGCCGCCATCGCGCCGAAACAGGGCCTGATCCTGGTCAACTCGGCCAGCCCGAAACGCGCCGAAGACCTGCTCTCCACCCTGCGCGAAGTACTCGGCACCCTGCCGGTGCGTCCGCTGACCGTGAAGACCGCGCCGACCGCGATCATGACCGACTGGGTGAAAACCCAACAAGCCGCCGACGACTTCTTCGTGCTCGACGAGTGCGAGCTGCGCGACACCCATGAAGACGGCGGTATCGTCCGTTGCAAGCGCCAGGACCTGACCAGCGAAGAAATCCAGCTGCACCTGAGCACCGGCAAGGTGGTCACCCAATTGTCCCTGGCCTGGCAGGACAAACTGTCCTTCATGCTCGACGACAAGATGACGGTCAAGCGCCTGAAGTTCGAAGACCTGCTGCAGGATCAGGCGGAACAGGACGGCGGCGACGAAGCCCTCGGCCAGCTGGATGCCAGCTTCACCCTGATGATGCTGACCTTCGGCGATTTCCTCCCGGCGCTGTTCGAAGCCCTGGGTGGCGAAGAGATTCCACAAGGCATCTGACCTTGTAGCAGCCTGCTTGCTGGCGACGGGCCGCATCCGGCCTAATCGCCAACTCGCTCGCTCCTGCGGGAGCACCACAGACGCCACCGCTTTCGGTGGCGTTTTCATATAAGAAGGAACAGGCCATGCGTGCACTGGCAGCATTAAGTCGTTTTGTCGGCAATACCTTTGCCTACTGGGTTCTGATTTTCGCGGTGGTGGCGTTCTTGCAGCCAGACTGGTTCATCGGCCTCAAGGGCGCCATCGTGCCGCTGCTGGGCCTGGTGATGTTCGGCATGGGCCTGACCCTGAAGCTCGAAGACTTCGCCGAAGTCGCGCGCCATCCGTGGCGTGTGGCCCTGGGCGTGGTCGCGCACTTCGTGATCATGCCGGGCGTGGCCTGGTTGCTGTGCCAGGTATTCCACCTGCCGCCGGAAATCGCCGTCGGCGTGATCCTGGTCGGCTGCTGCCCGAGCGGTACGTCGTCCAACGTCATGACCTGGCTGGCCCGCGGCGATCTGGCGCTGTCAGTGGCGATCGCCGCCGTCACCACCCTGCTGGCGCCGCTGCTGACCCCGGCCCTGATCTGGCTGCTGGCCTCGGCCTGGCTGCCGGTCTCGTTCATGGAGTTGTTCTGGTCGATCCTGCAAGTGGTACTGCTGCCGATCGTGCTCGGGGTGATTGCCCAGCGTGTGCTTGGCGACCGGGTACGGCATGCGGTGGAGGTATTGCCGCTGGTGTCGGTGGTCAGCATCGTGATCATCGTCACCGCGGTGGTGGCCGCCAGCCAGGCGAAAATCGCCGAGTCCGGCCTGCTGATCATGGTCGTGGTGATGCTGCATAACAGCTTCGGTTACCTGCTGGGTTACTTCACCGGCCGCCTGTTCAAGCTGCCGTTGGCGCAACGCAAATCCCTGGCCCTGGAAGTCGGCATGCAGAACTCCGGCCTCGGCGCCGCCCTGGCCAGCGCGCACTTCTCGCCGCTGGCGGCGGTGCCGAGCGCATTGTTCAGCGTCTGGCACAACATTTCCGGGGCGCTGCTTTCCACCTGGTTCCGCCGCATGAGCGAAAAGGACGACCGCGCACTGGCTGCCCAGCAGGCGAACGACTGAGGAGAAACCTTGATCCCCGGATTAATGATGGGCACTATACTGCGCAACGCGGGGACGACCCCGCGGCTCGATCGAGTCATTAATCTGGGGACGACCCCGTCAATCGATGGAGGTCATCATGTCCTGGATCATTCTGTTTTTCGCCGGCCTGTTCGAAGTGGGCTGGGCCGTCGGCCTCAAGTACACCGACGGTTTCAGTCGCCCTCTCCCCACCGCCCTGACCATCGCCGCCATGGCGGTCAGCCTCGGCCTGCTGGGGCTGGCCATGAAGGAGCTGCCGCTGGGCACTGCCTATGCCATCTGGACCGGAGTCGGCGCGGTCGGCACGGTGATCGCCGGGATCATTCTGTTCGGTGAGTCCATGGCGCTGTTCCGCCTGGCCAGCGTGGCGCTGATCATTACCGGGCTGATCGGCTTGAAGGTCAGCGCGGCCTGATACAAGCAAACGCCCCAACAAAAACGCCCACAACTCTGTGGGCGTTTTTATAGGCGCTGGAAACCTAGCGCACGCTACCGCGCAGCTCACCCACCAGGGTTTGCAAACGGGCCGGTTCGGCACTGTCGGCGGTCACGGCCGAACCCGCCACCAGGGTCACTCGCGACCACAGGCGACGGAACAGTCCCTTGCTTGGATCGCGGCTGAAAAAGCTGCCCCACAGCCCCCGCAACGCCAGCGGAATCACCGGTACCGGTGTCTCTTCGAGAATCCGCGTCAGCCCGCCCTTGAACTCATTGATCTCGCCATCGGCGGTCAGCTTGCCTTCCGGGAAGATGCACACCAGCTCGCCATCCTTGAGGTAGCGGGCAATCTGGGTGAACGCCCTTTCGTAGATCTGGATGTCCTCGTTGCGCCCGGCAATCGGAATGGTCCCGGCGGTACGGAAGATGAAGTTGAGCACCGGCAGGTTGTAGATCTTGTAATACATCACGAAACGAATCGGCCGCCGCACCGCGCCGCCGATCAGCAAGGCATCGACGAAGGACACGTGATTGCACACCAGCAACGCCGCGCCTTCATCCGGGATCGCCTCCAGGTTGCGGTGCTCGACCCGGTACATGGAATGGCTGAGCAGCCAGATCATGAAACGCATGCTGAACTCGGGGACGATCTTGAAGATGTAGGCGTTGACCGCGATGTTCAGCAGCGACACCACCAGGAACAGCTGCGGGATCGACAGCTTGGCCAGGCTCAGCAAGACGATCGAGACAATCGCCGACACCACCATGAACAACGCGTTGAGAATGTTGTTCGCGGCAATCACCCGCGCCCGCTCGTTCTCCGGGGTCCGCGACTGAATCAGTGCATACAGCGGCACGATGTAGAAACCACCGAAGATGCCCAGGCCGAGAATATCGATCAGCACCCACCAGGCGTGGCCATAGCCGAGTACCTCGAGCCAGCTGTACCCCGCCTCGCTTGGCGCAATCCCGCCGGAATGCCACCACAACAGCAGGCCGAACACCGTCAGGCCGAACGAGCCAAAAGGCACCAGGCCGATCTCGACCTTACGTCCCGAGAGCTTCTCGCACAGCATGGAACCGGCGGCGATGCCCACCGAGAACACCGTGAGGATCAGCGTGACCACTGTCTCGTCGCCGTGCATCCACTCCTTGGCATAGGCCGGAATCTGCGTCAGGTAGATCGCCCCGACAAACCAGAACCACGAGTTGCCGACGATCGAGCGCGACACGGCCGGCGTCTGCCCCAGGCCCAGGCGCAGGGTGGCCCAGGACTGGCTGAAGATGTTCCAGTTCAGGCGCATGTCCGGGGTGGCCGCCGCGGCCCGGGGGATGCCCCGACTGGCGAGGTAACCGAGCACGGCGACGGCAATGATCGCCGTCGAGACAATCGGTGCGTAATGGGCGGAGGACATCATGATCCCGGCGCCTATGGTGCCGGCGAGAATCGCCAGGAAAGTGCCCATTTCCACCAGGCCGTTGCCCCCCACCAGCTCTTCCTCCCGTAGCGCCTGGGGCAGGATCGAATATTTCACCGGGCCGAACAGCGCCGAGTGGGTGCCCATGGCGAACAGCGCCAGCAACATCAGCGACAGGTGATCGAAGACAAACCCCACCGCCCCCACGGCCATGATCACAATCTCGCCGAGCTTGATCAGGCGGATCAACGCGTCCTTGGCGAATTTCTCGCCGAATTGCCCGGCCAGCGCCGAGAACAGGAAGAACGGCAGGATAAACAGCAAGGCGCAGAGGTTGACCCAGATCGAGCGGTCACCCTCGATGGCCAGCTTGTAGAGAATGGTGAGGATCAGCGACTGCTTGAAGATGTTGTCGTTGAACGCACCGAGGGACTGGGTAATGAAGAACGGCAGGAAACGCCGCGTACGAAGCAAGGTGAACTGTGAGGGGTGACTCATCTTCCATGTCCCTGAGTGGCTTGGATGCTGTTATTGGATTATCGATCTTCGATCCAGGCCACAACCTTACCTAAAGTTCGCGGATTATTTCGCTAATCCTGCGATGCAAGGCGAAACGAACAGCTCGCCACGATAAGCGCCCTGCAGCGTGCGCTTGCCCACCAACAGCCACATCAGTGCCAGCGCCAGGACCAACAGGCTGCCGAACACCGCGAAAAACGTCAGGTTCAGGGTAGCGGCCAGTTTCAGGGTGGTCAGGGCATAGACCCCCAGCGGGAAGGTGAACCCCCACCAGCCGAGGTTGAACGGAATGCCGTCGCGCAGGTAACGCAGGGTGATCAGCAGCGCCGTCAGCATCCACCACAGGCCGAAACCCCACAGGGTGATACCGGCCACCAGGCCCAGGCCCTCGGCGATTTCGCCCATTGCGGCCATGCCGTTGGCGGCGAAGATCGCTGGAGCGTCCGCGCCCAGCAGCAACATGCCCAGGGCCCCTGTGCCGATCGGCCCCAGGGCCAGCCAGCTCGAGGCAGCCATGCTTTCGTGAGGCAGCTTATGCAAGGCCATGCGCAGCAGGAGAATGGTCAGGATGCTGAAAGCCACCGGCAGCGAGAAGGCCCAGAGCACATAGCTGGTCACCAGCATCACCAGTTGCGAATGCGCGTCCACCAGATGCGGCGCCAGCAGCCCGCCACTGGCGGCGGCGACTTCGGCCGCGACCACCGGCAATAGCCAGACCGCGGTCATCTGGTCGATACGGTGCTCCTGGCGGGTGAACATCATGTAGGGAATCAACACCCCGCAAGCCAGCGACAGCGCCACATCCAGCCACCACAGCAGCTCGGCCAGCTGCACCACGCCGTCACCCCAGCGCGGTACGCCGAACAGCAGAAAACCGTTGATGATGGTGGCCAGGCCCATGGGGATGGTGCCGAAGAACATCGAGACCGTGGAGTGCCCGAAAATCCGCCGGGCTTCGTCGAAGAACATTACCCAGCGTGCCGCATAAGCGACGCTGAACACTACGAACAGCCCGATGGTGAACAACCACAGCGCCTCGGCCAACAGGTGCAGGCCCGGGATCCGCAGCGGCAACTGGGCCAGCGCCAGGGCCAGCACGCCGGTGCCCATGGTGGCGGCGAACCAGTTGGGGGTGAAATGGCGGATGGCTTCGCGAGGATGCTGCAGCTGGCTCAAGGGCCGTCCGGTTCTGAGGGTGTTGGGGCATGTCATGGTGTGATCTCCTGTCCTCCGATGAGGTGGAGCCCATGGTAGAACCGGATCGAATATCTATATAACGGGTAATTTCTCTATCTGTTATCTATTTTATAAATATAAGAGCTAGACACTGCCTGCGTTTCAACTACCGGCATCCGCGTCGCGCTCAACTCTCTTGCGCGACGCAGGCCTTGGCGGTTCGCTGACGCAGCAACCCCAGCAAAGCGCCCAGGGACAACAGGATCAACACCGCGCCATAACCATCGGTGGTCGCGATCAGGCCGAAACTGCGCGTCAGGTTTCCCGCCAACAGGGATGGCAGGCAGAACGCCAGATAACTCAGGACATAAAACGCCGACATCAACCCCGCCCGCTCATGGGGCAAGGCCAGCGGCATCACACTGCGCAGAGCACCGAGGAACCCGGAGCCAAAACCTCCGCCCGTGACCAGGGTGCCGAGGAAGAACAGCGGCAGGCTGGCGGTGTGCACGGCGATGAGGATCAGGCTGATGCCGACGGCCAGCAGGCTCGCGCCCAACCGCAGAACCTTGTCGGCCGGACGATGGCGCAGGGAAACAATCATCAGGGCACCGCTCAGGGTCAGCACCGCCACCAGGCCACCGCCGATCAGGTTCGAGGTCGAGCCTGTCGCGGTGCGCACCAGCGATGGCGCCAATGACAGAAAGAACCCGCCCACGGCCCATACCGCCACATCCACCGGCAACGCCAGCCACAGCGCCCGCCGCGCCTGGGGCGGTACATGCAGCGAGGGCCGCAGGGAAGCCCAGACACCGGCCTGGGCAGTGACCGTCTCCGGCAGGCGCCAGACGTACAGCGCCTGGGCGACAAACAGCACCAGCAGCAACCAGTAGGCCAGTTGCAGCGGCAACGGCGCATATTCCACTAGCAAGCCGCTGCCCATCGCCCCGCACGCCATGCCCAGCAAGGGCGCCACGCTGTTGACCAACGGCCCCTGCTGGCGGTCGGTATCCAGCAGCGCCGCCCCCAGCACGCTGGTGGCCATGCCGGTGGCGAAGCCCTGCATCACCCGGGCAGCAATCAGCCAGGCCACGCTGTCGGCCTGGATGAACAGCAGCATCGCCAGTATGTCCAGCAGCAGCGCCACGAAGATCACCGGCTTGCGCCCCAGATAGTCCGAAAGCGAGCCCACGGTCAGCAGCGCCGCCAACAGGCTCAAGGCGTAGACGCCGAAGATCAGGGTCAAGGTCGCCGACGAGAATTGCAGCGCCTCCTGATACAGGTGATACATCGGCGTCGGCACACTGGAAGCGGCGAGAAAACTGAGTAAGGTGATCGCCAGAAACAACAGTCTGGAACGGTTTGACCGTGAAGAGTCGACACTACTGGACATGGGCACGCTCCATTAAAGCTAATTTTTTGCTTTTGCGGATTGTGCTACCGCCTCGCTCTTAAAGCAAATTCTTTGTGTTAAGGTTCGATCCATGGCTATTAAAGAAGGTTTACGCCCGGGCGGACGCAGTGCCCGGGTACAGGAATCCATCCACTCGGCAGTCAGGGAACTCCTCGAAGAACAGGAGCGCTCGACCCTGACCGTGCCGCAAATCGCCACCCGCGCCGGCGTTACGCCCTCGACCATCTACCGGCGCTGGGGCGACCTGTCGGCACTGCTGGCGGATGTCGCCCTGGAACGCATGCGCCCGGACAGCGAACCGGCCGCCACCGGCAGCCTGCGCGGCGACCTGCGGGCCTGGGCCGAACAATACCTCGACGAAATGAGCTCCGAACCCGGGCGCAACATGATGCGCGACGTGCAATGCAGCAGCACGCCCGGCTATTGCGTGAACATTCTCAGCGGGCAATTGCAGATCATCCTCGACCGTCACCGGCACAGCGAGGCGGCCCTGCCCAGCATCGACCGGCTGTTGAACATGCTGGTGGCGCCAACGGTGTTCCGCATCCTGTTCGCCGCGCAACCGCTTGAAGTGCAGGAACTGCATGAACTGATCGACATCGCGCTGCGGCCTTGAGGCTGCCCTCGCGCCGACCGGTTCCGAGCCACCTTCCATAAGCGCGCGCCTTCCGCGATAAAACCTGACAGGCAGCCCTCTTCCCCCTGCGACACCTGGCCGCGCCAATACCTTGGTCGACACTGACGAACCCCGAACATCGTGCGAGACTGTCTGACCGGGCTGAAGCGCCCGGCGCGCCTTTATGTTCGGAGTTTCCATGTCGCTGTCCAGCGGGCTGATCGCCATCGTCGCCCTGGCCTATATGGCCATCATGTTCGCCATCGCCTTTTACGGTGACCGTCGCAGCGCGCCCTTGCCGCCGCGGGTGCGTGCCTGGGTGTACAGCCTGTCGCTGGCGGTGTATTGCACCAGCTGGACCTTCTTCGGCGCCGTCGGCCAGGCCGCCGAGCAACTCTGGTCGTTCTTGCCGATCTACCTGGGGCCGATCCTGCTGCTGGTACTCGCGCCCTGGGTCCTGCAAAAGATGGTGATGATCAGCAAGCAGGAAAACATCACCTCCATCGCCGACTTCATCGCCGCGCGCTACGGCAAGTCCCAGACCCTGGCGGTGGTGGTGGCGCTGATCTGCCTGGTCGGCGTGCTTCCTTATATTGCCCTGCAGCTCAAGGGCATCGTGCTTGGCGTGGACCTGCTGATCGGCGCGGGTGCCGACACCATGGGCACCCGCGCCCAGGACACGGCGCTGATCGTGTCGCTGATCCTGGCGCTGTTCACCATCGTCTTCGGTACCCGCAACCTCGACGCCACCGAGCACCACCGCGGCATGGTGCTGGCGATTGCCTTCGAGTCCCTGGTCAAGCTGCTGGCCTTTCTTGCGGTCGGCGCCTTTGTCACCTATGGCCTGTACGACGGTTTCGACGACCTGTTCAGCCAGGCCATGCTTGCCCCGCGCCTGGAGCAGTACTGGGAAGAAACCATCAACTGGCCGTCGATGGTGGTGCAGACCGGCGTCGCCATGATGGCGATCATCTGCCTGCCACGGCAGTTCCACGTCACCGTGGTGGAGAACATCGAGCCCCAGGACCTGCGCCTGGCCAAGTGGGTGTTTCCCGCCTACCTGGCCCTGGCCGCGCTGTTCGTGGTGCCGATCGCCCTGGCCGGGCAGATGCTGCTGCCCAGTTCGGTGCTGCCGGATTCGTTCGTCATCAGCCTGCCCCTGGCCCAGGCCCATCCGGCCCTGGCCGTGCTGGCCTTCATCGGCGGCGCGTCGGCCGCCACCGGCATGGTGATCGTCGCCAGCGTGGCCCTGTCGACCATGGTCTCCAACGACATGCTGCTGCCCTGGCTGCTGCGCCGGCAGAGTGCCGAACGGCCTTTCGAAGTGTTCCGCCACTGGATGCTCTCGGTGCGCCGGGTCAGCATCGTGGTCATCCTGCTGCTGGCCTATGTCAGCTACCGCTTGCTGGGCTCCACCGCGAGCCTGGCGACCATCGGCCAGATCGCCTTCGCCGCGGTGACCCAACTGGCCCCAGCCATGCTCGGCGCGCTGTACTGGAAGCAGGCCAACCGCCGCGGCGTGTTCGCCGGATTGGCGGCCGGTACTTTCCTGTGGTTCTACACCCTGGTCCTGCCGATCGCCGCCCACAGCCTGGGCTGGTCGCTGAACAGCTTCCCGGGCCTGGCCTGGCTGCACGGCAACCCGCTGAACCTGCCGATCACACCCTTGACCCAGGGTGTGGTGCTGTCGCTGGCCGGCAACTTCACCCTGTTCGCCTGGGTCTCGGTGCTGTCGCGTACCCGGGTTTCGGAACACTGGCAGGCCGGGCGCTTCATCGGCCAGGAAATCAGCGGCCGCCCCAGCGCCCGATCGATGCTGTCGGTACAGATCGACGACCTGCTCAAGCTCGCCGCGCGATTTGTCGGGGAAGAACGGGCCCGCCAGAGCTTCATCCGCTTTGCCTACCGCCAGGGCAAAGGCTTCAACCCCAACCAGAACGCCGACGGCGAATGGATCGCCCACACCGAACGCCTGCTGGCCGGCGTGCTCGGCGCATCGTCCACCCGCGCGGTGGTCAAGGCCGCCATCGAAGGGCGGGAGATGCAGCTCGAAGACGTAGTGCGCATCGCCGACGAAGCCTCTGAAGTGCTGCAATTCAACCGGGCCTTGCTGCAAGGGGCGATCGAGAACATCAGCCAGGGCATCAGCGTGGTCGACCAGTCCCTCAGGCTGGTGGCCTGGAACCGTCGCTACCTGGAGCTGTTCAACTACCCGGACGGGCTGATCAGCGTCGGCCGGCCGATCGCCGACATCATCCGCCACAACGCCGAACGAGGCCTGTGCGGGCCGGGCGAGGCCGAAGTGCATGTCGCCCGCCGCCTGCACTGGATGCGTCAGGGCCGCGCCCACACCTCCGAACGGCTGTTCCCCAATGGCCGGGTGATCGAGTTGATCGGCAACCCGATGCCCGGCGGCGGCTTTGTCATGAGTTTCACCGACATCACCCCGTTCCGCGAAGCCGAACAGGCCCTCACCGAAGCCAACGAAGGCCTGGAGCAGCGGGTCGCCGAGCGAACCCACGAACTGTCGCAACTGAACGCCGCGCTGACCGAGGCCAAGGGCACCGCCGAGGCCGCGAACCAGTCCAAGACGCGTTTCCTGGCGGCGGTCAGTCACGACCTGATGCAACCACTGAATGCCGCCCGGCTGTTCTCCGCCGCCCTCTCCCACCAGGACGACGGTTTGTCCGCCGAAGCCCAGCAATTGGTCCAACACCTGGACAGCTCCCTGCGCTCCGCCGAAGACCTGATCAGCGACCTGCTGGACATCTCCCGCCTGGAAAACGGCAAGATCAATCCGGAGCGCAAGCCGTTCGTGCTCAACGAACTGTTCGATACCCTGGGGGCCGAATTCAAGGTACTGGCCCAGGAGCAAGGCCTGAAATTCCGCCTGCGCGGCAGCCGTCTCAGGGTCGACAGCGACATCAAGCTACTGCGCCGGGTTCTGCAGAACTTCCTGACCAATGCCTTCCGTTACGCCAAGGGGCCTGTGCTGCTGGGCGTGCGCCGCCGCGGCAACCAGCTGTGCCTGGAAGTCTGGGACCGTGGACCGGGGATTCCACTGGATAAGCAGCAAGTGATCTTCGAAGAGTTCAAACGCCTCGACAGCCACCAGACCCGCGCCGAAAAAGGCCTGGGCCTCGGGTTGGCGATCGCCGACGGGCTGTGTCGCGTGCTCGGTCACGGCCTGCAAGTACGCTCCTGGCCGGGCAAGGGCAGCGTCTTCAGTGTCAGCGTGCCTTTGGCCAAGGCGGCCGTCAGCGCACCGAGGCAGGTGGCCGAACTCAATGGCCATCTGCTGTCCGGCGCCCAGGTGCTGTGTGTCGACAACGAAGACAGCATCCTGATCGGCATGAACAGCCTGCTCAGCCGCTGGGGCTGCCAGGTCTGGACCGCGCGTAACCGCGAAGAATGCGCGGCGCTGCTCAATGATGGCGTGCGCCCGCAACTGGCATTGGTGGACTATCACCTGGACGATGGCGAAACCGGCACCGAGGTCATGGCCTGGCTGCGTACCCAGTTGGGTGACCCGGTGCCAGGCGTGGTGATCAGCGCCGACGGGCGCCCCGAGATGGTCGCCGAGGTGCACGCCGCTGGGCTGGACTACCTGGCCAAGCCGGTGAAGCCCGCGGCGTTGCGGGCGCTGCTGAGCCGGCATCTGCCGCTCTGATAGCCCGCTCTCGAATCAATCCGGCAGTTCAAGCAACGCGCCGTCGGCATCGGTCATCGCCCGCTCCAGCAGGTCCGCCGGCAGGCTCTTGCTGGCACGCGCCCCGAGCAACCGCAGTTGTTCGCTGCGGCTGACCAGGTTGCCACGCCCCTCGGTCAGCTTGTTGCGCGCGGCGCTGTAGGCCTTGTCCAGCTGCTGCAGGCGATTGCCGACTTCATCCAGATCCTGAATGAACAACACGAACTTGTCGTACAGCCAACCGGCGCGTTCGGCGATTTCCCGGGCGTTCTGGCTCTGCCGCTCCTGCTTCCACAGGCTGTCGATCACTCGCAGGGTAGCCAGCAAGGTGGTCGGGCTGACGATCACGATATTGCGGTCGAAGGCTTCCTGGAACAGGTTGGGCTCGGCTTGCAAGGCAGCGGAAAAAGCTGCCTCGATGGGCACGAAGAGCAAGACGAAATCCAGGCTGTGCAAGCCTTCCAGACGCTTGTAATCCTTGCCGGCCAGGCCTTTGACGTGATTGCGCAAGGACAGTACGTGCTGCTTCAGCGCCGCCTGGCCGATCACTTCATCGTCCGCCGCGACAAACTGCTGGTAGGCGGTCAGGCTGACCTTGGAGTCCACCACCACCTGCTTGTCGCCGGGCAGCATGATCAGCACGTCGGGCTGGAAACGCTCGCCGTCGGGCCCTTTGAGGCTGACCTGGGTCTGGTACTCACGGCCCTTCTCCAGGCCGGCATGCTCCAGTACCCGCTCGAGAATCAGCTCACCCCAGTTGCCCTGGGTTTTCTGGCCCTTGAGCGCACGGGTCAGGTTGGTCGCCTCGTCGCTCAAGCGCAGGTTCAGCTGCTGCAGGCGCTCGAGCTCCTTACCGAGGGAAAAACGCTCGCGCGCTTCGGCCTGATAACTCTCTTCGACCCGCTTTTCGAAGGACTGGATGCGCTCCTTGAGCGGGTCGAGCAATTGTCCGAGACGCTGCTGGCTGTTCTCGGCAAAACGCTGCTCACGCTCGTCGAAGATCTTGCCCGCCAGCTCGGCGAACTGCGCCCGCAGCTCGTCCCGCGAGCCTTGCAGGTCGCTCAGGCGCTGCTGGTGGCTTTCCTGCTGCTCGCGCAACTCGGCATTCAATGACGCGGCCTGGGCGTCCAGACGCCGCAGTTCGGCTTCCTTGTTGGCCCGTTCAAGGTTCCAGGCGTGGGCGGCATCACGGGCGTTGTCGCGCTCGATCTGCAACAACTCGACTTCCCGGCGCACCGCCGCCAGGTCGGCCTGCTTCACGGCATTGGCCTGGCCCAGGTCGCTGATCTCGTCGCGGCAGGCATCCAGTTGGGCGTTCAAACCATCCTGCGCCAGCAACGCCGTGGCCAGGCGTTCCTCCAGCAGGGACAGTTCGGTTTGGCGGGAGCTCAGACGGCGTTGCAGTTGCCAGGCGAGCGCCACCAAGGGCAATGCCGCGCCTGCCAGACCGAGCAGTACGCTGGTCAAGTCCATAGCCATAGCCACTCCAGACAGTGAAATAAAGCTTGAAGGTTAACCAAGGGACCGAGGCTTGGACAGCTCAGTCTTCGATCTGGCCAAGCTCCAGCTGGGCGCGGCGATCGCCAGCCCGTGCCGCCTGGCGCAGCAGGTCATGACCGATCCGCCGATCGCGGGCGTTGCCGCATTCGCGGCACATCAGTTGGCCGAGACGGCTCTGCGCCGCCACTACCCCTTCCCGGGCAGGCTGCTTGAGCAAACGCCCGGCAAAGTGCTTGACGTTCCGGTTATCACTCAGGCGCGGGCTGTCGAGCAGCCACATGGCCACACGTAACGAAAAACGCTTGGGCTCGGTAACACTGGAAGAGGCAGAGGTAACAGAAGGTGACACTGAGCGAAACTTCATAAAGCACTGTAGGGCAGATCGGAAGGCGCGCCACTCTACTCCTTTTTTCACACGCGTAAAGTCGAAAAAACTCGGCACGCCCGTGCTAGAGCAAGCGCTTGGGACAATCCACAGAAGCTGTGGATAACTCAGTGGACAACCGCCCTACAAGTCTCCGAAAGCCGCATGGGACGGGGCCCGCAGTCAAACTGACGATTTTTTCACCAGTAAAAAAAACCGATGTTTTTCATTGACTTAAATTTTCATCGCAGGCATTGGAGGGCTCGACAGGTGAGGTGACAGGCCGGTGACAGTCCGCGCAACTATTGTGCACAAGTACCCTTGATCCGGTTATATCGGTGCACCTTTTTCGCCCGTTCACGGGAGAGCAGCAGCGAAGACCAAAGCTCCAGTAACAACTTTCTGCTCAACTACGGTGGAAAGGCCGGCCTGCCTTGTTCACGACCTCGCCCCTGTGACGCTCATAACCATTTTGCCTAACACACTTGCACCAGCTACATCAATCCGTTATCATCCACAGCGTTAGTACCAAGCTGAAAGTCAATTCTGGTCGAACAAATCCCCCGGTTCAGCTTCCCTGAAGAGAAGTTTCTACCGACTACACGGGATCGACCACCTCGCTGGTTTCCAGGTAAAGCTTTCGCCGACACTGCCTTTGAACACATTGCAAAGGATGTCGCGAAGCCCTTTTTACTCTGACCGAACCAACCTGCAAATTGATCAGGATCTTCACCTGGGGCCCAGAACCTTAACCCCTGCTGTGATTGCCTGCCCTCCTAAGTACCTACCTGCCAGCCCTAGCGCGCACTTGATAAAGCGCTTCCAACTGGCTGCTTTGTTCCAGTCGGGTTCTTCGTTCGACCAATGGTGGTCGGCGTTACTGGAACGTTTTAACGTTGCACGGTTCTTAACCGTGTCATTTGTAGGAACACCCAATAACTATGTCTACTCAAATCCAGACTCAGGATGCCATTCGCGCCCTTACCAATGCTTTTGCTCCAATGAACTGCCTGATCATGGCCGCTCGCAAAGGCTGCTTCAGCTTCACCCTGGTCAACGAACACGGTATCGCTCGTCACAGCGAACGCCTGTACCCCGATCAGTATTCCAGCGCCGAGCCGCTGCAAGCGGTGATCGAGCGCACCCGTCAGGCCCTGACCGCCTGAGACGCCAGAGCGCTGAAAAACCCGAAGCCCCGCCTGAATAGCGGGGCTTTTTATTACCTGTTATTTCGATTTTCCCGCCTTCGGCTAAAGCACCATCCGGTATAACGGTTATAACAGGAAGCCGGAAATATTTTAAAAACAGGCCTTTACAGCAACGAGATGACACTACACTTCAACTCAAGCGGCATGATCCGCTTCCGGCGAGCCTGACCGATCCATCGCTGCCAAGCTCCCCCATCAGGCCTCGCCGGCCACTTCACGCTTCGAGGGCTTTATGGGTATTGCCGCCAGCGAACTGTGCCGCTACGTGATCCGCCCGACCCTGATCTATCTGGGCAATCACAGTCGCACCGCAGAATCATTGCTGCTAGGCATCGCCGCCAGTCAATCCGCCCTCGGCTCCGCCCTGCACGACCGCAGAGGCCACGGCCTCTACCGCATCGCCGAACCCCGCCACCAGGCACTCTGGGACCACTATCTGGCCCTGGACCCGGAACGCGCCAGCCTGGTTCGCGGCCTGGCCAGCCAGCATGCATTCCTCAGCGGGCCGCATCTGGAACTGACCGTCAACCTGCGTTATGCCACCGCCATCGCCTGGCTGCTGGTAGAAGAGCAGAACACCCCGCTCCCCGAGGCCGATGACCTGGTCGGCATGGCTCGTATCTGGAAGCAGATCTTCCAGCCACAAGGACGTCTGCGGGACTTCGCCGATGCCTGGCAGACCTGTGTTGCGCCACTGAATCAGGTCGCCTGCTGACCGGACTTTTTGCAAGATCGCGCAAACAACCGCAATTTTGGTCGGATTGTCCTACAAAACCGCTCTATCTCAAGCCATACAGCCTATAGCGTTGAGGAGGAAATGTTGGTAATTTTCGCTCCGGTGATCACCAGGAGTTCTAATAATGAAAAAAGTAATACTCAAAACCAGTCTTAGCCTTGCCGTTGCCATGGCATCCACCCAACTTTTCGCAAGCGGCTTTGCCCTGAACGAACAAAGCATCAGCGGCATGGGTACTGGTTTCGCCGGTCGATCCTCTGCTGCCGACGATGCAAGCACAGTTTTTGGTAACCCTGCCGGTATGTCGCGCCTGAAACGCCAGCAAGTCACTGGCGGCCTCGCGGCTATCGACGCGTCCACCGATATCAACGACGCCAGCGGTAGCCAGAGAGGGACCAACAAAGGCGATATGGTGCCGTTCACTGCCGTCCCAATGGCCTACTACGTCAAGCCTATCGATGACCAGTGGGCCTTCGGCCTGGGTGTCTACGCCCCGTTCGGCCTGATCACCGACTATGAAAGCGGCTTCCAGGGCCGTAACTTCGGCAGCAAAAGCGAAGTTAAAGTCGTCACCTTCCAGCCAACCGTCAGCTATGCCTTCAACGACAAGGTGTCGATCGGTTTCGGCCCGACCATCAACCGCATTTCCGGCACCCTGGAATCCGCGCTGACCACGCCACTGTCGCCTAACGATGGCAATGTCCAGATCAAGGGTGACGATATCGGCTATGGCTACAACATCGGTGTGCTGGTCCAGGCGACCGATACCACTCGCGTGGGCCTGACTTATCACTCGAAGGTCAAGTACAAGCTGGAAGGCCACACCGAAGTCAGCCCAGGCGCCGGTACTCCGGGCGCCCTGCTTCGCGGTGCTCGCTACGACGCCTCGCTGGACATCACCACCCCTGAGTCGGCCGACCTGTCGGTGACCCAGGACCTCAACGATGCCTGGAAACTCTACGCCGGTGCGACCTGGACCCGCTGGAGCCGCCTGAAAGACATCACTGTACAAAACGAAGGCGTAACCGCCAGCGCCGGTGGTCTTCTGGCCCCGGGTGCCCTCAGCTCCATCAAGGAAGAACAGAACTGGCACGACACCTGGGCCTATGCCATCGGTACTTCCTACCAGTTGAACAAGCAGTGGGTACTGCGTACCGGCCTGAGCTTCGACCAGTCGCCGGCCAACAACACCAACCGTTCGCCACGCATCCCTACCGGCGACCGGACCATCTTCAGCCTCGGCGCCGGCTGGAGCCCAACTGAAGACCTGACCATCGACGTGGCTTACTCCTACCTCAAGGAAGAGAAGGTCAAGGTCAACAACCACAATACGCTCGGCCAGTCTTACAGCGCCGAGTACGAAAACAGCGCAAACGGCTTCGGCGTGGGTGCAACCTACCGCTTCTAAAGCCTGACGGCCTGAACGAAAAAGCCCCCGCATCCAAGGATGCAGGGGCTTTTTTATTGACCGTGGATAACTCTCAAGGCTTGGACGCCAGCGCCTGTTCCACGGCCTCGATCAGTTCAGGACTGTCCGGTTTGGTCAGGCTGGAGAAATTGGCGATCACCTTGCCCTGGCGATCGACCACATACTTGTAGAAATTCCACTTCGGCGCACTGCTCTGCTCGGCCAGGACCTTGAACAGGTGCACCGCGTCCGGGCCTCGGACCTGCTGCGGCTCGGTCATGGTGAAGGTGACGCCGTAGTTCGCATAACAGACCTTGGCCGTCTCCGCACCATCCTTGGACTCCTGTTTGAAGTCATTGGACGGCACGCCTACCAGCTCCAGCCCCTGATCCTTGTAACGCTGGTACAACGCCTCGAGCCCCTTGAACTGCGGGGCGAAGCCGCAAAAGCTCGCGGTATTGACCACTACCAGCGGCTTGCCGGCAAAGCGTTGGCACAGGTCGATGGACTCCTTGGCGCGCAGCTTGGGCAGCGAACCCTGCAACAGCGACGAGCATTCGCCCGCCCAGGCCGAACCGGCAAACACCATGAGTACAGCTGGAACAGCAAGCCAGCGCGCCAACATATTCAACTCCTTGAAAGTACCGTCAAAGGGTCAAACTACTCGCCCGGCGGACGCCCTAGCAAGCGCTTCCTGGCAGACGCCCATGCCCAACTGCATCAGCGCCAGCCCGCCCTGGTGCCAGCCCCACCAGGCCACCGCCAACAGCGCGACGACAGCCACCAGACTGACCCAGCGCAAGCCTGTCCGGCTCATGCCGCGCTTGCCTGCAGACGGGCAACCGGACGCTCGCGCACTGGCCAGTTCAGGGCCGCGGCCAGCAGACTGAGGAGAATCGCCACCTGCCAGATCAAGTCATAACTCCCGGTTCGATCGTAGACCACCCCGCCGAGCCAGCCGCCGAGGAACGAGCCCAACTGGTGAAACAGAAACACGATGCCGCCCAGCATGGACAGGTTGCGCACCCCGAACAAGGTCGCCACCGTGCCATTGGTCAGCGGCACCGTCGACAGCCACAGGAAGCCCATGGCCATGCCGAACAGATACGCACTGACTTGCGTCACCGGCAGCCAGAGGAACAGGCCGATGACCACCGCACGCAACAGGTACAGGCCGGTCAACAAGCGCGGCTTGGACATGCGCCCACCCAGCCAGCCGGCGGTGTAGGTGCCGAAGATATTGAACAGGCCGATCAGCGCCAGCACCGTGGTGCCTACCGTGGCCGGCAAGTGCTGGTCCACCAGGTAGGCTGGCAAATGCACGCCGATGAACACCACCTGGAAACCGCAGACGAAAAAGCCGAACGCCAGCAGCCAGAACCCGGAGTGAGAGCAGGCCTCACGCAAGGCCTCGGAGAGGCTCTGCTCATGGCCCAGGCTGGGCAGCGGCTTGTCCTTGAGCATGCTCACCAGCGGCACGATCAATGCCACCAGCAACCCCAGCACCAACAGTGCCGACGACCAGCCGAGCCAGCCGATCAACCCCAGGGTGCCCGGCAGCATGGCGAATTGACCGAACGAACCGGCCGCACTGGCGACCCCCATGCCCATGCTGCGTTTCTCCGCCGGCAGCGCGCGCCCCACCACGCCGAGAATCACTGAAAACGAGGTCCCCGAAAGCCCGATACCGATCAGCAAGCCGGCGCTCAACGACAGCGACAGCGGCGAATCGGCCAACCCCATGAACAACAGGCCCACGGCGTACAGCACACCGCCGACCAGCACCACCTTCGCCGCACCGAAGCGGTCGGCCAGGGCTCCAGTGAAGGGCTGGGCCAGGCCCCAGATGAGGTTCTGCAGGGCAATGGCAAAGGCAAACACCTCGCGCCCCCAGCCGAACTCCGCGCTCATGGGCGGCAGAAACAGCCCGAAGCCATGTCTTACCCCCAGGGACAAGGCCAGGATCAGCGCACTCCCGAGAAGAACCCAACCGCTGGTACGCCACATCGAAGTCATTTTATTCTCCATTTACGGGTATATACCCGCTTATCATCGAACGAAAGGCCTTCACGCCAGTTCGTTCAGCAAGGCCAGCAAGGTTTCGCGTTTTTCTGCACCCAGACGGTCGATCAAGCGCTGTTGCGCCGCTTCCCAGGCCGGCAAGGCCGCCAGCAGTCGCTGCTGGCCCTCATCAGTCAGCTGGACGATGCGATTGCGTTGATCCTCGCCTTCGGACAGCCGGACCAGGCCCTCGCCTTCCAGCACCCGCAGGTTACGGCCCAGGGTACTGCGGTCCAGGCCCATGGCCTCGGCCAGGCTGGAAATGCTCGGTTGGTCCAGGCGCTGCAGGTTGCTCAGCAAGGAATACTGGGCAACGTTGATCCCGAAGCCGTCGAGAGCGCCGTCGTAGAACCTGCTGACGCCACGGGCGGCGCGCCGCAGGTTGGTGCACAGACATTGAGAAGGAAGCATGGTGCGTGTATATACCCGCGATTAAGGGAATGCAAGAAATTTGCATAGTTCAGGGCGCGAATAAAACCCGCGCTCCGCCTTTCTAGAACAGCGCCAACCCTACCAGGACCGTCACCTCCAGCAGTTCCAGCAGGGCGCCCGCCGTGTCCCCGGTGGTGCCACCCAGACGGCGCAGCATCAATTGACGCAAACCGGCAAACACCAGGCCCGCCAGCAGCAACGCCAACACCGCGCCCCAACCACCGAGCACGACACAGGCCAGAGCGGCGAGCACCAACACCCACTTGCCGGCCAGACGTGGCAGATGATTCGCCAGCGCCTGCCCAAGGCCACCAGGGCGCACATAAGGCGTGCAGAGGAACAATCCCAGCAAGGCGCCACGACCGATCAGCGGCGCCAGCAGCAAGGCAACGCCGGCCTGCTGCTCGATCAGCGCTACCAGCGCGGCGAACTTGAGCAGCAACACCAGCCCCAGGGTGACCACGGCAATCGGCCCGCTGCGCGGGTCCTTCATGATCGTCAGCGTGCGCTCGCGATCGCCGAAGCCGCCCAGCCAGGCATCCGCGCTATCGGCCAGCCCATCGAGATGCAAGGCACCGCTGAGCAGCACCCAGACCGTCAGCAACAACGCCCCATGCAGCAACAGCGGCGCGCCCATCAACAACTGGTTCAGCCCCCAGAGCAGCAGCCCGAACAGCAGGCCGATCAACGGGTAGAACAGCAACGACCGGCCCATTTCCTCGGGCGACGGCATGCCCGGCAAACGCACCGGAAAACTGCTGAGAAATTGCAGGGCGATCCAGAATGGCAGCACGCTCAGACTCCCTCGCTCAATACCAGGCCAGCCTCGACAGTCAGGGCGAACAAGGCACCGTGAGCAACCTCGACATTCAGCAACTGCTCACGCGGCAAACCTCGGGCCCGGGCCAGCAACAAGCGCATCACCCCGCCATGGCTGACCAGCAGCACCCGCTCGCCGGCATAACGCTGATGCAGACGTTCGACCGCCCCCAGCACCCGCGCGGAAAACGCCAGCACCGGCTCGCCCCGCGGCGGGGTAAAGGCATAGGGATCGGCCCAGAACCGCCCCAGCGCCTCAGCGTCGGTGGCCATCAGCGCCGCCGCGCTCTGCCCTTCCCAGGCACCGAAATGCAGCTCCTGCAGATCCGGGTCCAGGGTCACCGGCAGCGCCAGGCGCGCCCCCAATTCCTCGGCAAAACGCGCGCAGCGTTGCAAGGGCGAACTTACCAGCCGATCCCAGGGCCCCCGGCCTGCGACAGCAGCACGCATCTGCTGCCATCCGGCATGGGTCAGGGCATCGTCGAGGCTGCCGCGCAGGCCACCACCGAGCTCGGTTTCGCCGTGGCGCAGCAGGTCCAGGCGCAAGGTCATGCCGGACGATCCGCTACGGCCGCTTCGGCGAAAGTCGCCATCTGCGCGTGCAGGTCGCAGGCCAGGCGCAGCAATGGCACCGCCAGCGCCGCGCCGCTGCCCTCGCCCAGACGCAGGCCGAGGTCCAGCAAAGGCTCGGCCTCGAGGGTTTGCAGGATATGCCGATGCCCCGGCTCGGCCCCACGGTGGCCGAACAGCAGCCACGGGCGGCACTCGGGGTTCAGCCGCACCGCCACTAGCGCCGCCACGCTGCAAATGAAACCATCGACCAGCACCGCGACGCCTTCCTGGGCACAGGCCAGGTAGGCCCCAACGAGCGCGGCGATCTCGAAACCGCCAAGGTTGAACAAGGCCTGCAAGGCATCGCCACGCTGGGCGGCATGCAGACTCAAGGCGCGCTCGATCACCTGCGCCTTGTGGCTGACACCCGCCGCATCCAGGCCGGTGCCCGGCCCCGCGAGGTGCGCCACCGGAATATCCAGCAAGGCGCAGGCCACGGCGCTGGCCGCGGTAGTGTTGCCGATGCCCATCTCGCCGCCGATAAACAGTTCGCTGCCCTGCTCGACGGCTCGCAGCACACTGTCACGTCCGGCCTGCAGAGCCTGCTCGCCCTGGGCCTGGGTCATGGCCGGCCCCTCGACGAAGTTCCGGGTGCCCGCCCCCAGGTTCAAATGCCGCACGCCGGGCAGGTTCAAGCCGGGCGTCACCGTGCCGAGATCGACCACTTCCAGGCGTGCCCGCAGCTGCCGCGCCAACACGCTGATGGCTGCGCCGCCGCTGACGAAGTTGTGCAGCATCTGCCCCGTGACTGCCTGCGGATAAGCCGAAACGCCCTCGGCCACCACCCCGTGGTCGCCGGCGAAAATCGCAATCCACAGCTGCTCCAGGCCAGGCTTGACCCGCCCCTGCAAGCCGGCCAGCTGTACTGCGACCCGCTCCAGCTGCCCCAGCGAACCCGCGGGCTTGGTCAATTGCTGCTGACGCGACTGCGCCGCCTCCAGGGCTTGAGTGTCGAGCGCCTTGCACGGCCGCAGCCACCAGAAGTCATTCATAACGCAGTTCCTTTCAGAGTCAGGGGCAGGCCGGCCACCGTCAGCACTACCCGCTGACAACGCTCGGCCAGGGCTTGATGCAGCCAACCGGCTTCATCGACATAACGGCGAGTCAACTCGCCCAGCGGCACAACACCCATTCCAGTCTCGTTGCTGACAAAAATGATTTCGCCCGGCAGCGACGCCAGGCACTCCAGCAGCGCTTCGCGCTCACTGGCGAGCCGCTGGGCATCCTCCAGCAGCAACAGGTTGGTCAGCCACAACGTCAGGCAATCCACCAGCAGGCAGCGCTCGGCGCTCGCGCTTTCGCGCAGCACCCGCGCCAATTCCAACGGCTCCTCGATTAATGCCCATTGGGCCGGACGCCGTTCGCGGTGATGGGCGATGCGCTGATTCATTTCGCCGTCCAGCGCCTGGCTGGTGGCGATATAGGTCACGGCCAGGCCGCTCTCGCCGGCGAGCTTTTCCGCCAGGCGACTCTTACCGGAACGGGCACCGCCGAGGATCAGTTGCAACATGCTTGGAAACCCTTGAATTGAGGTACAGCCACAGCGGCGCGGCAATGCCGGCGCCGACGCTCTAAAGCCCGCAAAGCTGGCGCAGGTGCTCGGTGTCCAGGTGCTGCTCCACCAGATCGGCCAGGCGCTCGATATCACGCTCGCGCAGAGCGTGGTAGTCGACCGCCTGCACCTCGCGCAAACCCGCCCAGCGCAGCAACGCACTGCAGGCCGCCGGCGCCTCGAACAGACCGTGCAGGTAGGTGCCGAGAATCTGCCCGTCGTCGCTGCGCGCGCCGTCGCAGCGACCGTCGTCCAGGGTCACGGCGGCCAGTTCCAGCGCAGGCCCCGTCGTGACGCCGGCATGGATCTCATAACCGCTGACCTCGGCCTCCTCCAGCGCCAGACGTCCACGCACATTGCGCAGCTGCTTCTCTTGTTCCAGCACCGTATCGAACGCCAGCAGCCCCAACCCCGCGCTGGAGCCTGGCGCGCCTTCCAACCCCAAAGGGTCGTGCAGCTGCTCGCCGAGCATCTGCAAACCGCCGCAGATACCCAGCAACTTACCGCCGTAGCGCAGGTGCCGGGCGATGGCCGTGTCCCAGCCCTGGGCGCGCAGGTACGCCAGGTCGCTGCGCACGCTTTTCGAGCCGGGCAGGATGATCAGGTCGGCCGGCGGAATCGCCTGGCCGGGACCGATGAATTGCAGGTCCACCTGAGGGTGCAGGCGCAGCGGATCGAAGTCGGTGTGATTGCTGATGCGCGGCAATACCGGCACCAGTACTTTCAGCACCTGCTCGGCCTTGTCGGCCTGACGCTGGTCAATGCCGTCCTCGGCTTCCAGATGCAGGTCCAGCACATAGGGCAACACGCCGATCACCGGCTTGCCGGTACGCGTTTCGAGCCAGTCGAGGCCCGGTTGCAACAGGGCGATATCGCCGCGAAAACGGTTGATGATGAAACCTTTGACCCGCGCCTGCTCGCTCGGCGACAACAGCTCCAGGGTGCCCACCAGATGGGCGAAAACCCCGCCACGGTTGATGTCGGCGATCAGCAGCACCGGGCAGTCCACCGCTTCGGCAAAGCCCATGTTGGCAATGTCGCCGGCCCGCAGGTTGATCTCCGCCGGCGAGCCCGCGCCTTCCACCATCACCACCGGATAGGCCGCGCTCAGGCGTTGGTGAGAGGCCAGCACCGCCTGCATGGCGATGGCCTTGTAGTCGTGATAGGCCACCGCGTTCATGGTGGTCACCGCGCGACCGTGAATGATCACCTGGGCCCCGGTGTCACTGTTGGGCTTGAGCAGCACCGGGTTCATGTCAGTGTGCGGCTCCAGGTGCGCGGCCTGGGCCTGTACTGCCTGGGCCCGGCCGATCTCGCCACCGTCGGCGGTCACCGCGCTGTTGAGGGCCATGTTCTGCGGTTTGAAGGGCACGACGCTGACGCCCTGGCGCGTCAGCCAGCGGCAGAGCGCCGTCACCAGGGTGCTTTTACCGGCGTCGGAAGTGGTGCCCTGCACCATCAGGGTGGTCATGGATGTTCCTTGGCGTAGGCGACGAAGGCCTGTTCGAGACGCGACCAGTCGGCTTCGTCGGCCGGCAGGCCGAAGCGCAGGCTGCTGTTGTGGGTGAACAGCCGCAGCAGGATGCCCCGGCGCGCCATGAACTCATGCAACAGCTCGGCGTGATCGGTGATCAGCCACTGGAACAGCGCACAGCCCCCCTGGGGTTTCAGGCCATGGCGCTCGAGCAACTGCGCCAGGCGCAGGCTCGCCGCTTCGCTGCGCACTCGTTGCCGCTCATGGCCTTGGCTGTCACGCAGGCACACCTGGCCCAGCACCCGGGTCGGCCCACTGACGGCCCAGGGGCCGACCTGCTCGGCCAGCAGCTTGAGCAGCTTGCGCTCGGCCAGCACGAAGCCCAGGCGCACCCCGGCCAGGCCGAAAAACTTGCCGAAGGAACGCAGGACGATCAACCCCACCTGATCGGCCTGGGCCGCCAGGCTCAGCTGGGGAGTGTTGTCCATGAAGGCTTCGTCGACCACCAGCCAGCCACCGCGCTGCGCCAGGCGCGCATGCCAGTCCAGCAGGCGCTCCGGGGTCAGGCTCAAGCCCGTGGGATTGTTCGGATTGACCACCACCAGCACGTCCAGGCTGTCGAGGAAAAAGTCCACTTCCTGTTCCAGCACTTCCCGCACGATGTAGCCGCTGCGGCGCCAGGCTTCGGCGTGCTCGGCATAACAGGGCGACAGCACGCCGACCTTGCCGGCGCGGCGCAAACGCGGGAGCAGCTGGATCGCCGCCTGGGAACCGGGCACC
Organism: Pseudomonas sp. GW456-L12; assembly: GCF_059424045.1. Taxonomy (NCBI): domain Bacteria; kingdom Pseudomonadati; phylum Pseudomonadota; class Gammaproteobacteria; order Pseudomonadales; family Pseudomonadaceae; genus Pseudomonas; species Pseudomonas sp. GW456-L12. The sequence goes on from NZ_JBWKZA010000002.1 coordinate 302,200, forward strand.
GGCAACACATGGGCCGCGCCGTAGTAGTCGCGGGCCGCCTGCTCCAGGCCATCGTCGGTTTCCGGCAGGCGCGCCCAAGCCCGCATCCCGATCTCGGGAATCGGCCACGGCCAGGGTGCCAGGCCGCTGGACAGGTCCAGCCAGTCGGCCTCGGCGATGCCGTATTGCTCGGCCGCCTTGCGCAGGCGACCACCGTGCTCAAGCATAGAACTCAGCTCCCACGCAGAGAATCAGCAGCCATAACCAGACCCCGCGCTGCACCAGTTGCCAGCCGCGATCGATGGACGAGGCATCGGCCGCCACGCCTTCGCCCAATTGCGGGCGCTGGTGCAGTTCGCCGTGATAGATCGCCGCGCCGCCCAGCTCGACGCCCAGGGCACCGGCCCCGGCCGCCATCACCGGCCCGGCATTCGGGCTGTCCCAGGTCGGCCCCTGGCGGCGCCAGCATTTCAGCGCCAGGCGGGTCTTGCCCAGTAACGCGTAAGTCAGGGCTACCAGGCGGGCTGGAATGTAGTTGAGCAGGTCGTCGATCTTCGCCGCCGCCCAGCCGAAACGCTCGAAACGTTCATTACGATAGCCCCACATCGCATCCAGGGTGTTGCTCAGGCGATAGAGCACCACGCCCGGCGCGCCGGCCACGGCAAACCAGAACAAGGCGGCGAACACCGCGTCGCTGCCGTTTTCCAGCACCGACTCGGTAGCTGCGCGGGCGACTTCGGTGGCATCCAGCTCGCTGGTCTGCCGGCTCACCAGATAGCCGACCCGCTGCCGCGCCTGGTCCAGGTCGTCGCTGCGCAAGGCCTGGGCCACCGGCTCGACATGCTCGCCGAGGCTGCGCAGGCCAAGGGCGCAATACAGCGCCAGGATCTCGAACAACCAGCCGATGTAGGGCAGCCAGGAAAACAGGGTCGCCAGCAGGGTCAGCGGCAGCACCGCGATGACCCAGGCGGTGACGCCATGACTGCGCCAGCCGCGACCGCCGGAGTTGAAGCGTTGCTCGATACGATCGGCAAAACGGCCGAACGCCACCAGCGGATGCCAGCGCTTGGGTTCGCCCAGCAACGCATCCAGCGCCACCCCGGCGACACTCAGCAACGCCACACTCATTGACTCACTCCCCAATAATTTTCATACAGCAATTCACTCAGCGGACGCTCCCGCGCCCAGCCTTCGAGCACCAGCATCGGCGCCGGGTAAAACTCGCCGACCGGGCCCAGGCACAGCACCGCCAGCGGCTTGGCCCCGGCCGGCAGGCCCAGCAACTGGGCCAAGGCAGCGGGCTCGAACAGCGACACCCAGCCCATGCCCAGCCCTTCGGCCCGGGCCGCCAGCCACAGGTTCTGAATCGCGCAGGAAAGCGAGGCCAGGTCCATTTCCGGCAGGGTGCGGCGGCCGAAAATATGCCGCTCACGGTCGTCCATCAGCGCTGCCACCAGGACCTCGGCGCAGTCGTTGATGCCTTCGACCTTGAGCTTCATGAACTCATCGGAACGCTCGCCCAAGGCCTCGGCGGTGCGTACCCGCTCCTCTTCCACCAGTTGCTGGATTTGCCCGCGCAACGACCGGTCACTGATACGGATGAACCGCCAGGGCTGCATCAGGCCGACGCTGGGCGCCTGGTGCGCCGCTTCCAGCAGGCGACGCAAGACCTGCGGCTCGACCGTGCCACCGACGAAGTGACGCATGTCACGACGCTCGGCGATCGCGCGATAGACCGCGTCGCGCTCGGCCGCGGAAAAGGCGTTGTCGCTCATGGGCGCCGCGCGAGCATGCTCGCTCCTGCCGGCGCCAGCAGGGCCGCCACCGCTTCGGGGTTGGACGGAAAATAGAAATGCACATAAGAGGCGGTCATCCGCCCTTCGCGGTAAACCGCTTCCGCGCCGCGCCCGCCATTCGGGCTCAGGCCGCGGGCGATCGGCGCAAGCTCGGTGCTGGTCAACGAATGATGGTAGGTATGCCCGCGCAACGAGCCTTCCGGCAACTCCACCGCCTGCAAGGCCAGGGCCGCCAGGCGCTTTTGCATCACCGCGTCGCCGGGCAACAGGCCCAGCAGTTCGGCACGCTCGCCGTTGACGTCGGTCAGGGAATCCAGCAGATACAACATGCCGCCGCACTCGGCGAGCAAGGGTTTGCCTGCGGCGTGATGCGCGCGGATCGCGCTGAGCATTGAGCCGTTCGCCGCCAGCGCCCGGTGATGCAACTCCGGGTAACCGCCTGGCAGGTACAGGCTGTCCGCCTCCGGCAGTGTCGCGTCATGAATCGGCGAGAAAAAGTCCAGCTCGGCGCCCATGGCCCGCAACAGATCCAGGCTCGCACCATAGGTAAAGGCAAAGGCTTCGTCGCGGGCCACGGCAATGCGCACACCGGCCAACAGCGGCTCGACGGCAACCGTCTGGGGAGCGGCGAACCCCACCGCGGGCGGCAAGGCCACTTCGCAGCTGTCCGCCAAGGCGGCCGCGGCGGCGTCGAGACGCAGATCCAGATCGTTGAGTTCGCTGGCCTGCACCAACCCCAGATGGCGGCTGGGCAGTTCGATGCCGGTCTCCCGGGACAGCGCGCCGTACCAGCGCAGGCCCTCGGTCAGGCTGCCTTCGAGCAACTGCGCATGCCGCAGGGTGCCGACGCGGTTGGCCAGCACGCCGGCGAACGGCAAGTCCGGCTGATAACGCGCCAGCCCCAGCGCCAGGGCGCCGAAGGTCTGGGCCATGGCCGTGCCATCGATCACCGCGAGCACTGGCACCCCGAAATGCCGCGCCAGGTCGGCGCTGGACGGCGTGCCGTCGAACAACCCCATCACGCCTTCGATCAGGATCAGGTCCGCCTCGCCGGCGGCCTCCCACAACAGGCGGCGGCTTTCCTGCTCGCCGACCATCCACATGTCAAGTTGATACACCGGCGCACCGCTGGCGCGCTCGAGGATCATCGGGTCGAGAAAGTCCGGGCCGCACTTGAACACGCGCACCTTGCGTCCCTGATTGCGATGCAGGCGGGCGAGCGCGGCGGTCACGGTGGTCTTGCCCTGACCGGAAGCCGGCGCGGCAATCAATACCGCCGGGCAATGACGGGCATCACTCACAGTTCGACGCCTTTTTGCGCTTTGATCCCGGCCTGGAACGCATGCTTGACCATGCCCATTTCGGTGACGGTGTCGGCCAGCTCGATCATCTCTGGCTTGGCGCCACGTCCGGTGACCACCACATGCTGCATCGGCGGTCGCGCCTGCAGGTCGCTGAGCACCTGATCCAGGTCCAAATAGCCGTGCTTGAGGGCGATGTTCAGTTCATCGAGCAGCACCAGGCCGATCGTCGGATCGCTCAGCAGTTCGCGGGAAACCGCCCAGGCCGCTTCGGCCGCGGCGATGTCGCGCTGGCGGTCCTGGGTTTCCCAGGTGAAGCCTTCGCCCATGACATGGAAACGCACCTGCTCCGGGAAGCGCCGGAAGAACAATTCCTCGCCAGTGCTGTTGCGGCCCTTGATGAACTGCACCACGCCGCATTGCATGCCGTGGCCCATGGCCCGCGCGAGCATGCCGAAGGCCGAGCTGCTTTTGCCTTTGCCGTTGCCGGTCAGCACCAGCAGCAAACCGCACTCGTTCGGCGAGTTGGCGATGCGTTCATCGATCACGGCTTTTTTGCGCAACATGCGCGCCAGATGGCGTTCGTCACGATCGGGGGATTCAGTCATGGGGCAGCTCTCCGTTGGGGCTGGATAACGGGGGGCAGGAATAGGAATAGACGGCGCAAGCCTGGCATCGCCCACCGTGATGCCGTTGGATGGATCAGGCCGGTCTCCGGGCTTGTGAGTGGCTGGGATGCCCAACTGCGCGCCTTCCCATGTCGACAGTCGACACAGTGGCATCAGGCGCAGTCTTGACTCACTTACCGTTGCGGGGGCAGCGCCGGAATCGTCGTGCGTGCGCCTTCGGCACGCGTACTCACCGGCTTCCCTGTTTCACTCTGTCGACCCAAGGCCACAGAGCACCTGAAACAAGTCGCGAAGGTTAGAGGGTTGGGGGTGGAGCGTCAATTAAAGCCCCGCAGATCGGCGAATGCTGCATATCGGAAAAATGACGCCAATCTTGTGCCACACTCAGTGCAGTGATATCAAATAGCCATAATCGCGTTAAAAAACTCCAATATCTCAACAATAATAGGAAAAGTCCTATGCAAGGCATGATCATCAGCAATCCGAAACTGGAATTCCTGCGCCCTGCCCTGGAACGCTGGTTCGATTGCATCGACCGCTACAACGCCGTGCGCGGCGATAACGAAAGCCCGTACTGGTTCGACGAAAAAGCCAACCTGGGAATGCTCTCGGCGGCAGCCTGGATGGCGGAGATGGTCACCCTGGAACACGCACCGAGCAAAAAACAGCTCGAGGACGGCGACCGCAACGGCCGCACCGACCTGTACATCGCCACGCAGGAGGAACGCGTCTACATCCAGACCACCCAGCGCTGGCCCCGGGTCAACAGCCTGCACCTGACCCAACCGTTGCTGGATGTCGCCAGCGACGCGAAAAAAGCCAGCTACCCCAGCGACCTGAAACTCGGCTGCCTGTTCGTCACGCCCCAGAAAACCCAGCACAGCGCCACCCCGGAAGAACTGCAGGACATGGTCGACGACCTGCAAAAGGAACATTGCTGCGCCGTGGCCTGGTACTTCCCCTACGCGTACCGCAAATTGCGCAATGAAGCCGGCAACTATCACCCCGGCGTTGCCGTGCTGTTCAAGGAAGCGCGCTGAACGGGTTGAACCATCGCCGACCTGTGCTTCTCTATGACTACACCGACGTCGTGCATACATAGGGAAATCAGCATGCTCAAACTTCGATACGCAATCCTTATCGCCGTCGCCGCAGGCCTTGGTGCCTGTGGCGAAACCTCCACCCTCCAGGTCTCCGACGGCACCGGCCCCTCGCCGAAACTCCCCGAACCGAACAAGACCCTGTTCCCGACCGTGAACATCGCGCCCGCGATCGGCTGGCCGCAAGGCGCCAAACCGGTGGCCGCCACCGGCACCCAGGTCGCCGTATTCGCCGAAGGCCTGGACCATCCGCGCTGGTTGTACGTGCTGCCCAACGGCGACGTACTGGTAGCAGAGACCAACGCCCCGCCCTCCCCCGATGACAGCAAGGGTATTCGTGGCTGGATCGCCAGCAAGATCATGAACCGCGCCGGGGCCGGCGTGCCCAGCCCGAACCGCATCACCCTGCTGCGGGACAAGGATCACGATGGCGTGGCGGAAACCCGCACGGCATTCCTGGAAAACCTCAACTCGCCGTTCGGCATGGTCCTGGTGGGCAATGACCTGTACGTCGCCGACACCGATCGCCTGCTGCGCTTCCCCTACAAGGACGGCGACACCAGGATCAGCGCCCAGCCGACCAAGGTGGTGGACCTGCCTGGCGGCAAGTTGAACCACCACTGGACCAAAAACGTGATTGCCAGCAAGGACGGCAGCAAGCTGTACGTCACGGTCGGCTCCAACAGCAACGTCGGCGAAAACGGCATGGACCAAGAAGAAGGCCGTGCCGCCATCTGGGAAGTCGACCGCGCCAGCGGCAAGCAACGGATTTTCGCCTCAGGCCTGCGCAACCCCAACGGCATGGCCTGGGAGCCGCAAAGCGGCCAGCTGTGGACCGCGGTCAACGAGCGCGACGAGATCGGCAGCGACCTGGTGCCGGACTACATCACCTCGGTCAAGGACGGCGCCTTCTATGGCTGGCCATTCAGCTATTACGGCCAGCATGTGGACGTACGAGTCACTCCGCAGAACCCGGACCTGGTGGCCAAGGCCATCGCCCCGGATTATGCCGTCGGTCCGCATACCGCCTCCCTCGGCCTGACCTTCGCCGAAGGCAGCAAGCTGCCGGCACCGTTCACCCAAGGCGTGTTCATCGGCCAGCATGGCTCGTGGAACCGCAAGCCCCACAGCGGCTACAAAGTGATCTTCGTACCCTTCGCCAATGGCAAGCCGGTAGGCCAACCGGTGGACGTGCTGACCGGTTTCCTCAACGCTGACGAGAAAGCCATGGGGCGCCCGGTCGGCGTAGTGATCGACAAGCAAGGGGATCTGCTGGTGGCCGATGATGTCGGCAACAAAGTCTGGCGCGTGTCAGCAGCCAAGGCGCAATAGGTTCAGCGCTTGCGGCACAGGGTCAAGCCGTCCCCCAGGGGCAGCAGCGACAGGTCGACACGCGGGTCATCCTTCAAGGCGCGATTGAGTGCCTGGATGGCCCGGGTGTCTTCACTCTGGGGATTTTCCTCCAGCACCCGACCGCTCCACAGCGTGTTATCGAACACCGCCAACCCGCCCACGCGTAGCAGGCGCAGGGCACTTTCCAGATAAACCGGGTAATTGGCCTTGTCGGCGTCGATGAAGATCAGGTCGAAACCACCCTCGCCTTCCTCCTGCTCGATCCTGGCCAAGGTCTCCAGGGCCGGTGCCAGGCGTAACTCGATCCGTCCGGCGACACCTGCTTCCTGCCAGTAGCGGCGCGCGGTGGCGTTGTAGTCGCCCGGGATGTCACAGCAGATCAGTTGACCATCCTCCGGCAAGGCCGCGGCCATGGACAAGGCGCTGTAGCCAGTGAAGGTCCCCACCTCCAGCACACGCCGGGCACCGATCAGCTTGATCAGCAACGCCAGGAACTGCCCCTGCTCGGGCGCTACCTGCCAGCGCGCCATGGGCAGCGCCTGGGTTTCGTCACGCAGACGGCGCAGCAGCGGCGTTTCGCGCAGGGAAACATCGAGCAGGTAGTGATAGAGGGCGTCGTCGAGGTTGAGGGTACGAGCGGTCATGGCAACCTCGACGCAGAGACAGGACTAGGGGTTGTGCGCCAGATGCTCTGGCTGCAGCACGCGCTTGGCGCTCAGGTAGGCTTTTTGCCAATAGGCCTTGGACAGACTGTCCAGCTTCACCGTGCCACCGGTGGCCGGTGCATGCACGAAGCGGCCTTCGCCGACATAGATGCCCGCGTGGCTGACCTGGGAACCGCCATTGGTGGCAAAAAATATCAGGTCGCCGGTCTGCAAGGCATTCTTACCGACATTCGGTGCCCGCATGCCGATCATTTCGCGGGTCGAGCGCGGCAGCGAGATACCGGCTGCATCGCGATAGACGTAGCCGATCAGGCCACTGCAATCGAAACCGGAGTCCGGTGTGTTGCCACCCCAGCGATAAGGTGTGCCCACCAGGCCCAACGCACGAAACAGCACGTCTTCGGCAGCCGGCGAGAAGGTCTGGGGCGTGTTGAATACGGGAGCACGTACCACAGGCGCGGGTGGCGGGGTACGACTGGCGCACGCGCTGAGCAGCGCGGCGAGAACGATCAATGCAAGGCGGGCCGACGTCGACATATGCAGAACAATCCTGATCTGGATGCGGCTTTCTCTGCCGTGAGGCCGAAAACAAAACCGCGTAAGCAGGGCTTACGCGGTTAGTTTTCAACAATAGATCAGGATTCTAGCGTCTACGCGCCAAACTTCAAGTAAGACTTTAACTTCACCTTACAAAAAGTCCGCTTACTTGCGTGCGGTGACCACGGTCGGGGCCATGGCGAGGGCGCGCTTGGCTTCGATGAAGGTCTTGCTCCAGTAGCTGTCACCCAGGCTGTCCACCCGCACGCCACCGCTGCGGCGGCTGCTGGAGTGGATGAACTGGTCATCGCCCAGGTAGATGCCAGCGTGGCTTACGCGACCGCGGCGGCCATTGGTGGCGAAGAACAGCAGATCGCCCGGCTGCAGCTTGTTACGCGCAACCAGCGGAGCATCAACGTTGATCATTTCACGGGTGGAGCGCGGCAGATTCATGCCGGCTTCTTCACGGAACAGATAGCCGATGAAACCGCTGCAATCGAAACCGGCTTCAGAGGTACCGCCGAAACGGTAACGGGTACCGATCAGGGACATGCCACGTTCGAGAATACTGTCAGCCAGCACTGGCAGCTGGTAAGGCTTGCTGTCAGCGAACTCGGCGAGTTCTTTTTCGGTTGCCAGCTCTTCCTGGAAAATAGTGGAAGACTGGGCTTTTGAAGAGTTTTGAACCTGTTGTTGCTGCTCTTGCTGGCTCACCGGAGAGTGGGTGGCGCAACCAAACAACAGGGTAACGAGTGCAAGAGGCACGAGGGGTGCGAAGCGCTTCAGCATGGGCACGACCGTGGCTTAAAGTTATAAAGAAGCCGCGACTATGCCTTCTATCGCTCTAATTTGCAAATTCAATCGATTGAAATGTGACTTATCGGTTTCTACTCAACATCTAAGGCCTTAAGCCCATTTTAAACGCACGCGCCTCTGGAACCGCTTCCGGATGCGGGTTTCTGGCGCCTGAAATATGCCAAAAAGCCACTACCGCCCGCGGTTTTACCAGCCCAGGGTTTCTTTGAGAAAGGGAATGGTCAGCTTGCGCTGAGCCTGCAAGGACGCCTGATCGAGGCGCTCCAGCAGCTCGAACAAGGCGCTCATGCTGCGGGTACCGCGCGTCAGGATAAAGTGCCCGACTTCGTCGGTCAGGTGCAGCCCGCGACGCGAGGCGCGCAATTGCAATGCACGCAGCTTGTCTTCATCCGAGAGCGGGCGCATCTGGAAGATCAGCGCCAGGGTCAGGCGGGACTTGAGGTCCGCCAGCTTCACCGGCAGCTCCCGGGGAGAGGTCGAAGCCGCGATCAACAGGCGCCGGCCGCTGTCACGCAAGCGGTTGAACAGATGAAACAGCGCTTCTTCCCAGTCAGCCTTGCCCGCCACCGCTTGCAAGTCGTCCAGGCAGACCAGTTCGTACTGTTCCAGGTTGTCGAGGATTTCGATGCCGCGGTCCAGCAATTCCGCCAGGGGCAAATAGACCGCTGGCTCCCCCAACTGTTCGAACCGCAGGCAGGCCGCCTGCAGCAAGTGCGTACGCCCTACCCCATCCTTGCCCCAGAGGTAGATCAGGCTTTCGGTCCAGCCGGCGTCGGCTTCGCAAAGCCGCTCGACATAGCCGAGTGCAGCGGCATTGGCGCCTGGGTAGTAGTTGATGAAGGTGGCGTCATCACGCAGACGCACACCTAGGGGCAGCTGAATCGGTTTCATGCTGACTGAACAGTTCCAAACGAACCGTTAGTGGCCTCTGTGTAAAGTTTGCAAAGTTTATACCCGTGACGCCGGGCGCACAATGTAACAGACCACAAGCAAAATCAAAGGTTTGCGTTAGCCTGATGAAATCACGGGGGTTTCTTTGACGGTGGATGTGACAGCTGTAAAGACTCTCGATGGCACCCGCCTGAAACGCAGGCGCCCCGAAAGCATTAACAGTGGACGTTACAGCTCGGACTCCTCTACACCGCTATAGATGTCCGAATCCTTGTACAAGTCGTGCACATGGCGCACCAGCACCATGATCACCGCCGCCACCGGCAAGGCCAGCAGGATGCCGGTGAAACCGAACAGCTCGCCACCGGCGAGAATCGCGAAGATCACCGCCACCGGGTGCAGGCCGATCCGGTCACCCACCAGCAAGGGGGTCAGCACCATGCCCTCCAGGGCCTGGCCGACCATGAACACGGCCACGATACCGATCATCGGGTACAGGTCGCCACCGAACTGGAACAACCCGGCAATCAGCGCCGCGCCGATGCCGATGACAAACCCCATGTACGGCACGATGGCCGCCAGGCCGGCAATCAGACCGATCAACAGCCCCAGTTCCAGCCCGACCAGCATCAGGCCGGCCGCATAGATCATCCCCAGGGCCACCATCACCAGCAGTTGACCACGGACGAACGCCCCCAGCACTTCATGGCATTCCCCCGCCAGCGCCACCACACGCTCCTCGCGATCACGGGGCAACAGGCTGCGGATCTTCGCCATCATCAGGTCCCAGTCGCGCAGCAGGTAAAAGCTGACCACCGGAATCAGCACCAGGTTGGCCAGCCAGCCAATCAGCGCCAGGCTGGAAGCCGTTGCCTGGCTCAGGACCACGCCAACGATATCGGTGGTCTGCCCCATGTGCTCGCTGATCGCCGCCTTGACCTTGTCGAACTTCCAGAAACCATCGGACAAGCCCAGCTTGGACTGCGCCCAGGGCATTGCCGTGTGCTGCAGCCAATCGAGCATCTGCGGCGCCAGTTCGTACAGGCGCAGCAGCTGCTTGGCGAGCATAGGCACCAGCACCAGCAACAACGCCATGACGATCAGGGTGAACAGGGCAAATACCGCCACCACGCCCCAAGTGCGCGACAACCCGAGCTTTTCCAGGCGGTCCACCAGCGGATCGAACAGATAGGCCAACAGCAAGGCCACCAGGAACGGCGTCAGGATCGGATGCAACAGGTACACAAATCCACAGAGCAGGACCAACCCACCCAACCAGACCCATCGACGCGTATCAGCCATGAACCACTCCATTGCTTCTATATAAAGAAAGAAAACCTACCAGCGAAACCGCAGTTGCGCGGCCGGTGCAGGCGCAGGTGTCGCGCCTTCGACAGTCGGCTGGACAGGCACAGCGCCCGCCGGGACTTCCTGCAACCGTGCCAGGCTCAGTTGCGCACGCAACTGCTCGGCGCTGCCGCTGACCCGGTACACCGAACGATCACCATCGACACTCTGCAAACGCCCACCGAAGGGCTCGAGCAAACGGCCCAACGCCGCATAGCGCTCCAGGTTCATGCCCTGCACTTCCAGCAACTGCTCGCTGGATGCGCCCGGCTTGACCGCGAAACGCGGGGCCAGGCGCTGGCTGACCGCCAACAGCACGGCATCGGCCAAGGCCGGCACATCAGCTCCCTGGACGCTGCCCTGTTCCTTCTGGTCACCCAGCCACAGGCGCCATTTGGCCTGCCACTGACCGCCCTCTTCACTGGCATGCACCGCCAGCAGGGCGTCCGCGCCGTAACGCTCCGACGCAGCGCGCAATGGCGCCGGATCGGAACCTTCGAGATTCGGCGCCGTAGCGACAATCTGCTCATTCAGGTCACCCAGCGGCAAACGCAGCGGCAGGCCGCGATGCAGGGCAGCGCGGCGCAACGGCGTGGCGCTGGCCTGGCCATCGCCCACCAGGCTGGAACCTTCACTGGAGTCGGTCAGCCACCAGCCGAGAATCGACGGGCGATTACTGCCCCACAGCGACAGGCCAGCCTGGCGCAACGCCCGGTCGGTGCTGGCCGGGTCGAAGTCGACCTGCAGGCTTTCGGGAGGACCGGCGTCGTAGCCGTACTGGCTGATGATCTGCTGCGGGTCCTTGCGGATCGCCGCCAGTCCCGGGTTCTGCAAGGCCTTGCTATCACCGGTCAGGCGCAATACCAGGGTTTCCAGGGCCCGCTGGGTGGCCTGGTCGCGCTCGCCAGGGGACTGGTTGCTAACCGGTTCGCGGACCTGATACAGGTTATTGAGGGTTTCGGCATGACTCGCCAGACTGACCAATGACAAACAGCCCACAAAAAGAAATTTACCCAAACGCATGGAGGATTCCCGACGACAAAAGGCGGCTGGAACAGACCGCATGAACAGGATTGACCCAGGCTGTGACCACAAAGCCTGGGCAAACATTCACCCGGTCGATGGAAGTTTTCGTGCTGTCATAACGACAGCGGGTACAAGGCTATACCTTATACAGCCCCGAGCGGCGCGATCGACACGCGCAATTGCGGTTTTTTTTAAGCGGATATGCCCTGCCCGTCGGCCCGAGGATGGCCGCTACACCTCAAGCCTGATAAAATCGCGCGCCTTCGCAGACCGGCAACAGCCGGGGTCGCTGAAATGATTGCGCGGCATTGCCGCCGCGACTGTTTCAATGGCCTCCCTGGACTCGGTCGATACCCCTGAATCCCCCCTAAAGGCCTGGATCATGAGCAAGCAACCCTCCCTGAGCTACAAAGACGCCGGTGTAGACATCGACGCCGGTGAAGCATTGGTCGAACGCATCAAGAGCGTCGCCAAGCGCACTGCGCGCCCGGAAGTCATGGGCGGCCTGGGCGGTTTCGGCGCCCTCTGCGAAATCCCGGCCGGCTACAAGCAGCCAGTACTGGTCTCCGGTACCGACGGCGTGGGCACCAAGCTGCGCCTGGCACTGAACCTGAACAAACACGACAGCATCGGCCAGGACCTGGTCGCCATGTGCGTCAACGACCTGGTGGTCTGCGGTGCCGAGCCGCTGTTCTTCCTCGACTACTACGCCACCGGCAAACTGAACGTCGACGTTGCCGCCACCGTGGTTACCGGTATCGGTGCCGGCTGCGAACTGGCTGGCTGCTCCCTGGTCGGCGGTGAAACCGCTGAAATGCCCGGCATGTACGAAGGCGAAGACTACGACCTGGCCGGCTTCTGCGTCGGCGTGGTGGAAAAAGCCGAAATCATCGACGGCTCCAAGGTTGCCACCGGCGACGCCCTGCTCGCCCTGCCATCGTCCGGCCCGCACTCCAACGGCTACTCGCTGATCCGCAAGATCATCGAAGTCTCCGGTGCCGATATCGAAACCGTCCAGCTCGACGGCAAGCCGCTGACCGAACTGCTGATGGCCCCGACCCGCATCTACGTCAAGCCACTGCTCAAGCTGATCAAGGACACTGGCGCGGTCAAGGCCATGGCCCACATCACCGGCGGCGGCCTGCTGGACAACATTCCGCGTGTCCTGCCAAAAGGCGCCCAGGCCGTGGTCGACGTGGCCAGCTGGCAGCGCCCGGCGGTATTCGACTGGCTGCAAGAGAAAGGCAACGTCGACGAACACGAAATGCACCGCGTGCTGAACTGCGGCGTGGGCATGGTGATCTGCGTGGCTCAGGAGCACGTTGAAAGTGCCCTGAACGTCCTGCGCGAAGCCGGCGAGCAACCTTGGGTCATTGGTCAGATCGCTAGCGCCGCCGAAGGCGCTGCCCAGGTCGAGCTGAAAAACCTCAAGGCACATTGATGCAAGAGCCGATGCCAGCCACCTGTGATGTAGTGGTGCTGTTGTCCGGTACCGGCAGCAACTTGCAGGCCCTGATCGACAGTACCCAGGGCGACGACAGCCCGGTACGCATCCGCGCGGTGATTTCCAACCGCGCCGACGCCTACGGCCTGCAACGCGCCCGGGACGCGGGTATCGATACCCGCGCCCTCGATCACAAGGCATTCGAAGGCCGCGAGGCCTTCGATGCCGCGCTGATCGAACTGATCGACGCCTTCCAGCCCAAGCTCGTGGTGCTTGCCGGATTCATGCGCATTCTCAGCGCGGACTTCGTGCGGCACTATCAGGGTCGCCTGCTCAATATCCATCCTTCGCTACTACCCAAATACAAAGGGTTACACACTCATCAGCGAGCGCTGGAGGCCGGAGACACCGAGCACGGCTGCAGCGTGCACTTTGTGACAGAGGAACTCGATGGCGGACCACTGGTCGTACAGGCAGTGATCCCGGTAGAGTTGCACGACTCGCCGCAAAGCCTGGCGCAGCGGGTCCACGTCCAGGAACACCGGATTTACCCAATGGCCGTACGCTGGTTTGCCGAAGGTCGACTCACACTCGGCGAACAGGGTGCTTTACTGGATGGTCAGTTACTGGCCGCCAGTGGCCACTTGATTCGTAATTAGGAGATTTTATGCGTCGCGCCCTGCTCTTCGCTTGTGCTCTGCTCGCCCTGCCCTTCGCGCAGGCTGCGGACCTTCAACCCTTCTCCGCCAGCTATACCGCCGACTGGAAACAGCTGCCGATGAGCGGTACCGCCGAACGCAGCCTGGAAAAGAAAGGCGACGGCACCTGGAAGCTGAGCTTCAAGGCTTCGATGATGATCGCCAGCCTGACTGAAGAAAGCACTCTGACGCTCGACAAGGACACCCTGCTGCCGCAGTCCTATCACTTCGAGCGCGGCGGCCTGGGCAAAGCCAAGAAGGCCGATCTGGACTTCGACTGGAATGCCAAGATGGTCACCGGCACCGATCGCGGCGATGCGGTCAAGATCCCGCTCAATCGCGGCATGGTCGACAAATCCACCTACCAGCTCGCTCTGCAGCACGATGTAGCCGCCGGCAAGAAAAGCATGAGCTACCAGGTCGTCGATGATGGCGAAGTCGATACCTACGACTTCCGCGTCCTGGGCTCGGAAAAAGTCGACACCAAGGCCGGCCAGATCGATGCGATCAAGGTCGAGCGCGTGCGCGACCCGACACAAAGCAAACGCATCACCGTCATGTGGTTCGCCAAGGACTGGGATTACCTGCTGGTTCGCCTGCAACAGGTCGAAACCGACGGCAAGGAGTACAACATCATGCTCCTGAACGGCACCGTCAACGGCAAGACCGTCAAAGGCAGCTAAGCCGCACGACAATAAAAAGCCCCGCCGATGCGGGGCTTTTTTTCGCCTGGCGTTTCCATTTAGCCGCTCAAGCACGGCTCTCCTGGCGACCTGGCAGGCTCGCTCGCCGGCTAAAAATACCCAGCACGACAGCCGCCCAACATGAAACTTTTGTCATGAAACTCCGACACCTGCGACCGAATGCCACAGTTTCCGCGGCCTGCGGGACTGTTTCGAAATCTGCAAAAGATTGTTGCATTTGAAAGCAATTTACTTAGCCAGCTAACAAAATATATAACGGAGTCCTGCACACGCCTTGCTGCAGATCAATAGAGATTGGAGCTAGCAGATGACTGTAAAAGTAACTGAACGCGACGATTCACACATGTCCCATGAAGGCGTAGCCGCAGGTGTACGGATCTGGGACGTGCATCAACAAGACATGCTGGTGGGAATGTTTCATTCCGAGACCGATGCCCATAATTACAAGGCCGAACTGGAGAAGCTGGAGCAGAACCGCGCACCGCAAAGCTCCTGACCTCACGATGACTGCCGCGCCTGCCGCCACGCATCGGCAGGCGTTTCAGAAACAACAAACCCCGCTCATGGCGGGGTTTGTTGTTTATGCGGGTTTACCACATCAGATCGTCAGGGATCTGGTAGGCCGCATACGGATCGTCCTCGTCCGGCGCCTCGGTTGGCGTGTTGAGCTGAACGATGCGCCGTGGATCGCGCTCCTGGATCTTCAGCGCGGCTTCACGCGGGATGACCTCATAACCGCCGGCATGGTGCACGATGGCCAGCGAGCCGCTGCTCAGCTTGTTGCGCATCAGGGCGTTCACCGACAGGCGCTTGACCTTCTTGTCGTCGACGAAGTTGTAGTAGTCCTCGGTGGTCAGCTTCGGCAGGCGCGACACTTCGATCAGTTGCTTGATCTGCGCGGCACGGGCCTTCTGCTCGGCCTTCTCCTGCTGCTGGCGGTTGAGTTCCTGGTCGCGCTTGACCTTCTCGGCCATGGCTTCCTGGGCCGCACGCTGCTGGGTATCGTCCAGTTCGATCTGGCCTTTGTGGGCCAGGCGTTGCTGCTTCTGTTTCTCTTTGCTGACCTGTTTGGCCTGCTTTTGGTTGACCAGCCCTGCTTTGAGCAACTGGTCGCGAAGGGAAAGGCTCATTGGTGCTCACTCACTTAGGCAACAGCCTCAGCCACAGCTGGGCAAATTCTTTTCCTGACGTTTGGCTTCGCCCCACAAGGCGTCCAACTCTTCGAGGGTGCAATCTTCCATGGGTCGGCGGCTATCGCGCAATGCCTGCTCGATAAATCGAAAGCGCCGCTCGAACTTGGCATTGGCGCCACGCAGGGTGGTTTCCGGATCGACCTTCAGATGCCGGGCCAGATTGACCACGGCGAACAGCAGGTCGCCCACCTCGTCGGCGATCGCCTGCGGGTCATTCTCGGACATGGCTTCGAGCACTTCATCGAGCTCTTCGCGGATCTTGTCCACCACCGGCAAGGCGTCCGGCCAGTCAAAACCGACCTGGGCCGCGCGCTTTTGCAGCTTGGCCGAACGGGACAGCGCCGGCAGAGCCGTGGGCACATCGTCGAGCAAGGACAACTGCAAAGGCTCTGCCGACTTCTCGGCGCGCTCCTCGGCCTTGATCTCTTCCCAGCGCTGCTTGACCTGTTCTTCATCCAGCCGCGGGGTATCCAGCGGCGCGTACAGGTCCCCGGTAGGGAATACATGGGGATGGCGACGGATCAGCTTGCGGGTGATGCTGTCGACCACGCCATCGAACTCGAAACGCCCCTCCTCCCGCGCCAGCTGGCTGTAATACACCACCTGGAACAGCAGATCGCCCAGCTCGCCCTGCAAGTGCTCGAAATCGCCCCGCTCGATGGCATCGGCCACTTCGTAGGCTTCTTCCAGGGTGTGGGGGACAATGGTGGCGTAGCTCTGCTTGATATCCCAAGGGCAGCCGTACTGCGGGTCCCGCAGCCGCGCCATCAGGTGCAACAGGTCTTCAAGGCTGTACATCGCTCACTCTCATTGCCAAACCATGTTTTCTGTAGGAGCGAGGCTTGCCCGCGATAGCGGTATGTCAGACAAATCGCCATCGCGGGCAAGCCTCGCTCCTACGCTCCGACTTTCAAGGGGTACGGTTACGGCGGGTCTCGATGATGTTCGGCAACTGGGAAATACGCCCCAGCAGCCGCCCCAACGCGTCCAGCCCCGGAATCTCGATGGTCAGGGACATCAGCGCGGTGTTGTCCTCCTTGTTCGAGCGGGTGTTGACCGCCAGCACGTTGATCCGCTCGTTGAGCAGCACCTGGGACACGTCACGCAGCAGACCGGAGCGGTCATAGGCGCGAATGATGATGTCCACCGGATAGGTTTGCACCGGCACCGGGCCCCAGCTGACCTGGATGATCCGCTCCGGCTCGCGGCCGGCCAGTTGCAGCACCGAGGCGCAGTCCTGGCGGTGAATGCTCACCCCACGGCCCTGGGTGATGTAACCGACGATCGCATCCCCCGGCAGCGGCTGGCAGCAGCCGGCCATCTGGGTCAGCAGGTTGCCAACGCCCTGGATCTGGATGTCGCCGCGCTTGCCCGGCTTGTAGCCGGTGGCCTTGCGCGGGATCAGCTCCAGTTGTTCATTGCCGCGTTCCGGCTCCACCAGTTGCTGAGCCAGGTTGACCAGTTGCGCCAGGCGCAGGTCGCCCGCGCCCAGGGCGGCAAACATGTCCTCGGCGGTTTTCATGTTGGCCTTGTCGGCCAGCTTGTCGAAATCCACCTGCGGCAGGTCGAGGCGATTGAGTTCGCGTTCGAGCAGGGTCTTGCCCGCCGCCACGTTCTGATCCCGCGCCTGCAGCTTGAACCAGTGGACGATCTTCGCCCGCGCCCGCGAGGTGGTGACATAGCCCAGGTTAGGGTTCAGCCAGTCGCGGCTCGGCGTGCCGTGCTTGCTGGTGATGATCTCGACCTGCTCGCCGGTCTGCAGGCTGTAGTTGAGCGGCACGATGCGCCCGTTGATCTTCGCGCCCCGGCAGTTGTGACCGATCTCGGTGTGCACGCGGTAGGCGAAGTCCAGCGGGGTCGCGCCTTTCGGCAAGTCGATGGCGTGGCCGTCGGGGGTGAAGATGTAGACCCGGTCCGGCTCGATATCCACCCGCAGTTGCTCGGCCAGGCCGCCGATATCCCCCAGTTCCTCATGCCACTCGAGCACCTGACGCAGCCAGGAGATTTTCTCTTCGTAGTGGTTGGAACCGGATTTGACGTCGGTGCCCTTGTAGCGCCAGTGGGCGCAGACCCCCAGCTCGGCCTCTTCGTGCATCGCGTGGGTGCGGATCTGCACTTCCAGCACCTTGCCCTCAGGGCCGATGACCGCCGTGTGCAGCGAGCGGTAACCGTTCTCCTTGGGGTTGGCGATGTAGTCGTCGAACTCTTTCGGAATGTGCCGCCACAGGGTGTGGACGATCCCCAGCGCGGTGTAGCAGTCGCGCATTTCCGGGACCAGCACGCGCACCGCGCGCACGTCGTAGATCTGGCTGAACTCCAGGCCCTTGCGCTGCATTTTGCGCCAGATCGAATAGATGTGTTTGGCCCGGCCGCTGATGTCGGCGTCGACGCCGGTGGCCCGCAGCTCATTCTGCAGCTGGTTCATCACGTCGGAGATGAAACGCTCGCGATCAAGGCGCCGCTCGTGCAGCAACTTGGCGATCTGCTTGTACTGCTCAGGCTCCAGGTAGCGGAAGGACAGGTCCTCCAGCTCCCATTTGATATGGCCGATACCGAGGCGATGCGCCAGCGGTGCATAGATGTCGAAGACTTCCCGGGCAACGCGGTTGCGCTTCTCGTCGTCGGCGTTTTTCACCGCGCGGATCGCGCAGGTCCGCTCGGCCAGCTTGATCAGCGCCACACGCACGTCATCGACCATCGCCACCAGCATCTTGCGCAGGTTTTCCACCTGGGCCTGGGTGCCGAGCACGAGGGATTGGCGGGGGCTGAGGCTGGCGCTGATCGCCGCCATGCGCAGCACGCCGTCGATCAGTTTGGCCACCACCGGGCCGAAGCGCTGGCTGACGGCCGGCAGCGGGATCTGGCCTTCCCGGACGCCACGGTAAAGCACCGCGGCCACCAGCGAATCCTGATCCAGCTTGAGGTCGGCAAGGATCTCCGCGATCTCCAGGCCAGTGCTGAAACTCGACATGTCCTCGCCGCTGAGATTCTTCGCCGCGATGTGTTGTTGCTCTGCCTCACGAGCGAACTCGCAGGCTTCTTTCAAGGCTTCACGGTCCAGTGCCATGTCGACGCTGACCGCATGATCGAGCCACGCCTCGAGATTGATACTGCCGTCGGTGTTGATCGGCTGGTGCGCTCTCACCTGTACCATCTTGCTTTACCTTCCCTACGACGCACATTCAATGCGTCAAATCGCTGACCTTCACTGCCAGTATTTCCTCGCTGGGCCGGCGAGTGCTGCCTGACGGGCCAACGGATTAGACGAGCCATCCTAGCTCGCTTCAAATAACGCCATGGCCTCGACATGTGCCGTCTGAGGAAACATATCGAGGATCCCGGCACGTTTTAACCGGTAGCCCTGTCTGACCAGTTCGACTGTGTCACGCGCCAGAGTGGCAGGGTTGCATGACACATAAACCAGGCGCTTGGCGCCCAGGCTCGCAAGCTTGCGTACCACCTCGAAAGCACCGTCCCGAGGTGGGTCCAAGAGTACCGCAGAAAAGCCTTCGCGGGCCCACTCGGCATCGCTCAGGGGCTGCGATAAATCGGCCTGAAAAAACCGGGTGTTATGCAAATTGTTGCTAGCAGCATTCTGCGCCGCACGCGCGACCATGGTCGCCACCCCTTCGACCGCCACCACTTCCCGAACGTTCTGCGCCAGCGGCAAGGCAAAGTTGCCCAAGCCACAAAACAGGTCCAGCACGCGCTCGTCGGCCTGTGGCGCCAGCCATTCCAGGGCCTGGGCCACCATCGCCTCGTTGACCCCGGCGTTGACCTGGACAAAATCCCCCGGCCGATAAGCCAGCTGCAGATTCCAGGGTTCCAGGCGATAGCCCAGGGCCTGGTCCGGGTCCACCGGTTGCGGCTCGCCTTCACCATGCAACCACAACTGGGCCTCATGGAATGCGCAGAACGCCTGGAGAATCTCCAGGTCGGCCGCGGACAACGGCGCCATATGGCGCAGCAGCACGGCAATCGCCGAACCGCTGAACAACTCCACATGCCCCAGTGCCTGCGGTTTGCTCAGGCGCTGCAGCATGGCCGGCAAGCGGCTCATGATCGGTTGCAAGGGCTGTACCAGCACCGGGCATTCGTCGATGGCGACGATGTCCTGGCTGCCGGCGGCGCGAAAACCCACTTCGAGCTTTTTCGCCTTGGCGTCCCAGCGCACCGCGACCCGCGCCCGGCGCCGGTAGCCGAACTCCGGACCGCTCAAGGGCGCTGCCCACGCCTCTGGCTCGACACCGGCGACCCGCGACAGCTGCTCGGCGAGCATGCGCTGTTTCAGGGCAAGCTGTTCGTCATGGGGCAGATGCTGCACGCTGCAGCCACCGCAACGGCCGGCATGGGCGCATGGCGCCGGGCGCCGCAAATCGCTGGCGCTGAACACCCGCTCGGTACGGGCTTCCACCACTTTGCCGTGGGCGCCCAACACGCGCGCCTCGACCTCTTCGCCCGCCAATGCGCCAGCGACGAACCAGGTACGTCCTTCCAGGAAGGCAATGCCGCGACCATCGTTGGCCAGGCGCTCGATGGTCAGGCGCTGTTTTTTCCCGACGGGTATCTGCGCAGCCCGGCTGCCGCCCGAAGGCTGGAAGCGCAGGCCTCTGACTGGCTTAGCCATCAGTTGGGCGCATCGAAGATGCCGGTCGACAGGTAACGGTCGCCACGGTCACAGATGATCGCGACAATCACCGCGTTTTCGACTTCGCGGGACAGGCGCAACATCGCCGCCACCGCACCGCCCGAGGACACGCCGCAGAAGATGCCTTCTTCGCGGGCCAGGCGCCGGGTCACCTCTTCGGCTTCGCTTTGCGCCATGTCGACGATGCGATCGACGCGACTGGCCTGGTAGATCTTCGGCAGGTATTCCTGCGGCCAGCGGCGAATGCCGGGAATGGCCGAGCCTTCCATCGGTTGCAGGCCGATGATCTGCACGTTCGGGTTCTGTTCCTTCAGATAACGCGAGGTGCCCATGATGGTGCCAGTGGTACCCATGGAGCTGACGAAATGGGTGATGGTGCCCTCGGTCTGCCGCCAGATTTCCGGGCCGGTGCCGGTGTAGTGCGCCTCCGGGTTGTCACCGTTGGCGAACTGGTCGAGCACCTTGCCACGACCTTCGGCCTGCATCCTTTCGGCCAGGTCGCGCGCGCCTTCCATGCCCTCTTCCTGGCTGACCAGGATCAGTTCGGCGCCATAGGCGGTCATCGCCGCCTTGCGCTCGGCACTGGAGTTGTCGGGCATGATCAGGATCATCTTGTAGCCCTTGATCGCCGCGGCCATGGCCAGGGCAATCCCGGTGTTGCCCGAGGTCGCTTCGATCAGCGTATCGCCGGGGTGAATCTGCCCACGCAGCTCGGCGCGAGTGATCATCGACAGCGCCGGGCGGTCCTTGACCGAACCCGCCGGGTTATTGCCCTCGAGCTTGAGCAGCAGGGTGTTGCTGGTGACGCCAGGCAGGCGCTGCAAACGGACCAGCGGGGTGTTGCCGACGCAATCGGCGATGGTGGGGTACTGCAAGGTCATGGCGTATTCGCAATCCGGACTGCGGGGGCGACTATCATACCGGCAAACGTTCGCAGGCCATATCACGCAAAGTGAGGGTCTTATGGCTTAACGATATAAGGCAGCGAATCAGCTTCGGGCGAAGGCGCTTCCATCACAACCGTAGCCCGCAGGCGCATGTTCAAACGCAGCCCACGCCCGGTATTTTCCGCCCACAGCTGGCCGCCCTGACGCTGCACGGCGTTGCGCGCAATACTCAACCCCAGGCCAAAACCGCCATGGCCCGGGCGCGAGCCGTCGAGGCGGGTAAACGGATCGAAGATCCGCTGCAGATCGGCGTCGGCCACGCCAGGCCCTTCATCCTCCAGCCACAGCAACCAATGCTCGCCCTGGCGCTGGCCGTCCAGCAGCACACGACCGCCCGCGGGCGAATGGCGAATGGCATTGCGCAGAATGTTTTCCAGGGCCTGGGCCAGGGTATTGAGATTGCCCCGGACCCAGCACGAGGCGTCCAGCGCGCACTGCAGTTGCGTGGCGGACCAGGCGCTTTCGAAGCAGGCGTTTTCCGTGAGCATTTCCCACAGGGCCTGGATCTGGATGTCTTCCTCGGCCAGCGGTGCCCGCTCGGTGTCGAGCCAGGCCAGTTGCAAGGTGTCGTCCACCAGCCGCTGCATGCCATCGACTTCCCGCGCCAGCCGCTCGCGCAGTGCTGGCAGGCTCTGCTCGCCATCACAGGCGACCCGCAGGCGACTCAGGGGCGTGCGCAATTCATGGGAAAGATCGCGCAGCAATTGTTGCTGCAAGGCCACCGTGCCCTGCAGGCGCTCGGACATCTGGTCGAACGCCCGGCCCAGCTCACCCAACTCGTCCTGGCGACTGGTGGTCTGGCTCGACAGCCGCGCATTCAGTTGATCGGCGCGCCAGGCGTTGGCCTGTTCGCGCAGCTGGTTCAGCGGCACTACCAGCAGTCGATACAGCCCGACACACAGCAGCAGTGTGAACAGGCCGGGAATCACCCCATTGGTCAGCACCCGCCAGAACACCCGGTAGCGCCCGGGCATGAAGCGCTGGGGCAACTCGATCACCAGGCTGCCGGCGGACGGGTCGTTGGGAAACGCAATCTTCAGCCAGGGCAAGCCACGGGTATGCCGACTGACCGGCCAATCCAGGCCGCGCAGGAACGTCAGGTGCTGGCTCTCGGCTTCGCTCAGCGGATAACTGCTCAGCGATTGCAGGTCGCGGCCGATGACCCCGACCCAATGGCGCTCGCGCTCGGCCATGCCCTGCAGCCAGGCATCGACCCCGGCGCTCTGCCCCTGGTTCCAGGCCCGTTCGGCTTCGGCGGCGTAGCCGGTCAGCGTGCCGCGGGCCTCGTCGGAAAGGAACAGGTTCTTCTGTTCCATGTAGCGGCCCCAGGACCAGCTCAGCCAGATCATCAGCAGGCAGAACGCGACCAACAGGCAGGCCAGCTTCCAGAACAGCGAATGCCTGCCGGGCAGCTCAGGCCATTTCATCGACGGCACTCAGCACATAGCCCTTGCCCCAGACCGTGCGCACTTCCCGCGCGACATAACCGATGGCCTTGAGTTTGCGGCGGATCTGGCTGATGTGCATGTCCAGGCTGCGATCATGGGGCGCATAGCCGCGCTGCAGCACATGCTGATAAAGGAAGGGTTTGCTCAGGACCTCGTCGCCGTTGCGGTTGAGCGTCTCCAGCAGGCGGTATTCGCTGCGGGTCAGCCCGGCCCACTGTTGCCCGTAATGCACGTCGCACAGCTCGTCGTCGAAACGCAGGCCCTGGGCTTCCTGCCTGAGCGGCGCCGGGGCCGGCCGGCGATCCAGGGCCACGCGCCGCAGGATGGCTTCGATCCGTACCCGCAGCTCGGCCATGCTGAAGGGCTTGGGCAGATAATCGTCGGCCCCCAGGCGAAAACCGCTGATGCGATCGGCCTCGGCCCCCAGCGCCGACATCAGCAGCACCGGCGTGGAATGGCTCTGGCGAAAATGGGTGAGCACCGTCAGCCCGTCCATCCCCGGCAGCAGGATGTCCATCAGCACCACATCGAAAGGTTGCTGGCGAGCCATCGCCAGGCCTTCCTGGCCGTTCTGGCACCAGGTGACATCAAACCCACAACGGCACAATTGCTCGTGCACGTAGGCACCGAGCACCAGGTCGTCTTCGATACTCAGGATCCGGGGATGGCCGACAGATACGGGATTCATTAGCTTCTGCAAGTAATTCTCAGTTGGGCGATTATTCAAGATTGTCCGCGGCCGGGCAACCGACACCGGTCGACAAAGCGCTCGCTAACCCGCGGCATCTGAGCGGTTCGACGGTTAATTTTGCGAAGATTGCGGCAAAGCAAATGGCTACACTGCGCAGGTGGTGCGCACCGGATGTGCGCAGGGTTCATTCAAAACGGCGTGGTAGCAGGAGAGTTGCGTGCTTAAGAAACTGGGGATCAAAGGCCGCGTGCTGTTACTGACCTTGCTGCCAACCAGCCTGATGGCGTTGGTGCTGGGCGGTTATTTCACCTGGATGCAGCAGTCGGACCTGCAAACCCAGCTTCTGCAACGCGGCGAAATGATCGCCGAGCAACTGGCGCCCCTGGTGGCACCGGCCCTGGCCCACAAGAACACCGCCCTGCTGGAACGCATCGCCACCCAGTCCCTGGAACAGCAGGACGTGCGCGCAGTGACCTTCCTCGCGCCCGACCGCACGCCCCTGGCCCATGCCGGCCCGAGCATGCTCAACCAGGCGCCGACCGGTAACGGCAGCCAGATGCTGCAACGCACCGGCAGCGACGCCACCCGCTATCTGCTGCCGGTGTTCGGCCGCCACCGCAACCTGGCCGGCGACCTGATTCCCGATGAGTCCGACCGCCTGCTCGGCTGGGTCGAGCTGGAGCTGTCCCATAACAGCATGCTGTTGCGCGGCTACCGCAGCCTGTTCGCCAGCCTGCTGCTGATTATCGCCGGGCTGATCTGCACCGGCCTGCTGGCGCTGCGCATGGGGCGCACCATCAACAACCCGCTGAGCCAGATCAAACATGCCGTTACCCAACTCAAGGACGGCAACCTGGAAACCCGCCTGCCCTTGCTCGGCAGCCAGGAGCTGGACGAACTGGCCTCGGGCATCAACCGCATGGCCGGTACCCTGCAGAACGCCCAGGAAGAATTGCAACACAGCATCGACCAGGCCACCGAGGACGTCCGGCAAAACCTGGAAACCATCGAGATCCAGAACATCGAACTGGACCTGACGCGCAAGGAGGCCCTGGAGGCCAGCCGGATCAAGTCGGAATTCCTGGCCAACATGAGTCACGAAATCCGCACACCGCTCAACGGCATCCTCGGTTTCACCCACCTGTTGCAGAAAAGTGAACTGACCCCGCGCCAGCTGGATTACCTGGGCA
Organism: Pseudomonas sp. GW456-L12; assembly: GCF_059424045.1. Classification (NCBI taxonomy): domain Bacteria; kingdom Pseudomonadati; phylum Pseudomonadota; class Gammaproteobacteria; order Pseudomonadales; family Pseudomonadaceae; genus Pseudomonas; species Pseudomonas sp. GW456-L12. Next base: position 326,603 of record NZ_JBWKZA010000002.1, read on the forward strand.
CCATCGAAAAGTCCGCCGACAGCCTGCTGGGAATCATCAACGAAATTCTCGACTTCTCGAAAATCGAAGCCGGCAAGCTGGTGCTCGACAGTATTCCGTTCAACCTGCGCGACCTGTTGCAGGACACCCTGACCATCCTCGCCCCGGCCGCCCACGCCAAGCAGCTGGAACTGGTCAGCCTGGTGTATCGCGATACCCCGCTGTCGCTGGTGGGCGACCCGCTGCGCCTCAAGCAGATCCTCACCAACCTGGTGAGCAACGCCATCAAGTTCACCCGCGAAGGCACCATCGTCGCCCGCGCCATGCTCGAAGAAGAACACGAAGACAGCGTACAACTGCGCATCAGCATTCAGGACACCGGCATCGGCCTGTCGAACCAGGACGTGCGCGCCCTGTTCCAGGCCTTCAGCCAGGCCGACAACTCGTTGTCGCGCCAGCCTGGCGGTACTGGCCTGGGGCTAGTGATTTCCAAGCGCCTGATCGAACAGATGGGTGGCGAGATCGGCGTCGACAGCACGCCCGGCGAAGGTTCGGAGTTCTGGATCAGCCTGCGCCTGCCGAAAACCCGCGACGACGCCGAAGACCTGCCCGCCCCGCCGCTGCTCGGCAGGCGGATCGCGGTCCTGGAGAACCATGAGCTGGCGCGCCAGGCCCTGCAGCATCAGCTCGAGGACTGCGGCCTGGAAGTGACGCCGTTCAATACCCTGGAAGCCCTGACCAACGGCGTGACCGGAGTGCATCAGACCGAACAGGCGATCGATCTGGCGGTGCTCGGCATCACCACCAACGACATGCCGCCGGAACGCCTCAACCAGCACATCTGGGACCTCGAACACCTGGGCTGCAAAGTACTGGTGCTGTGCCCGACCACCGAACAGACGCTGTTCCACCTGTCGGTGCCCAACCCTCACAGCCAGTTGCAGGCCAAACCGGCCTGCACCCGCAAACTGCGGCGCGCCCTGGCCGACCTGGTCAACCCCAAGGTGGTGCGCAACGAGCCGAGCGAACCGATCGCCAGTCGCCCGCCACGGGTGCTGTGTGTCGATGACAACCCGGCCAACCTGCTGCTGGTGCAGACCCTGCTCGAAGACATGGGCGCCAAGGTGCTCGCGGTCGACAGCGGCTATGCGGCGGTCAAGGCGGTGCAGAATGAATCCTTCGATCTGGTGATGATGGACGTGCAGATGCCCGGCATGGACGGCCGCCAGAGCACCGAGGCGATTCGCCAGTGGGAGAGCGAACGCAACTGCACGCCGCTGCCGGTGATCGCCCTCACCGCCCACGCCATGGCCAACGAAAAACGCGCGCTGCTGCAAAGCGGCATGGACGACTACCTGACCAAGCCCATCAGTGAGCGGCAACTGGCTCAGGTGGTGCTGAAGTGGACCGGTCTGGCCCTGCGCAACCAGGGACCGGAACGCACTGGCGAACCGTCCGGCAACGGCCTCGAGCTGCAAGTGCTGGATCACGACGAAGGTTTGCGCCTGGCCGCCGGCAAGGCGGACCTGGCCGCCGACATGCTGGCGATGCTCCTGGCCTCGCTGGAGGCCGACCGGGAAGCGATTCGCGCCGCCCGTGCCGCCAACGACCACAATGCGCTGATCGAACGGGTCCACCGTCTGCACGGGGCGACCCGCTACTGTGGAGTGCCGCAGTTGCGCGCCGCCTGCCAGCGCAGCGAAACCCTGCTCAAGCAGGAAGACGTCAAGGCCTTCGCCGCCCTCGACGAACTCGAACGGGCCATCAACCGCCTGGCCACGGAGGCCCGCATCAACGCCTGACCCAGGGCAACGACAGGTTTGCCCCGAAGGTTCATGCTCGGGGCAACCTCCCACAAGGACGACGCCATGCGCACGATTCTCTTCAGCAGCCAGAACTATGACCGCGACAGCTTCCTCGGTGCCGAGTTGCCGCCGGGCATCGAGCTACAGTTCCAGGCCGCGCGCCTGAGCCTGGATACCGCGGCGCTGGCGGAGCACCACGAGGTGGTCTGCGCCTTTATCAATGACGACCTGAGCGCCCCGGTGCTGGAGCAACTGGCCGCCGGCGGCACGCGCCTTATCGCGCTGCGCTCGGCCGGCTACAACCATGTCGACCTGGCCGTGGCCAAACGCCTGGGCCTGAGCGTGGTCCGGGTCCCGGCCTATTCTCCCCATGCCGTGGCCGAGCACGCCGTGGCCCTGATCCTGGCGCTGAACCGCCGCCTGCACCGCGCCTACAACCGCACCCGCGAAGGCGACTTCAGCCTGCACGGCCTGACCGGCTTCGACCTGGTGGGAAAAACCGTCGGCATCGTCGGCACCGGGCAGATCGGCGCCACCTTTGCCCGGATCATGGCCGGCTTCGGCTGCCAGTTACTGGCCCACGATCCCTTCCCCAACCCGCAAGTCGAGGCCCTGGGCGCACGTTACCTGAGCCTGCCGGAGCTGCTGGCCCAGGCGCAGATCATCAGCCTGCACTGCCCGCTCACCGCCGACAGCAAACACCTGATCAACCGCCAGAGCCTGGCCCGGATGCAACCGGGCGCAATGCTGATCAACACCGGCCGCGGCGGCCTGGTGGATACCCCGGCGCTGATCGAGGCCCTGAAGAACGGCCAACTGGGCTACCTGGGGCTGGATGTCTACGAAGAGGAGGCGCAGCTGTTCTTCGAGGACCGCTCCGACCTGCCGCTACAGGACGACGTGCTGGCGCGGCTGCTGACCTTCCCCAACGTGATTGTCACCGCCCACCAGGCGTTCCTCACCCGCGAGGCCCTGGCGGCGATCGCCGACACCACCTTGCACAACATCGTCGCCTGGGCCGCCGGTGCGCCCTGCAACCGGGTGGAAGGCTGAGTCGACGGACCGGCGGTAAGCGAAGGTCATCTGCCTGCAACCTGAGCTATCGGGGTGCGTGCTAGCATACGCGCCAGATTTGGAGGACCCATGGTCGAACACGATTTCCGCTACAGCCTGATGAACCCGCAACACACCCTGATCGAATGCCGCGCCCTGGTGCCCGGCCGCTATCAGGTCACCGGCAACGGTGGTTCCATCCGCAACGACGACGTGCTGATCGTCACCCTCAAGGGCAGCAAGGACCTGTCGATGCGCCTGACGGTGGAAACCGTGCGGCACCTGATCAACCCGGTCGGCCAGTGGGTCGCCGTGGCCCGTGGTCCGGTATTCGGCGAGCTGGCGATCCATCAGTGGCAGGTCAACTGCGACAGCTGCGCGGCCGAGCTGAGCTTCGAGTTCGCGGTGGACGCCAAGCTGGGCAGCAAGGCGCAAAAGCCCGCGGCCAGCGCGCGGATCGCCGAGCTGGGCTGGATCAGCGAAGGGGAAAAACACCTCTGCCCGAAATGCCAGCGAGCCGCCCAATGAAACGCCTGGCGTTGACCGCCGCGTTCGGCGCCGGCCTGCTGGGTTGCGCGGCGGAGCCGGTGAAACTGCAGCAGGACCGCAGCTACATCCTGGAGTGGATCGGCGAACGTCCGTTGATCGACTACAGCCACCTGACCATCACCCTCGGTGAAGACGGTCGCGCCTACGGCAACGGCGGCTGCAACCACTGGTTCGCGCCCTATACCCTGGACGGCGACAAGCTCAGCTTCGGCAAGGTCGGCAGTACCCGCAAGCTGTGCGCGCCAGCCCTGATGGAGCAGGAACGACGCTTCCTGCAGGCGTTGGAAACCGTCCAGCGCTGGGACATTTCCCCAATCGAGCAAGTGCGCTTCTGGCCGGCCGAAGGCAAGCCGTTGCGCTGGTGGCTCGAGGAAGGTTGATACCGCCCCTCCTGTAGCCGCTGCCGCAGGCTGCGATAAGGTCCGCAGGACCTTCAGCGATCCCGAGATCGCAACGGCCTTGCAGGCCGATCGCAGCCTGCGGCGGCGGCTACAGATCAATGCCCGCGCAAGGCTTCCAGCTTCGCCATCACGCCCGCCGCGGTCTGTTCGCCCATCAGTTGCTCACGCACCTTGCCCTGGTCATCGATGATGTAGGTCACCGGCAAGCCTTCGCTGCGTGGCAAATCGAAAATCTCCGCCGGATTCTGTGCCAGCACAGTGAACTTGATCCCCAGTTTTTCACTGGCGCTCTTCAGTTCTTCGCCCTGGACGTTATCGAAATTGACCCCCAGCACACTCACCGGCTGGCCCTTGAGCCCTTCGGCCAATGCATTGAGCTCGGGAATCTCGGTGCGGCACGGCCCACACCATTCGGCCCAGTAATTGAGCACCAGCCACTGCTTGTCCACGCGCTCGGCGGCGACTTTCCGGCCATATTGATCGACCCCGTAATCGTTACCGCAGCCGCTCAGCAACAAGGTGCCGATGATCGCCAATGCCGCTGCCAGTTGCCTTGCCATGCCTTGATCCTTGTATTGAAAAAAACCGTCAAACCCGCTTTCTCGTGCGACCCATCGCCTCGCAAGGTTCAGGACTGCCCGTCGCACAGGTAGAATAGCCGCCACCTTACGCAAGATGCGACCCGCCCATGACCGATCTGACGCTTTATCACAACCCGCGCTGCTCGAAATCCCGCGGTGCGCTGGAACTGCTGGAAGCCCGTGGCCTGACTCCAACCGTGGTCCGCTACCTGGAAACCCCGCTCGAGGCCGCCCAGCTGCAAAGCCTGCTGGGCAAGCTCGGGATCGGCGCCCGCCAGCTGCTGCGCACCGGCGAAGACGAGTACAAGACCCTTAACCTGGCCGACGCCAGCCTCAGCGAAGCGCAGCTGATCGCCGCCATCGCCGCGCACCCGAAACTCATGGAACGGCCGATTCTCGAAGTCGGCGACAAGGCCATCATCGGCCGGCCGCCGGAAAACGTGCTGGAGATCCTGCCTTGAGTACGCCGTACATCCTGGTTCTCTACTACAGCCGCAACGGCTCGACCAACGAGATGGCCCGGCAGATCGCCCGGGGCATCGAACAAGGTGGCATGGAAGCGCGCCTGCGCACCGTGCCGGCGATATCCGCCGACTGCGAGGCCGTGGCCCCGAGCATCCCGGAAGACGGCGCGCTGTACGCCAGCCTCGACGACCTGAAGCACTGCTCCGGCCTGGCTCTGGGCAGTCCGACCCGGTTCGGCAACATGGCCGCGCCGCTGAAGTACTTCCTCGACGGCACCAGCAACCTGTGGCTGACCGGCGCCCTGGTGGGCAAGCCGGCCGGGGTGTTCACCTCCACCGCCAGCCTGCACGGCGGCCAGGAAACCACCCTGCTGTCGATGATGCTGCCGCTGCTGCACCACGGCATGCTGATCACCGGCCTGCCCTACAGCGAATCGGCCCTGCTGGAAACCCGTGGCGGTGGCACGCCTTACGGGGCCAGCCACCATGCCGGCGCCGATGGCAAGAGCCCGCTGAACGAGCACGAGGTCGCCCTCTGCCGCGCCCTGGGCCTGCGCCTGGCCAAGACTGCCCTGCAACTGGAGAGCAGCCGTGGCTAAAAAGCCGAAGATCCTGCCGGCCATCGAATGGCTGGAGCCGCGCGTACGCATCACCCGGGTGCTGAGCCTGATCTGCTTTTTCGGCCTGGTCGGCCTGCTCTGCGGCTACTACCTGTTCGTCGCCGACCTGCACGGCGCCCGGCCCTGGGTGATCCTGCTGATCGAACTGGTGCCGCTGCTGTTGATGGCGCCGGGCATGCTGGTGGGCAGCGCCCGCGGGCATTCCTGGATGTGCTTCGTGGTGAACCTGTATTTCATCAAGGGCGCGCTGGCCGCCTACGACCCGAACCGGCAACTGTTCGGCATCCTGGAAATGCTGGCCAGCCTGGCCGTGTTCTGCTCGGCCCTGCTCTACGTGCGCTGGCGCTTCCAGCTCAACCGCAAGCTGGCGGGCGAAGGCCAGCTCAGCGCCGCCTGACGGCGCGCTATCGCGGGCAAGCTTCGCTCCTACAGAGCACCCAGTACTTCTGTAGGAGCGAAGCTTGCTCGCGATGAACGATGACGCGGTACTCCAGGGAACACGCCCCGATCAGTGATTGACCGTATACGCCAGCATCATCGAGATCTGGCACAGCGGCCGGCCACTTTCGGCGTGCCACTGGTTGAAGGCGCCCTGCACGGTGGCCAGGTCCTTGAGGCTGCTGGGCACCTTGTCGATGATCTGCTGCGCATTCAGCGCCGCCACCACGTCATAGGTCGGTACGAAGGTGTCCTTGCCGACCATTCGCAGAAAGCGCGGGGCCGACAGGCCGCCCAACTGGTGACCGTGCTTGGCCAGGTACTTCCACAGGCCGACGATATCGGTCACCGGCCAGTCGGCGATCAAGGCGCCGAAACTGCCCCTCTCCTTTTCCACGTCGAGCACCATCTGCGCGTTGCGCGGCACGCTCTTGAGCTTGCCCAGGTGGCGAATGATCCGCGTGTCCTGCATCAGCCGCTCAAGGTGTTCGGCGCCCATCAGCACCACTTTCTGTGGGTCGAAGCCAAAGAACACCTCTTCGAAGGCCGGCCACTTGGCGTCCACCAAGCTGTGCTTCAAGCCGGCACGGAATACCCGCAGGGCCAGGGTCGAGAGGTAACGGTCATCGCTGATCTTGCGCAATTGCGCCGGGGTTTTCGGCACCGGCAGATGGGCTTCCAGCTCGGCCGCCGAACCGAAGCGGTTCAGACAGTATTCGTGCAGCCACTTGTAATCGCGCATGCCCTCTCCTAATGACGATAAAGAAACGGCGCTCGAAGGAGCGCCGTGATTCCACGATACAGAGCCGCGAGACGACTCAGAGGTTCACCACATTGACGAAACGCGAAGCCGCGGTTTCATCGATCTTCAGGCTGGTGAAGTCGAACAGGTTGCGGTCCGCCAGCTGCGACGGCACCACGTTCTGCAGGCCGCGGAAAATGCTTTCGGTACGGCCCGGGGTCTTGCGTTCCCATTCCTGGAGCATTTCCTTGACCACCTGGCGCTGCAGGTTTTCCTGGGAGCCGCAGAGGTTGCACGGGATGATCGGAAACTGCTTGAGGTCGGAATAGGCCTGGATGTCCTTCTCGCTGCAATAGGCCAGGGGTCGGATCACCACATTACGCCCGTCGTCGGCCCGCAGCTTGGGCGGCATGGCCTTGAGCGAGCCGTTGTAGAACATGTTGAGGAAGAAGGTCTCGACGATGTCGTCGCGATGGTGACCCAGGGCCATCTTGGTCGCGCCGATCTCGTCGGCGAAGGTGTACAGGGTGCCGCGACGCAAGCGCGAACACAGCGAACAGGTGGTCTTGCCTTCCGGTATCAGCTCCTTGACCACCGAATAGGTGTCCTTCTCGACGATGTGGTATTCCACACCCAGTGTCTCGAGGTAGGCCGGCAATACGTGCTCGGGGAACCCGGGCTGCTTCTGGTCCATGTTCACGGCGACGATGTCGAACTTGATCGGTGCAACCTTCTGCAGGTGCATCAGCACGTCGAGCATGGTGTAGCTGTCCTTGCCGCCGGACAGGCAGACCATGACCTTGTCGCCGTCTTCGATCATGTTGAAGTCGGCGACCGCTTCCCCGGCCTGGCGGCGCAAGCGTTTCTGCAGTTTGTTCTGGTTGACCGTAAGAGTGCCCATGGCGCTTGAAATCCGCGGTGTGTGACGAAAAGCCGGTCATTTTACGCAAAAACCGCGCGCGGGCGAAGCGCCGGGCGCCAGCCGACCGATCAAATCGCCGAATGCGATTACCAGCCGCGCCGACAGCGCGATTTGCTCTAACACCCATGACCTTTGCAGGTCAGTCCTTTCTATACTGCGACATAAGGTCGCACGCATATTCAGACCTTTACTTACTTGGCCGCTGGCCCGTAGGCGCTCCGTTGGGGGGCGATGGCAATAACAAAGGAGTGACTGACTATGATTCATCATGTCGTGGGACTCTTCACCCACCCCGATCAGGAATGGCGAGAAATACGTGGCGACGAAGAGGAAAGCATCAGCCACATGTACCTCACCCACACGCTGATTCTCGCGGCGATTCCGGCGATTTCGGCGTTTATCGGCACCACCCAGGTCGGTTGGGTCATCGGCAATCGAGCACCGGTCATGCTGACCATGGAAAGCGCGCTGTGGATGACCATCATGTCGTACCTGGCGATGCTGGGCGGGGTCGCGGTCATGGGCGCCTTCGTCCACTGGATGGCCCGCACCTACGACGCCAGCCCGAGCCTGGCGCGCTGCATCGCGTTCGCCACCTATACCGCGACACCCCTGTTCATCGGCGGCCTGGCGGCGCTGTATCCGCACATGTGGCTGGGCATGATCGTCGGCACGGCCGCCATCTGCTACACCGTCTACCTGCTGTATGTCGGGTTGCCGACCTTCATGAACATTCCCTCGGACGAAGGTTTCCTGTTCTCAAGCTCCGTACTGGCCGTTGGGCTGGTGGTGCTGGTCGCGATCATGGCGTTCACCGTGATCGTCTGGGGTCTTGGCGTCGGCCCCGTTTACACCAACTGACGTCGCTCAAAAAACCAACACAATCTGCCAACACGGGCCGCCGCAAGGCGGCCTTCCAATCTGCGCAACGACCATTCGGCGCCTGGACGATTCGGAATGCATCGGCTTTGCGGCATACTCACCCGCTCTGGAGAGCCGTTAAGCATGCCCGAGCAACTCAATACCCGCGTCGAAGACTGTTTCCAACTCGCTGAATCCTTTTTCAAACGACCTTTCAAACGCCCGGTGGTCAGCCTCAAGTTGCGCGGCCAGAAAGCCGGTGTCGCCCACCTGCACGAGAACCTGCTGCGCTTCAACCCGCAGCTGTACCGGGAAAACACCGAAGACTTCCTCAAGCAGACCGTGGCCCATGAAGTCGCGCACCTGATCGCCCACCAACTGTTCGGCGAGCGCATTCAGCCCCACGGCGAAGAATGGCAACTGATCATGCGCGGCGTGTACGAACTGCCGCCCAATCGCTGCCACACCTACGAGATCCAGCGCCGCAGCGTGACCCGCTACATCTACCGCTGCCCCTGCGACAACGACTTTCCGTTTTCCGCCCAGCGCCATCGCCTGGTCGCCCAGGGCCGACGCTATCTGTGTCGGCGTTGCCGGCACACCCTGGTATTCAGCGGCGAGATGCGGGTGGAATGAACCCGGCCCGGCGCCCTACAGGATGATCCGGCCCTGGCGTAGCTCAGCGATGCGCTGCGCGCTGTAACCCAGTTCGGCCAGCACCTGGTCGCTATGGGCGCCCAGTTCCGCCCCGATATGCCGCGGCTCCGGCAGCCCCTGGGAAAACTTCAACGGACAGGCCATCTGCGCCTGGTAGCTGCCATCGCCACGCGGCACCTGGCTGACCAGTTGCCGTGCCTGCAACTGCGGATGCACCACCGCCTCCGCCAGGCCCAGCACCGGTTCGACGCAGGCGTCGACCCCAGCAAACAACTCGCAGAGCTCGGCAAAATCGTGCTTCTCGAACTCGACCTGCAAGGCCTGCTTGAGCGCCTGCTGTTGTTCCGGCTGCGGCGACAGCCCCTGGGCCGCCAGTTCCGGACGCCCCAGGGCCTTGCACAGCGCCTGCATGAACGGCGGCTCCAGGCTGCCCACCGACAGCCAGCGGCCATCCCGACTGCGGTAATAGTCATAGAAGCTGCCGCCGTTGAGCACCTGCTGCTCCGCCGCGGGTTCGATCCCGCACGCCAGGTAGCCGGCCCCGGCCATGGCGTTCAGGCTGAACACGCAATCGGTCATGCTCACGTCCAGGTGCTGCCCCAGGCCGCTGTGCTGGCGGGCAATCACCGCCGCCAGCAGGCCGATGACCCCATGCAGCGAACCGCCGGCGATGTCCGCCGCCTGGATGCCCAGAGGCAGCGGCCCGCTGTCCTTGCGCCCGGTGTAGCTGGCCAGGCCCGCCAGGGCCAGGTAATTGATGTCGTGGCCGGCGCGATCCCGGTACGGGCCGGTCTGGCCGTAACCGGTGATCGAGACATAGATCAGCTTCGGGTTCAGCGCCTTCAACGCCTCATAGCCCAGCCCCAGGCGCTCCATCACCCCGGGGCGGAACTGCTCCAGGACGATGTCGTATTCCAGCACCAGTTGGCGGATCACCTCCAGCGCCTCGGGCTGCTTGAGGTCCAGCGCCAGGCTGCGCTTATTGCGATTGAGGTAGGCATGGCTGGCGGAGACGCCCTGATCGTGGGGCGGCAGCACGCGCAGCAGGTCCATGCGGGTCGGCGATTCGATGCGCAGCACCTCAGCGCCCATGTCCGCCAGCAGCAAGGAGGCGAACGGCCCCGGCAGCAGCGTGGAGAAATCCAGTACCTTGAGTGACGCCAGTGGCCCGTGCATGAGCACCCTCCCTTGCCGATTGACTGCCCACAGAGTAGGCAGCGTCTCGAGGTCCGGCAATCACCGCAAGCGCCACCCGGGCTGACCGTTGCGCTCAAACCTCGGGCATGAAAAAACCCGCCGCAGCGGGTTTTTCATCGACGCGGTGAAGTTACTTCACGGACGTCGGGGTTGGGCCTTCGGCAACGCCCAGGTCATCTTCTTCGCGAGTGTCGCTGATAGCACGGCCACCAGAAGCCAGCTCGCTCTGCAGCTTGTCTTCGTCCAGTTCCTTGACCCACTTGGCAACCACTACGGTGGCTACTGCGTTACCTACCAGGTTGGTCAGCGCTCGGGCTTCGGACATGAAGCGGTCGATACCCAGGATCAGCGCCAGGCCGGCCACCGGCAGGTGACCCACCGCCGACAGGGTTGCCGCCAGCACGATGAAGCCGCTACCGGTCACGCCCGCAGCACCTTTGGAAGACAGCAGCAGCACCAGCAGCAGGGTGATCTGGTGAGTGATGTCCATGTGGGTGTCGGTCGCCTGGGCGATGAACACGGCCGCCATGGTCAGGTAGATCGAAGTACCGTCGAGGTTAAAGGAGTAACCGGTGGGGATCACCAGACCCACTACCGATTTCTTCGCGCCCAGGCGTTCCATCTTGATCAGCATGCGTGGCAGGGCCGATTCCGACGAGGAAGTACCCAACACGATCAGCAGTTCTTCACGGATGTAGCGGATCAGCTTCAGCACGCTGAAACCGTGGGCACGGCAGATGGCGCCCAGCACCACCAGCACGAACAGCACGCAGGTGATGTAGAAGCAGATCATCAGCTGGCCCAGTTGCACCAGCGAACCCACGCCATAGGCGCCGATGGTGAAGGCCATGGCACCCAGCGCACCGATCGGCGCGAGCTTCATGATCATGTTGATGATGTTGAACATCACATGGGCGAAACGGTCGATGAAGTCCAGCACCGGCTTGCCGTAGGCACCCAGGCGGTGCAGGGCGAAACCGAAGATCACCGAGAACATCAGCACTTGCAGGATGTCGCCGTTGGCGAAGGCGCCGACGATGGTGTTCGGAATGACGTTGAGGATGAAGCCGACGATGCTCTGGTCCTTGCCAGCGGTGACGTAGGCCGCCACTTTCGAGGCATCCAGGGTGGACACGTCGATGTGCATGCCGTTGCCCGGCTGCACCACGTTGACCACGACCAGGCCGATCAGCAGGGCGATGGTCGAAACGATTTCGAAGTACAGCAGCGCATAGCCACCGGTCTTGCCCACCGATTTCATGTTCTGCATGCCCGCGATACCGCTGACGACCGTACAGAAGATGATGGGCGCGATGACCATCTTGATCAGTTTGATGAACCCGTCACCCAGCGGCTTGAGGGCCACACCGGTCTGCGGGTAGAAGTGACCGAGCAGGATGCCGATGGCGATGGCAACGATCACCTGGAAATACAGGGATTTGTACAGTGGCTGACGAGTCGTCATTGCAAAGTTCCTCAAGAGCACCGTTGCACACCATCCATCGATGCACACGACGCCTAAAGTGCGAACCCTCCTGCACTGGAGGGATTTGTTGTGTAGAGCTGCGGGGAACACCTTTCGTTGCTCCCTTCTCCTTGCTCGCTATCGCAAAGCCCGTGCCAGCTTGCCCAGAATCCCTGAAGGTCTTTGGACATCAGGGTTTGCGCTAGCCTTCGCTCTCCCTGCCCCTACATGAAGTGGCGGATTTCCGCCCATCACCCGACGCTCGTCCTACAATTTGGCGGATATCCGCCTTGCCCAGTCGTTGTCGGCTGTTAACATCCGCCACTTAATGGACGGATCAACCTTCATGCGCGAACGCACCATCGCCAGTCATTTCGCCCGCGCCGCCCTGGGCGGGGCCCGCCGGCGGGGCTACGACTATTCGGAGCTGCTGCAGACCCTGGGCATCAGCCTCGAACTGCTCAACGAACCCAAGGCCCGTATCGCCCCCGAGCAGTTCGCCAGCCTGCTGCAACAACTCTGGCAAGTCCTGGACGACGAGTACCTGGGGTTCGGCGACGGCCCGAGCAAGCGCGGCACCTTCGCCATGATGTGCCACGCCCTGATCCACTGCAGCAACCTGGAGAAGGCCCTGCAGCGCGGCCTGCTGTTCTATAGCCTGTTCCCCCAGGCACCGCGCCTGAGCCTGACGCGCGAAGGGGACATGACCCGCCTGAGCCTGGACGACGCCGCGTTGTGGGACCCGGACCACTTCCTCAGCGAGAGCCTGCTGGTGATCTGGCATCGCCTCGGCAGTTGGTTGATCGGCCAGCGCATCCGCCTCGAGCAGGCCTGTTTCAGCTACCCGAAACCCGAGCACGGCAACGAATACGACCTGCTGTTCCCCTGCCCCCTGGTGTTTTCCCGCGACTGCAGCAGCCTGCTATTCCACAGTCGCTACCTGAGCATGCCGCTGCTGCAGGACGAACGAACCCTCAAGCACTTCCTTGAACGTTCCCCCGCCGACCTGCTGGCCCGCCCGGACGACGGCGACAGCCTGAGCAGCCAGCTGCGCCGCCTGCTCAGCCGCGACAGCAACCATTGGCCGGACCTGGAAAGCATCGCCCAGCACCTGCACATCAGCCCGCAGACCCTGCGCCGGCACTTGCGCGAAGAAGGTACGAGTTTTCAGGAATTGAAGGATCAGTTGCGGCGCGATATCGCCATCTACCACTTGCGTCGGGCCGACCTGTCGTTGCAACAGATCGCCGAGCAGACCGGCTTTTCCGAGCCATCGGCCTTTCACCGCGCGTTCAAGAAGTGGACCGGGCTGACCCCGGGCGCCTATCGCGCCCAGGAAACCTGAGCGCGCCGATCAAATCGCCGGGAAGTGAATACGGAACGCCGCCCCGCCCAGGGTGGAATCGCCAAGGGTCAGTTGCGCGCCGTAGCTGTCGATGATGTCCTTGACCACCGCCAGGCCGATCCCCTGCCCCGGATGCTGGCGATCCAGCCGTTCGCCGCGCTGGAGAATCCGCGCCCGCTGGTCCGGCGGCACGCCCGGCCCATCGTCCTCGACACACAACTGCGCGCCGTGGAGGTCTTGGCGGACACTGATGCGCACCTCGCTCAGGCACAGGCGGTAGGCGTTCTCCAGCAGGTTGCCCAGCAATTCGAGCAAGGCTCCATGCTCGATCGGCACATAGCAGCGCTCCGGCAGATCGAACGAGACCCGCACCTGTTTGTCGCGGTAGACCTTGTCCAGGGTGTCGCACAGGCTTTTCAGCACCGGACGCAAACGCACCTGGTGGCGCACCAGGCCGCTCTTGCGCAGGCTGGCGCGCTGCAGCTGGTAGCTGATCTGCTGGCTCATGCGTTCGATCTGGGTCTGCAGCACCCAAGCCTGTTCGCGGTCTTGAGGACGCAGGGCCATGTCCTCGCTGACCCCCTGCAACACCGTCAGCGGGGTCTTCAGGCTGTGGGCCAGGTCATCCAGGGAATCGCGATAACGGCTGCGTTGCTCGCGCTCGCTGTGCAGCAGGCGGTTCAACGAGCCGGTCAGGCGCAACAGTTCGCGTGGATGTTCTTCGCTGAGGCTTTGCCGGGTGCCGCTCTCGATTTCGTCCAGCTCCTGGCTCAGCCGGCGCAATGCCTGCAGGCCCCAGGTCAGGCCGAGCCAGAGCAGCGCCAGGAGCACCAGCAACGCGGCGCCGAACCCGAGGTAGAGGTTTTCCCGCACCCCTTCCAGGGTCAACTGGTACTCACGCACCGGCTGCAAGGCGACGATGCTGAACGCCGCGCTTTTACCGCCCAGCAGCTTGACCTCGACGTCGTAGACGAAAAACTCCTGGCCGTTGACCTCACGGATACGCGCGAACTCGTTGCCGCGCCCGTCATACCGCGGTTTGTAGTTGATGTTCTCTTCCTGGGTCGCCTTGGAGCGCCAGACCAGCCGCCCCTCCCGGTCGTAGATGTAACCCAGGAGACGGCTGTCGGTCAGGTTGAAGCGCTCGTCCGGCAGTTGCGCCGGCATTTGCAGGTGATTGTTCTCGACCCGGGCCGCCGAGATCAGCGTGGTCACGTCGGAGGCCAGGCGCTGCTCGATGGAATCCTGCAGCGCCAGGCTGAACGCGCCTTGCATGGCCGGCAACAACGCCAGCATGAACAGCACCGCCAGCGTCGTGGCCGCCAGCATCAGACGCAGGCGTAACGATCGGATCATCGGCAGCGCTCGTTGAACAGGTAACCCAGGCCACGCACGGTATCGATGGGCTTGAAGCCCGACGGCCCTTCCAGCTTGCGCCGCAGGCGGCCGACCAGCACTTCGATCACGTTCGGATCGCGCTCGTCATCGTCCGGGTACAGCTGCTCCATCAGCCGGTCCTTGGCCACTACCTGCTGATGGTGGCGCATGAGGTACTCGAGAATCCGGTACTCGTAGGCGGTCAACGCCAGCGGCTGTTCGTCGAGCGAGGCCTGCTTGCGATTGAGGTCGAGCAGCAGCGGGCCGGCGATGATGGTCGACTGGGTGAAACCGCTGGAGCGGCGCAGCAGCGCATTCAGGCGTGCGTCCAGTTCCTCGAACTGGAAGGGCTTGACCACATAGTCGTCGGCGCCGGCGGCCAGCCCTTCGACCTTGTCCTGCCAGTTGCCGCGTGCCGTCAGGATCAGGATCGGAAACGCCTTGCCCCGCGAGCGCAGCTGGCGGATCAGGTCCAGCCCGCCCATGCCCGGCAGGCCCAGGTCGATCACCGCCAGATCATGGTTGAACTGCTCGGTCTGATACAGCGCCTCCTCGGCATTGGCCACGGACTCGACCACATGGCCGCTGTCCGTGAGGCGGGTTTGCAAGTGATGGCGCAGCAGCGCCTCATCTTCAACGACGAGCAGTTTCATGCAGCTCTCCCAGGCAAAATTCGACATCTCCAAGGGCGCTCAGGCGCCCTGATCGTATATATGGCAACGCCGGATCTTGCCTTGGCAGATCCGGCGCGGTCAGAACCAAGACAATATTTTAGAAAGCGTAGTTGGCCGACAGGTAGGTCTGGGCACTGCTGGTCAGGCTCAGAGAACCCTGCTTGCTGCCGCTGCGCTCGCTCATCTCGGTGCTGGCATTGCTGCGCAGGTAACGGTAACCCAGTTCGACCGAAGTGTTCTGTGAAACCTGCTGCAGGACACCGGCCTGCACGCCGACGGCATAACCGATGTCGCTGTCGCGGCTGAAACCTGGGGAATCCTGGGTCAGCTTGGTCAGGCCCGCGGTACCGCCGCCGAACAGCTTGGTGCTGCTGGTCACCGGCAGGAACACATCGTAGCTGCCGAGCAGGTTTTCCTGGCGCAGTTTAATGCCATTGTGCGAGCCGGAGACATTGTCGTAGGTGGCGTAGTAGCGGTGCTGGTCATTCTGCTGACCCAGGCGCACGCCCCAGGTGTTGTCCTTGCCGATCACACCGTCGGCGTTCGGGTTGTTCAGGTTGCTGTTGAGCAGGCTGGACTTCTTGACCTTGTCGCTGGTCTGGCCATAGGTAAGGCTGGCGAAGTTGCTGTCGGCGGCCTGGACGACAGCGCTGGCGCCGAGAACAGTGAAGGCCAGGATCATCTTCTTGAAAGTAGTCATGGGTGTTTCCTCATTCGCTATGTGTTTTTGGGTACGGGAGCCAGACTACCGACCCCGCCCTGAACTCCCCCTGAACACACTCTGAACCTCGGCTGAATCAAATCGACTAGGCTGTCTGGCAGTCTTTTAAAAGGAGAACGGACCATGCGCGCGCTTTTCGCTTGCTTGTTGTTGGCTTTCTGCGGCTTGAGCCAGGCAGCCATCAAGACCCAGGAAATCCCCTACCAGAACCCCGACGGTACCCGGCTCATCGGCTACTACGCCTATGACGACAGCTTGCAAGGGCCACGTCCCGGCGTCGTGGTGGTGCATGAATGGTGGGGCCTGAACGACTACGCCAAACGCCGGGCCCGGGATCTCGCGGCCCTGGGTTACAGCGCCCTGGCCATCGATATGTACGGCGACGGCAAGAACACCGAGCACCCGAAAGACGCCATGGCCTTCATGCAGGCCGCCTCGAAAGACAGTGCCGCCGCCAGCGCGCGCTTCAAGGCCGGGCTCGACCTGCTGAAGAAACAACCACAGACCGACCCGGCCAAGCTGGCCGCGATTGGCTACTGCTTCGGCGGCAAGGTGGTGCTGGACGCAGCACGCCAGGGCCTGCCCCTGCTCGGCGTGGTGAGTTTCCATGGCGCCCTGGTCACCAGCACCCCGGCCACTCCCGGCAGCGTCAAGGCGAAAATCCTGGTGGAGCACGGCGCCCTCGACAGCATGGTCACCGCCGATAACGTCAGCGCCTTCAAGGCAGAAATGGACAAGGCCGGCGCCGACTACCGGTTCGTCAACCTCGAGGGCGCCAAGCACAGCTTCAGCAATCCGGATGCCGACCGCATGAGCCACGGCGAACATGGCGGGCTGGACATCGGCTACAGCAAGGCCGCCGATGAACGCTCATGGGCGGATATGCAGGCGTTCTTCAAGAAGCTGTTCGGCTGACCCCGCGTCGACCGCCCCGAGTCCTCAATTCCCGGGGCGGCGGCATCGAGGCCGGTGCTTGCCAGGCTACCCTCCAGCCTTACAACCCGGCAAAATGCCTGGCATGAATCGCATCCCCACCCTCCCCGCCTGCTGCACCCCACTCGACGACCAGTGGCCGCTGCCCGACGCCCTGCCGGACACCGTCCTGCTCGGCACCCATTTCGATGCCTCGCGCCTGGCCAGCAACGACTTCCAGCTCAGCGCCATCGAGCCGCCCGCGAGCATTCAACGTTCGGTGGCGAAACGGCAGGCCGAGTTTCTCGCCGGGCGTTTCTGCGCCCGCGCCGCCCTGCAACGCCTGGACGGCCTGGACTGCATTCCGCCGATCGGCGAGGACCGGGCGCCGGTCTGGCCGACGCACATCAGCGGCTCGATTACCCACAGCACCGGGCGTGCCGCGGCAATTGTCGCGCGCAAGGAGCATTGGCGCGGGCTGGGCATGGACCTGGAGAACCTGCTCAACAGCGAACGGGCGGAACGCCTGGCGGGGGAAATCCTCATCCCGGCCGAAATGCAGCGCATGGCCGCCGCCCCGCGGGAACAACTGGCGCTCTGGGTCACCCTGACCTTTTCGGTGAAGGAAAGCCTGTTCAAGGCGCTGTACCCGATCGTCCGGCAACGCTTCTATTTCGAACACGCCGAAGTGCTGGAGTGGACGGCCAGCGGCCAGGTCCGCCTGCGCCTGCTGACGGACCTGTCCAGCGAATGGCGCAATGGCAGTGAACTGGATGCGCAATTCGCCCTGCAGGACGGGCAACTGCTGAGCCTGGTCAGCATCCGGGCTTGATGCCCGGACGAACCTGAGCGCAAGCCCTCAACCTTTATCCTGATGCCGTGGCCAGCTCAGGCTGAAGCAGGCGCCGCCGAGGGTCTTGCTCCTGCTGATCAACGCCCGGCCGTCGTGCCAGTGAATGATCCGCCGCACGATCGACAACCCCAGGCCGTGCCCACCCGAAGCGCGGGTACGGCTGTCATCCAGACGCAGGAACGGGGTGAAGATCCGCTCCCAGGCGCTTTCCGGAACCCCCGGACCATCGTCCTCGACATCGACCCGGCAACGCATCTGCCCCACCTGGTAACTGACCAGCACCTGCGACTCGGCGTGGCGCATGGCGTTGCTCACCAGGTTCTGCAACGCCCGATGCAGGTAGCGCGGCTCAGCCTCGACCCAGGCGCCATCGCAATCCGCCGCGGACAGGCACGAACCACGCTGTACCTTGACCTGCGCGCGCAACGGCGCCAGCTCGCTGATCACCTGGTTGATCAGTGCGTCCAGGTCGATGCGCTGGAAGTTCAGCGCCGGCGAACCCTGTTCCAGCCGCGCATAGGTGAGCATTTCGTCCACCAGCCGGTCGAGGTCCTGGATATCGCTGTCCATGCCCTCCATGTATTTGTCCCGGGCCTGCGGAGTGGTCGCCGAGCCGATCATCTCCAGGCCAAAGCGCAGGCGCGCCACCGGCGTGCGCAACTCATGGGACACCGCGCGCACCAGCTCGCGCTGGATCGCCAGCAAGCGCTGCAAATGCTCGGCCATGCCATTGAAGGCCGCCGCCAACCGGCCCACGGAATCGGCGCCACCGGCCGGCACCCGGGCTTCCAGGCTGCCCTTGGCAATGCGCGTGGCCGCCGATTCCAGGCCACGCAAGCGCCGCTCCAGCTGGCGTACCAATAAATAGACGATCAGGCCGATCAGGCTCAGGCCCAGCACCGCGATCAACACCAGCCATTGCGGCGGGTAGGGATTCATCTGGTACAGCGGGCCGATTTCCAGCACCCAGGGCGTGCCCACCATCCCTGCGAACACGCGGATCGAATCGCCGCCCTTGCCCAGCGCCATCACCGTATCGCCCTCGGCAACCCGACGACGCTGGTCCTCGTCCATGTCCGCGTCGTCCTGGGTGACCAGGTGCATGTCGAAGCCAAAGCCTTTGTTCTTTTTCAGTGCCGCCAGGCGTTCCGGCTGCTCGGCCACCGGAAAGCGCACCAGCTCGTCGGCCAGCAGATAGATAGTCGCCCGCGCCAGTTGTTCGCTGATCTGCTGCACTTCACCGGTCAGCAACAATTGCTCAGGTTCGCTGACCAGACGGTAGACCCGTGCCGCGTAAGGCCCGGTCTGCTCCACCAGGGCCTGGCCGCGCAAAACGCGGTTGCGCTGCCCGAGGTCGAGGCCGGTCTGGGTGAAGGTCTGCAGGGTCAGCGGGATGCCCAACAGGCGCTCCCACACCGCCAGGGCGCGCCGGCGCTCGATCTCGCTCATGGGTTGCAGGTTGTCGGCCATCAGCGAGAACGTGCCGTGGGCCAGGCGCTCGCGGTATTGCTCGCTGCGCACCTGGTTGAGCAGGTGCAGCGCCAGTACGCCCAACAGCGCCACCAGAATCAGGGCGGCGCACATGCCGCCGTAGATGCGCAGGAATATGGAGTTCACGGCGACAGGTCGGCAGCGGCTTCGGGGACGAACAGATAACCCTTGCTGCGGATGGTCTTGATCAGCCGCGGGTGCTCCGGATCGTCGCCAATTTTCGGACGGATCCGCGAAATGCGCACATCGATGGAGCGGTCCTGGCCGTCATAGCCGATGCCGCGCAGGGCGGTGAAGATTTCCTCGCGGGACAGAATGCGCCCGGCGTTGGCCACCAGCAGCCAGAGCAGGTCGAACTCGGCGCTGGTCAACTCGATCCCGGCGTCGTGCAGCCAGGCCTCGCGCAAGGCGCTGTCCACCACCAGCGGGCCGAATTGCAGGCGCCGGGATTTCTCCGGCGCGCTGCTTTCCACAGGTTCGCTGCGCCGCAGCAGGGCCTGGATCCTGGCCAGCAACAGGCGCGGACGGACCGGCTTGCACACGTAATCGTCGGCACCGGTGTCCAGCCCCAGTATCTGGTCCATGTCGTCGGTGCGCGCGGTCAGCATCAGGATCGGCCCGTCGTAGCGATCGCGGACCTTGCGGCAAATGCTCAGGCCATCCTCGCCGGGCAGCATCAGGTCGAGGATCACCAGATCGGGTTGTTCGGCAATGATCCGCGCCGCGGCCAGGGCGCCATTGCCTTCGATGGCGACACGCAATCCATTGCTCTGCAGATATTCACAGGTCAACTCGGCCAGTCGCTGATCGTCCTCGACGATCAATATCTGCCACGCTTCTTGCTCCACGGTGACCTCTGCTTGCCAGATACGGGCTCAGGAAGAATCCGCCCGTCTTTTTGTAATGTGAGATGGATAAAACAATGTCTGGAAGGCCCGATTGTAGCAACGGCAAAGGCCGTGAACACAAGGCGCTGAATGCGCTCGGTAAAGGCGTTTTTTTGTGATAGGGTTCGCGCCCGCAAAAATCCGCCCCGGGCAGTTTTGCAGGGCAAAAAACAGTGACAAACGGTAGGATCCAGCCCTGCTGCGGCCTGCGTGAGGTTTACCTGCTTCATACACAATTTACGCACAACCTTATCCACAGGCTGTACGTTGCAATCACCCCCAAAAACGCATTATCTTGTAGCTCGGCCGCAAAAAAACCCTACATCTAGGGTTTCAGGCCAAAAACCAAACACAAATCAGACAAGAAACTCAAGCGCTTTTCTTGCACTCGTTTGGTGGAACCAATCGGATTTTCAGAAGCCAAACCGCGCGTGCGGATGGCTGCGGTTTTCCAGCCCACGGCGAGGAAAACGGTACGGGTGTTGCAGTACATGACTGTCACCCACCAGGAATACGGTCACGAGCCACTGGCTCGCGACCTATGACTTCGGCATGGAAGCGGCGCCAACAGCCCCCCTTCCTGAACTGTCCCGAAGTCGTTATGCCCGGCGTGCGCCGGTTGTAGTGCTTCAGGACGGAACGGTGGGCACCCAAAGGGTGCCCAAACAAACATAGAGAACGTGGAGACACCCATGCAAACCGACACAACTCGCGAGAACCCGCAGGCCAAAGCGCCGCAGGCTGCCGATTCCAACCTGGATCTGTCTGCCACCGCGCCTGGCCAACTGCGAGTGATCAAGCGTAACGGCACTGTCGTTCCTTACACCGATGACAAAATCACCGTCGCCATCACCAAAGCGTTTCTCGCAGTTGAAGGCGGCACCGCTGCCGCTTCGTCGCGAATCCACGACACCGTCGCTCGCCTGACCGAGCAGGTCACCGCCACCTTCAAGCGTCGCATGCCTTCGGGCGGCACCATCCATATCGAAGAGATCCAGGACCAGGTCGAACTAGCCCTGATGCGCGCCGGCGAGCAGAAAGTTGCCCGCGACTACGTGATCTACCGTGACTCGCGCGCCAAGGAACGCGCCACCCGCACCCCAGGCGAAGAGCCGGTGCAGGCTCACCCGTCGATCCGCATCACTCGCGCCGACGGCAGCTTCGCGCCTCTGGACATGGGCCGCCTGAACACCATCGTCACCGAAGCCTGCGAAGGCCTGGAAGAAGTCGACGGCGACCTGATCCAACGCGAAACCCTGAAGAACCTCTACGACGGCGTAGCGCTCAAGGACGTCAACACCGCCCTGGTGATGACCGCGCGCACCCTGGTTGAGCGCGAGCCGAACTACTCGTTCGTGACCGCCCGCCTGCTGATGGACACCCTGCGCGCCGAAGGCCTGAGCTTCCTGGAAGTGGCCGAGAGCGCCACTCACCACGAGATGGCCGACCTGTACGCCAAGGCACTGCCGGCCTATGTCGCCAAAGGTATCGAGTTCGAACTGCTGAACCCTGTGCTGGCCGAATTCGACCTGGAGAAACTCGGCAAGGCGATCAACCACGAGCGCGACCAGCAGTTCACCTACTTGGGCCTGCAGACCCTGTACGACCGTTACTTTATCCACAAGGATGGCGTGCGCTTCGAACTGCCACAGGTCTTCTTCATGCGCGTGGCCATGGGCCTGGCGATCGAAGAAAAACAACGCGAAGACCGTGCCATAGAGTTCTACAACCTGTTGTCGTCCTTCGACTACATGGCTTCGACTCCGACCCTGTTCAACGCCGGCACCCTGCGTCCACAGCTGTCGAGCTGCTACCTGACCACCGTGCCGGACGACCTGTCGGGCATCTACGGCGCCATCCACGACAACGCCATGCTGTCGAAATTCGCCGGTGGCCTGGGCAACGACTGGACTCCGGTGCGCGCGCTGGGCTCGTACATCAAGGGCACCAACGGCAAGTCCCAGGGCGTCGTGCCGTTCCTGAAAGTGGTGAACGACACCGCGGTAGCCGTGAACCAGGGTGGCAAGCGCAAAGGCGCTGTGTGTGCCTACCTGGAAACCTGGCACATGGACATCGAAGAGTTCATCGAGCTGCGCAAGAACACCGGTGACGATCGTCGTCGTACCCACGACATGAACACCGCCAACTGGATCCCCGACCTGTTCATGAAGCGCGTCTTCGACGACGGCAAGTGGACCCTGTTCTCGCCATCGGAAGTGCCGGACCTGCACGACCTGACCGGCAAGGCCTTCGAAGAGCGCTACGAGTACTACGAAGCCCTGTGCGAATACGGCAAGATCAAGCTGTTCAAGACCATCCAGGCCAAAGACCTGTGGCGCAAGATGCTGTCCATGCTGTTCGAAACCGGCCACCCTTGGCTGACCTTCAAGGACCCGTGCAACCTGCGCAGCCCGCAGCAGCACGTGGGCGTGGTCCACAGTTCGAACCTGTGCACCGAGATCACCTTGAACACCAACAAGGACGAGATCGCCGTTTGCAACCTCGGCTCGATCAACCTGCCGAACCACATCGTCGACGGCAAGCTGGACACCGCCAAGCTGCAACGCACTGTGAACACCGCGGTACGCATGCTCGATAACGTGATCGACATCAACTACTACTCGGTACCGCAGGCGAAGAACTCCAACTTCAAGCACCGTCCGGTCGGCCTGGGGATCATGGGCTTCCAGGACGCGCTGTACCTGCAGCACATCCCTTACGGTTCCGATGCCGCTGTCGACTTCGCCGACAAGTCCATGGAAGCGGTGAGCTTCTACGCGATCCAGGCTTCCTGCGACCTGGCAGACGAGCGTGGCGCCTACGAGACGTTCCAGGGTTCGCTGTGGTCCAAAGGCATCCTGCCGCTGGATTCGCAACAGATCCTGATCGAATCCCGTGGCCAGAAGTACATCGATGTCGACCTGAACGAAACCCTGGACTGGGCACCGGTGCGCGCCCGCGTACAGAAAGGTATTCGTAACTCCAACATCATGGCCATCGCGCCGACCGCAACCATCGCCAACATCACCGGCGTGTCGCAGTCGATCGAACCGACCTACCAGAACCTGTATGTGAAATCGAACCTGTCGGGCGAATTCACCGTGATCAACCCATACCTGGTTCGCGACCTCAAGGCTCGCGGTCTGTGGGACTCGGTCATGATCAACGACCTGAAGTACTACGACGGTTCCGTGCAGCAGATCGAGCGTATCCCGCAAGAACTCAAGGAGCTCTACGCGACGGCCTTCGAAGTGGAAACCAAGTGGATCGTCGACGCCGCCAGCCGTCGCCAGAAGTGGATCGACCAGGCTCAGTCGCTGAACCTCTACATCGCCGGCGCTTCGGGCAAGAAGCTCGACGTGACCTACCGCATGGCTTGGTACCGTGGTCTGAAAACCACTTACTACCTCCGTGCCCTGGCCGCGACCAGCACCGAGAAGTCGACCATCAACACCGGCAAGCTGAACGCTGTTTCCAGCGGCGGCAACCACGGTGACGACTCGGTCCTGGCGGCTCCAGCCGGTCCTGCTCCAGTGCCGAAGGCTTGCGCCATCGACGAGCCGGATTGCGAAGCTTGCCAATAAGCTGAGCCGACAGGCGCCTTCCGGCGCTTATCCGAACCCCCGACAGGCCCTGCCTGCCGGGGGTTTTCTTTGGCCTGGGGAAAAGCCGCCCTATCCGTCCTCCGCAGCCGCTACCGGCTGCCCCCACCCGAGCGTCATGACTCATCGCGAGCAAGCTTCGCTCCTACAGAAGCAGATTGCGGTGAATGAATCTTGCGGGCACAAAAAAGCCCCTGCAGTGAGGGGCTTTTTTCGAGCGCTGTCAGCCAGCCATTATCAGGTCATCTGAATAATGGTCTGCATGATGGTGCTCTGGGTGGAGATGGTCTTGGCGTTCGCCTGGTAGTTGCTCTGGGCCTTGATCAGGTCCACCAGCTCGTTGGTCAGGTTGACGTTCGACTCTTCCAGGGAGTTGGACACGATCGAACCCAGGGTGCCGGTTTCAGGAGCATCGTAACCCGGTACGCCCGAGGCGTAGGTTTCTCTCCAGCTGGTGCCGCCTACCGGCTGCAAACCTTGTTCGTTGGTGAAGCTGGCCAGGGAGATCTGGCCGATGGCCTTGTTCTGGCTGTTGCTGAAGTTGGCGAACAGGGTACCGGTGCCGTCGATGGTCAGGTTGGTGATCTGGCCAGTGGCGTAGCCGTCCTGCACCGGCAGCGAACGCGCGGTATCGGCGTTGAACTGCGTGGTGCTGGTCATAGAGATGGTTACGCCGCCGGGATTGGCGCTGGAACCGTTGGCCTTCCACGTACCGTTGGTCACAGTGCCAGGCACCCAACCCGCCAGGGTCAGGTTGTTGCCCGGATTAGGTGTAGTGGCAGGCGGAGTGATGACCGAAACCAGTTTGCCGGCGGAGTCGAAATTCATGGTCGATGCAACTGGAGCCGTAGCGCCGGTGGTGGTCGGAGCGGAACCATCGAGGTTACGACCATCGACCAGGGTGTAGGTCTTCCAGGTGTTGGCACCGGTTTTCACCATGTACTGGTCCAGCTTGTGCTCGTTGCCCTGGCTGTCATAGATCGGTGTGCTGAACTGCTTGGTGTAGGTTTCCACCTTGGTCGGATCGAAGGCAAAACCTGTCACGCTCTGGTCGATGACCGGCGCGGTGGAGTTCAGGTTGATGGTCGAGGACACCGAGCTGGTGGCCTTCGGCGACAGGTTCGAGGTGTCGATACGCAAGTCGGTCAGCACGCCGTTGACGATCTTGCCATTGGCATCGACCGCATAGCCTTGCAGGCGGGCAGTGCCATCGGTGTTGGTGATGTAGCCGTCCTTGTCAGTCTTGAAGGTACCGGCGCGGGTGTAGGTCAGCGAGCCGTTGTCGCTCAGCACGAAGAAACCTGAACCCTGGATACCCATGTCCAGTACGTTGCCGGTGTTGTTCACGTCGCCCTGGCCGAACTGCTGGGAAACGTTGGCCAGGCGCACGCCATTACCTATGGTCTTGCTACCGGTGCCCAATTTGGTGGCCGAGTAGACGTCGGCGAACTCGGCACGGGACGATTTGAAGCCGGTGGTTGCCACGTTGGCGATGTTGTTGCCGGTCACGTCCAGTTGCTTGTTGGCAGCATAGAGACCGCTAAGGCCGATATTAAAAGACATATTCCACTCCTTGTGCCGCGTTAGTCGGCTCTAGATACCAATGGTTTGAACTTTGGAGAGCGCCACGGGGCTGCTCAGTCCCGCGAGGTTCAACATCAGCTCACCGCCGGTCTGGCTGATGGTGACGCTGTTGACCGTCGCCGGCAGGTAGGTGACCAGGTCGGTCGCCTTGCCATCGATCTTTGTGCTGGCCTTGAAGGTGTAATTGCCCGGATCGGCCTTGGTGCCGTCGGTATTGGTGCCGTCCCAGACAAAGCTGGTACTGCCGGCCTTCTGGCTTCCCAGGTCGAGGGTCTTGACCGTTTTGCCATCCTTGTCGGTGATGGTCACGGTGACGCCGCTGACGCCGGTAGGCACTGTCACCGAACCGGTCATGCTCTTGGTGGTGTCGACCTGGGTGGTACCGGTCTGGACGATCACCGAACGCCCCACCAGGGACGAAGCCTGCAGGGCCTGGGACGACTTGTAGTTGCCAGTAATGGAGTTCACCGAGGTATTGAGGGTGGTGATCCCTTCCAGGGTGGAGAACTGCGCCAACTGAGCAACGAACGCGCTGTTGTCCTGAGGGTCCAGCGGGTTCTGGTTTTTCAGCTGGGTCACCAGCAACTTCAGGAACGCGTCCTTGCCCAGCTCATTTTTGCCCTTGACGCTATTGGTGGCCGCGGCCAAGCCGTCATTGCTGGTGGTCGGGGTTTTCTTCGAGGAGTTCGCAAGGATCTCCTTGAGCGTCAGGCTACTGGTGGTATCGGTAACACTCATCTGAGTCGCCCCTTATCACTGACCGAGGGTCAGGACCTTCTGCATCATGGTTTTGGCGGTGTTCATCATTTCCGCGTTGGTCTGGAACGAGCGGCTGGCGGAAATCATGTCGGCCATTTCTTCCACCACGTTGACGTTGGGGTAGTAGACATACCCCTTGGCGTCGGCGGCCGGATGGTTAGGCTCGTAACGCGCCTCGAGGCTGCTCTGGTCCTCGACCACACCCAGCACCTGAACGCCCTGACCGGCCGCGTCCTGATTCTGGAACAGCGACTCGCTGCCGCCGCTTTGCGCGCCCTGGAACATGGTGGCGAACACCGGGTGGCGCGCACGGTAGGTCTGGTCGATGCTCGAGGAGACTGTCTCGGCGTTGGCGATGTTACTGGCGACGGTGTTCAAGCGAGTGGTCTGAGCACTCATGCCACTACCGGCAATATTGAAAACACTGGCGAGGGACATGGATTACTCTCCGCGCAGGGCTGACACCAGCCCTTTGAATTTGCTGTTGAGCAGCGTGAAGCTGGCCTGGAAGTTCACCGAGTTCTCGGCGTAGTTCGACTGTTCCAGTTGGGCATCCACGGTGTTCTGGTCGATCGACGGCTGCATCGGTGTGCGGTACAGCAGCGATTCGTCGCCGCTGCCCAGGCCTTCGGCTTCGATGTGCCGGCTGTTGGTCATGTTCAGGGCAAAGGTGCCGTTCTTGGTTTTCTCGTTCTGCTCGGCGAGCACGGCAGAGAAGTCCAGATCCCGAGCCTTGTAGTTCGGGGTGTCGGCGTTGGCGATGTTGTTGGCCAGCACCTCGGCACGCTTGGCGCGAAAGCCAAGAGCCTGCTCATGAATGCCGAGCGCTTTATCGAAGCTGATGCTCATGTCGGGAAACCTTCGACCAGATTTTTCGTAAACGGGATATAGCAAGCTACGTGCCAAGTGCTCAAAGCCCGTAAATCAAGGCTTTGCCGGCAGCGGCAAAGCGGCAATGCCAGAAAAGCGGCAAGGCATTTCCGCGAAACGTCAGCAAAGCGGCAATGCAGCGGTTGCCGCCTCTCCTGCGCTGGCAAAATCGCAGGCACCAAAAAAGAGGCCCGAAGGCCTCTCTTTTCAACAACGACAATCTTACTTCGCCTGGTAGATGATCCCAGGGCTGCACTGGACCATCTGGTAATGGTCGGGCAATCCATTGAGCGCCTCGGAAGCCCCGAGAAACAGGTAACCACCCGGCTTCAGGGTGCTGTGAATGCGCATCAGGATGTCCTTCTTCACCTCGGCGGAGAAGTAGATCAGCACATTGCGGCAGAACACGACGTCGAATTTGCCCAGGCTGGCATAGCTGTCCAGCAGGTTGAACGAGCGGAACTCGACCCGGCTCTTGATCGGCGCCTTGACCACCCAGCGCCCCGGCCCCTTGGGGTCGAAATAGCGCTGCAGGCGGTCGGCCGACAAACCGCGACCGATCGCCAGGCTGTCGTACTCGCCGGTCTTGCAGTTGTTCAGCATGGTCCCGGACAGGTCGGTGGCAACGATCTGCACCCCCATCTTCAGTTGCCCGATGTTGGTCTTCTCGAACTCGTCGATCGACATGGACAACGAATAGGGTTCCTGCCCCGAGGAACAGGCCGCCGACCAGATGCGCAAGCGCTGGTTGGGGCTGGCCTTGATCGCCTCCGGCAAGACCTTGTTCTTCAACACCTCGAATGGATAGGTATCGCGAAACCACAGGGTTTCGTTGGTGGTCATGGCGTCGACCACCATCTCTCGCAAACCGCTGCGCGGCTGGGACTGAATGCGCTGAACCAGCTCCCCGAGGGACTTGATGCCTTGCTGTTCCATCAGTTTGTTGAGACGGCTCGACACCAGATATTGCTTGTTCTCACCCAGCAAGATCCCACAGGCTTTTTCCAGGAACACCCGGAACTGTTCGAAATCCAAATTACCCGTAGACAATGATGCCGCCTCTTAAATCGTGTGACCGCCAGGGATGGATATCCCTAGCTGTTATCTGCTGCTTTGATCCGGTCGACAACCCGGGATGCCAGGTCATCAGGACGAAACTTGGCAAGGAAGTCATCGGCACCGACCTTCTTCACCATCGCCTGATTGAATACACCTGACAACGAAGTATGCAGGATGATGTGCAGCTTTTGCATGCGTGGATCGTTGCGTATTTCGGCCGTGAGGGTGTAGCCGTCCATCTCCGGCATCTCGATGTCGGAGATCATCATCAGAAACTCTTCTTCAGGTTTCTTGCCCTCGTCGACCAGCTTGCGCAGGTAATCCAGCGCCTGTCGACCGTCGTTCAAGGCCACCACCTCGACCCCCACGGTCTGCAGGCAACGCGTGACCTGCTTGCGCGCCACCGACGAGTCATCGACTGTCAGCACCCGCAGTGAAACAGCCTTGTGCTGAGTCTCGACATCCACCACGCCTACCGAAATGGTCTCGGGCGTCGGCGCGACCTCGGCCAGCACCTTCTCGACGTCGATGATTTCCACCAACTGATTGTCCACCCGCGTCACCGCCGTCAGGTAGTGATCGCGCCCCGTCCCCTTGGGTGGCGGATGGATCTCCTCCCAGTTCATGTTGACGATGCGCTCGACCGACCGCACCAGAAACCCCTGGGTCTTGGTGTTGTACTCAGTGATGATGACAAAGGGGTTGCTCAGATCCTGCAACCCGCCTGAACCGGTGGCCATCGCCAGGTCCAGGATCGGAATGGTCGCCCCTCGAATATTCGCGACACCGCACACCACAGGACTGGATTTGGGCATCAACGTCAGTTTGGGGCATTGCAGCACCTCCCGAACCTTGAATACGTTGATCCCGTAGAGCTGCTGCCCGTCGAGACGGAACAACAACAGCTCAAGGCGATTCTGCCCTACCAGTTGCGTGCGCTGGTTCACCGAATCCATTACACCAGCCATGCCCAGACTCCCCAAAGCTTAAGATCCGACGCGCTCATCGCTAAACGGCACGGCGCTTGCTTTTTAACTGTTATGAACGCCAAAACGACATTTTCCCGACGCCTGACATCAAACTACCGCAGATTGCTGTACGGGCTGTCGGCTTTGTTTTTTTTAAACCCTGGCCATCCTGCCGTTGCTGACTCGGTAACCCTGCCTGATCTACTTATCGGCGTCACTCAGGGGTTTCTTGAATTCACCGTAGAAGACTATCTGGAAACCAGTCAAACGCCTGGGCGCTACGAGATCCAGGTCAATCAGCTCGACCCGCGGCTGCGCATGCCGCATTGCGACAAGGAATTGACAGCGACCCTGGAAAGCCCGGCACAGCCGCTGGGACGCGTGACCGTTCGCGTCCGTTGCGACGGCGCCTCGCCCTGGACCGTATTCGTGCCCGCCCAGGTCAAGCTGTTCCGCGAGGTGGTGACCACCACCCGGCCACTCAAGCGCACCGGCATCATCAGCCCCGAAGACGTGATGCTGCGCGAGCGCGATATCGGCCAGATCAACCAGGGCTATCTGACTTCAGTGGACCAGGCCATTGGGCAGAAGCTTGTCCGACCAATGGTCGCCGACCAACTCGTCACCCTGGTTCACCTGGAACAGGCGGAAGTGGTACGCAAGGGCGATCAGGTGGTGATCTCTGCCCGTAGCGGCACGCTGAACGTGAAAATGCCCGGTGAAGCCTTGTCCAATGGCGGTATGAGCGAGCAGATCCGGGTCAAGAACCTCAATTCACAACGGGTCATCAAAGCGCGGATCACCGCGCCGGGACAGGTGGAAGTCGCCATGTAGACGACTGGCGCTGTGCACTGTTGCCCCCTAAACTGTGGCCCATGCAGGGCAACAGCGGCGCGTGCGGGCTTATCGATATTTGAGCCTAAAGTTTTCCGGCGTATTGCCGAAAACAAGTCAAGCGTCCAAATACCCAGAGGTTTTTTTACCATGGTCATCGATTTCAGCCGTTTAAACAGCTCTCCCTCACTCACCGGCAGCACGCGCACCAGCGCCAGCAAGGAAACCGGCGACGCCGACAAATCCGCGCCGCTGAACGCTCCGGCCGAACAGGCCAGCACCAGCGGGGAGTCGGTACACCTCAGTAATGAGGCTCAACAGTTGCAGAAGATCACTGACAAGCTGCGCGACCAGCCTGCCGTCGACAACGCCCGCGTGGCCGAGTTGAAGCAAGCGATTGCCGATGGCAGCTATAAAGTCGACAGCAACCGTGTAGCCAGCAAACTGCTTAATTTCGAAGCCCAGCGCTAGCCAATAAGGCCTGCGCCAGTTTTTTGGACGCTTAAAACCCAAGGCCATACATGCACGACACTAATTTGCTGCAACTGATCACCGACGACTTTGCTCCAGCTCAACAATTGCTGGAATTGCTGCGCACCGAATCCCTAGCCCTGCACGGTCGCGACATGCCGCTGCTGGAAGAGATTCTCGCGCAGAAGCAAGCCCTGATCATTTTGCTCGAGCAGCATGGCCGCAAACGCAGCGAACTCCTCGCCAGCCTGAACCTTCCTGCCAGCCGCGCCGGCCTGGAACAGTTGGCCAGTCACTCCTCGATTGGTGACCAGTTACTGGCCCAGAGTGACGTGCTGACCCAAATGCTTGCCGATTGCCAGGCGGCGAACGAACTCAACGGTCGCTCGATCCAGGTTCAGCAGGCCACCACCGCCAATCAGTTGAAAATCCTCACCGGTGGCGAGCCTCCAGCCCTCTATGATGCCCGCGGCTCAACCGCCAAGCTGGCCAAGCCTCGCCCGCTTAGCCAGGCTTGACCCCAGAGATGAGCGCGCCCTATCAAGTCGCGGAACATGCTGGCAAAATGCCAGCTATTGCGTGTAGTCGTATTTTGTCTGGAGATTGATGAACCGTGTTCAATGCCGTAAACGCAGAAGATGCGCCACAGCCACCCAAGGTGCTGACCACCCCCTTGGAAATCAACTCCACGCTGCGCTTGCTGCAAGACAGCCATGACCCGCTGATCATCACTTTCCACGAACGCAGCCAGCGCTTTCAAAGCTATCTGGTCGAGATCGATCGTGACAGCAACATGATTGCCCTGGACGAAATGATCCCCCGCGATGGCGAACGCTTCATGCTCGCCGGCGAACCGTTTCGCGTCGAAGGCTTTCACGAAGGCGTGCGCATCGCCTGGGAAAGCAATGGCATCCCGACTATCGACGAATCCAATGGTGGGCGATGCTACCGCGGCACCCTGCCAGACGAAGTGGTCTATCACCAGCGCCGCAATGCCTTTCGCGCAGCCCTGAAGCTGGCCCAACTGGTCAACATCGAACTGGGCGGCGAAAAACTCAAGGCGCCGATCGCCGGCAAGCTGCTGGATATCTCCGCCACCGGCTGCAAGCTGCGCTTCGAGGGCGACATCTCCGGCCGCCTGCAACTGGGCCAGGTCTACGAGCGTTTTATCGCCGCCCTGCCCTTCGGCAGCATGACTGCACCAGTGGAACTGCGTTACCTGCACCACGAAGAGAAGATCGACACGACTTTCGCCGGTGTGCGCTTTCACAACATGAGCGGCCTGGTTCAACGCCAGGTCGAGCGCTTCGTCTATCAGCTGCAACGCGAAGCCCGGCGCTTCGACAAAGACGACCTCTGAGATTCGAGCGTCGATAAAAAACGGGCAGTCCCTTGCGGGGCTGCCCGTTTTGCGTTTCTAGGGCCTGGCCCCACTGAACTGGTCCGGCCCTGGTTCATCCGGCTTCACTACCGGCTCCTCAGCCTCCACCTCATCCGTGGCCGGCGTCTCGACCGGAGGCTCGGCTTCCGGTGCGCTGGTCTGTTGCATCTGATCCTGCACCACTTGCTCATCGACCCGCGGATCGAGCGCGGCCACCAATGGCGAACTGGACATGCTGTCCGGCATCGCCACGTGATGCAGCGGCGCATCATCGACCTGATGCAGGTTGGTCACGGCTTTCGGCCGGATGCGCCAGACCAGTACCAGGGCAAAGAAACTGAAGAATGCATAGAGCATCTGGCTGCCGAACAACTTCATCAGCACCCCCGCCACCAAAGGCCCGACACTGGCCCCGACGCCATAGGTCACCAGCAGCATCGCCGTCAGCGAGACCCGCCGATCGCCTTCGACATGGTCGTTGGAGAACGCCACCGCCAGCGGGTACAGACAGAACTGCACCAGCGAACAGAGGAACCCCAGGGCGAACAGCACCTCCAGTGGCACCTGGGGCAGAATCGCCAACGGCAAGGCCACGACCGCCAGGAAGCAGGCAAAGCAGCGAATCAGCAGGGCCCGGTCATAACGGTCGGACAGCCATCCCAATGGCCACTGCACCACCAGCCCGGCAAAAATGCAGCTCCCCATGAACAGGCCGACCTGCTCGGTACTCAAGCCCTGCTGGGAGGCATACAGCGGTGCCAGACCATAGAACGAACCGACAATCAGCCCCGACCCGAGCACCGTACTCAGCGACTGCGGAACGCGCTTGATAAAGAAGCGTGGTTCCATGGGCGCCGGATGCAAAGGCGCAGGGTGAATACGCCGGGTCATGGCCACCGGCACCAGGCACAGGGCAAAACACAGGGCCACCAGCATCAGCAACTCAAGCCCGAGGGCCGGGTGCATGACCAGAATCAACTGCCCCAGGACCAGCCCCAGATACGAGGCGATCATATAGCCGCTGAACACCAGCCCGCGCTGCTTGGCATCGGCCTGCTCGTTGAGCCAGCTTTCGATGACCATGTACTGGCACATCATGCCCAGGCCGACGATCATCCGCAGCACCAGCCAGGCCGGCAACCAGTCCACCAGGCCATGCCCCAGCACCGCCGCGCCGACGATCCCGGCACAGGTGGCGTAGGCACGGATATGGCCGACCCGGGCAATCAGGCGGTGGCCGATTTTCCCGCCCAGCACCAGGCCGAAATAGTTGGCCGCCATCAAGGCCCCCACCCATAACCCGTCGACATGATCGGCGGCCAGGCGCAACGCCAGGTAGGTACTGAGTAAGCCCGAGCCGATCAACATCATCAGCGAGGCGAAATAAAGCGCTCGAAAGGATTTCCAGATTTGGCGCATCGGCGTTCCGAGCGGCTCCTTGAATTGAGTGTCGGGCCATCTGGACGATAGCCCGACTGCGACGGTTCGGTTAAGCCTGGGCCGCTAAGACGCGCCGCTCCCAGGGAGTTATTTCATCAAAGAAACTGGTCAACTCCATGGTCTTCGAAGCGACGTAACCTTCGACGAACTCATTGCCGAACAATTCCTTGGCCAACTGGCTACGTTTCAGACGCTCAAGAGCGGCATGCAAGGTACAAGGCAGAGATAAACTGTCCGGCACGGCAAACTCACCCTGAATCGCCGGCGTCGGTTCCAGCTCGTTTTCGATACCGTGCAAACCTGCCGCCAGGCTCGCGGCGATCGCCAGATACGGGTTGGCATCGGCGCCCGGCAAGCGGTTCTCGACCCGCCGCGCCACCGGCGAACTGGCCGGAATGCGCAGGCCTGCCGCCCGATTGTCATGGGACCAGCAGGCATTGTTCGGCGAAGCGTAAGGATGGCACAGGCGCTGGTAGGAATTGACGTTCGGTGCGAACAGCGCAGTGAAATCCGCCATCCCCGCCTGCAGCCCGCCAATGAAGTGGCGGAACATCGCGGTCGGCTCTCCGGCCTCATCACTGAACACGTTACGCCCGCTGGCCGAGTCCACCAAGCTCTGGTGAATATGCATCGAACTGCCCGGCGTGTGCGCCAGCGGCTTGGCCATGCACACCACGGTCAGGCCATGCTTGAGCGCCACTTCCTTGAGCAGGTGCTTGAACAGGAATGTCTGGTCGGCCAGCAACAGCGGATCACCGTGCAGCAGATTGATCTCGAACTGACTGACGCCCATTTCATGCATGAAGGTATCGCGCGGCAAGCCCAATGCCGCCATGCAGGCATAGACCTCACTGAAGAACGGCCGCAAACCGTTGTTGGAACTGACGCTGAACGCCGAATGCCCATCCTCGCGACGACCGTCCAGGCCAAGGGGCGGCTGGAAGGGTTGGGTCGGATCGGTATTGGGAGCAAACACGAAAAATTCCAGCTCGGTCGCCACCACCGGCGCCAGGCCGCGAGCGGCGTACCGCGCGATGACCTCTTTGAGCTGGCCCCGGGTGGAAAGACGCGAGCTTTCACCGCTCAACTCATCCGCATCGCAAATCGCCAGTGCACGCGGCTGCGAACTCCAGGGCAGGCGATGAATCTGTTGCGGGTCGGCAGTGAGCGCCAGGTCGCCGTCGTCACTGCCGTAAAAACGCGCGGGCGGATACCCCCCCATGATGCATTGCAACAGCACCCCACGGGCCATCTGCAGACGCCGCCCTTCGAGGAAACCCTCGGCGGTCATCACCTTGCCCCGTGGCACGCCGTTCAGATCCGGAGTGACACATTCAATCTCGTCAATGCCCGTCAATCGCTGAGCGAGTGAACTGCGGCCATCGGTTGTCATGACTCAATCCTTGTTGTTGTACGAGCCGAGAACGGCGACCCGTACAAAATAGGCTCCGGCTGTTCGGAATATCAAGCAGGGACACTCGAAATACCCGGATAAACAACCATCATCCGGCATGCCTTCGCAAGGAGCGCTCTCAAGGAACTTGTCACAAAACACAAGCCAGCTTGCCGAGCTGATGATTTATCGGCCTGCCACGCCCGCCCTATGATTTTTTCGCCCCCGCCAACTCGCTTGGCCGGACTCGGCTGGTGAGGCATGCGCAAGGCCCCTGCTGACCAGCCCGGCCGCCGCGCCGTCCATCGAAACCATTGACAGCGCTTACCCAGGGAGCAGACACATGCCGCTCCCATTCGCCACAGGAGCTCCACCATGCCCAATGATTTTCCCCAACCCGTGGACGCAGCGCTGGTACCACGCTTCGCCGGGATTCCGAGCTTCATGCGCCTGCCGGTCTTTGATGACCCGGCCCAGGTGCAGATCGCCCTGGTCGGAGTGCCCTGGGACGGCGGCACCACCAACCGCGCCGGCGCCAGGCATGGCCCGCGAGAAGTGCGCAACCTCTCCAGCCTGATGCGCAAGGTGCACCATGTCAGCCGTATCGCCCCCTATGACCTGGTGCGCATCGGCGATCTCGGCGACGCTCCCGTCAACCCCATCGACCTGCTGGACTCGCTATCGCGCATAGAAGCCTTTTTCCGCGACTTGCACGAAGCCGGTGCCGTGCCCCTGGCCGTTGGCGGCGACCATCTGGTGACCTTGCCGATCTTTCGCGCCCTCGCCCGCCAGCGGCCAATCGGCATGGTGCATTTCGACGCTCACTCCGATACCAACGACCGCTATTTCGGCAACAATCCCTACACCCACGGCACACCGTTCCGGCGTGCCGTGGAGGAAGGCCTGCTGGACCCGCGACGCACCGTGCAGATCGGTATCCGTGGCTCGGTCTATTCGGCCGATGACGAGGCCTTCGCTGCCGAGACCGGCATCCGCGTGATCCATATGGAAGAGTTTGCCGAGATCGGCGTCGCCGCCACCCTGGCCGAGGTCCGACGCGTGGTCGGTGACGGCCCGACCTATGTCAGCTTCGATGTCGACGTGCTGGATCCGGCCTTCGCCCCCGGCACCGGTACCCCGGAAATAGGCGGCATGACCACCCTGGAGGCCCAGCAGTTGATCCGTGGCCTGCGCGGCCTGAACCTGATCGGAGCCGATGTGGTGGAAGTGTCGCCGCCCTTCGACGTCGGCGGCGCCACGGCGCTGGTGGGGGCGACCATGATGTTCGAGCTGATGTGCCTGCTGGCCGAATCCATCGCCTCTCGCCGCTGACTCGGAGATCCGCACCGGTGTAGGCTTTGCCCATCCCCTTGCCGCGCCTGATGGAGGCCAATGTGCTGGGCAGCCTATCCGATATCGACCTGCGCATGCTGCGGGTCTTTTGCACCATAGTCGACGCCGGTGGTTTCACCGCGGCCCAGGCCAGGCTCAATACCAGCCTGTCGCGCCTGAGCGTGGTGGTACGCGATCTCGAGGAACGCCTGGGCTGCTCACTGTGCCGACGCGGTAGCAGTGGCTTCCAATTGACCGAGGAAGGCCTGGAACTGTTCGATGCTGCGCAGTTGCTGTTTCGCGACATCGAGCGCTTTCGGCAGCAGGCCAACCAACTCGGCGGGCCGGCACGCGACCATCTGCAGATCGGCAATGTCGACAGCATGCTCAGCCTGTCCTATGCGCCATTGCCCCTGGCCATCAGCCTGTTCCGCCAGCGCCTGCCGGAAGTCCGCCTGGGCCTGCACATACTGCGTCCCGACGAGCTTGAACAGGCCGTGCTCGACGAGCGCCTGCACCTGGCCATCGGAGCCTTCCACCACCAGCTCTCCGGGCTGCGCTACCAGCCGCTGTTCGAGGAGGAACAAAACCTCTATTGCGCTGCTGGGCACCCGCTGTTTCAACGCAGCGACACTGACCTGACCCTGGAAGAAATATGCAACACACCCTATGTCGGCCGTGGCTACATGGCTGAGAACCAACGCCCCCATGGCCTGTATTTTTTGCAGAGCGCCACCGTCTACACCATGGAAGCGATTGCCACCCTGGTGTTTTCCGACAGCTATCTGGGTTACCTGCCCAGCCACTATGCCGCCAACTGGGTGGCCAGGGGCCAAATGCGCGCCCTGTTACCGCAGCGCCTGGCCTATCGTTCGACCTTTCACTGCATCACCCGTCAGGGCCAGGAGCCGAAAGCCGCCCTGACCTGCTTTCTACAGGCCCTGGAGCAAGCGCAACAGCAGCTGGCTCAGGGCAGGTAGAGGCTGAACACACCGCCGCCCAAAGGCCCGCCGTTGCGAATCTCGGTACGTCCGCAGACACCGTTGCGCTGATGCAGCGCGGCAATGCGCCCGGCGAAGTACAACCCCAGGCCGGTGCTGCCGCTGCTGTGATTGATGCCTTGCACGTAGTCGGCCTGGTTATCGATCATCGGCTGCGGATAACCCTCGCCATCGTCATTGATCGTCAGCACCGTCTGCCCGCCTTCATCGTGCACGCTGACCAGCAACGCATGGCGCGCATAACGAATGGCGTTGTTGATGCAGTTGTCCAGCACCGAGGCGATCAATTCCCGATCGAAGAACCCCAGGGGGGTCAAGGGATCGACTTCATAGGTCGCGGCAATGCCACGACTGGCGAACACATCCTGATGGCTGACCAGTTGCGCCTCGATGAAGTCATCCAGTTCGTGGTAACCCGGCTGCACCGGCAACTGGTTGACCCCCAGTTTGTAGAGCCCCAGCAGTTGCACCAGCATGCCGTTGAGATGGGCAAACTCGAACTCCATCACGCCCTGCTCCGGCGTGCCCTGGTGCGCCTGCGGCAGTGCCGCCAGCCACTGGGCATGGGCCTGCATGAGCAGGGTCAGGGAGTTCTTCATGTCGTGCACGGTAGAGGCGATCACCGTGGAAAAGTCGAGAGCCTGTTCGTGGGTATTCATTCGCCAAACGCCTTGCTTCGCAGCTTCTGATAACGCGGATAACGCGCGTCGGTATCGGGCATCAGGCCGACCATTTTCAGGCAGGTCCGGCACTCATCCAGCAGTGCCGTGTCCTGGGTGATGTCGGTGCCGTGCAATAGCGACTGCGCCATGTTCAGGGCAATACTGATGTTCTTCGGTTGCATGGCCAGGGCCCGACGGAACAGATCCCGGGCTTCACCCAACGCGCCGGCCTTGTAGCTGCGCACGCCTTGACGGTTCATGTCCGCCGCCGCGTTGGCAGAGTTGAGAATCGCCGGGTCATCGGTGAGCTTGGCAATGCCTTCCATCACCTTCGGGTCGTCGCCGTAGATTTCCGCACAGTTTTTCAGCATCGATGCACCGGCATCGGCCTGTCCCAGCATCTGCAGTTGCTTGGCCACCAGCAACGCCGCTTCCGGGCTCATGAACTGCTCCATCCCGTCCAGACGCAGCATCGCCTGCTCGGTGAGTTTTTCCGCCGTTTCAGCATCGTTGAGCAACAGGCTGGTGGCCTTCATCAGGCGCGCGCGAATCTGCAGCCCCGGATCGCTGGGGTTTTCCTTGGCCACCGCACTCAGGGTGCTGTTGATTTCCAGGCGCGTGCGGGTATCCAGGCCCCTCTCGCTGCCCTTGCTGATCAACGCATGGGCCAGGCCAAGGTTGCTTTCCGGATCCTTGAAACGCGATTGCGCGCCTTGCGATACCGCCTGGCGATAGGCCTTGGATGCGGTCTCGAAGTCTTCGTTGGTCATCGCCAGCTTGCCCAGCAGCGCTTGCCGGCGCACGGCCAGCGGCGACAGGCGCACCGCCTCCTCCAGCACACTCTGGGCGCGCTTGGAATCACCCTCGGCGAGCAACACATCGGCCATGCCATCGTAGAGCGCCGGCATCATCGGAAACGCCTTCAAGGCCTTTTCATAGATGGCCTTGGCCTGGGTCACCTGGCCACGCTTGAACAGCAGACGCCCCAGGCCGACATAGGCCCACGGCAACGGGCGATCCGCCAGGATGCTCTCGTACAACCGCTCCAGCGCCTCGTTCTGATTCATGTCACGCAAGGCATCGGCCCGGTAACGCAGGCACAACGGCGCATAACGCGGATCCTGCTTGCACAGGGCGATGCAGGCATTGAGCACCTCGAGCGGCTTGCCGCGATCGAGCGCCTGCAGGATCGGCTTGAGCAACGACTTGCGCTGCTGCAGCCGCTCCAGCCGCTGAGCCAGACTGGAGCGGTTGAAAGGCTTGGTCAGATAGGCGTCCGGCTCGTGCTCGAGGGCGCTGAGCACCATCGACTGGCTGGTCTCGGCGGTGACCATGAGAAACACGCTCTCATGGCTGATCAGCTTGTCGGTCATCAGGTCTTCGAGCACCTGCTGACCATTCTTCTTGCCGTCGCCCAGGTGGTAATCCTGCAGGATGAAGTCATAACGCTTTTGCGCGCACATGCGCAGCGCCTGCTCGCCTGTATCGGCAGTGTCTACGTCCTTGACGCCCAGCTCACGCAGCATGGACCGGACAGAACTGCGGAAATCCGAGAAATCATCGACGATCAAAAAGCTTTTTTGGTGGTACGCCAGCATCGAAGATTCCAGACCCGTAAAAAAGATGAAGTCCGCGGCAACAGCAGGACACGCTCAAGGTCGTCACCCTTGTTGCCCCCGGACAACGATAATGGCCACAGGCCATCAATGCATTCTACATCAACCCACAATGGCGCCCGCCCGCTCTCGCCGGACACTCGGTCCATGGCCCCGCCATTTGACCTGCAACAACATCCATGGGGTTATCGGCCGATTCTGGCGTTCCCTTATAGATAGTTGCCAAAAGCATTCGATATCCTTGCTCGCGCCGCCCGCCAGCTCCGGTTGCGGCAAACTCCATCGGGAATATCAGCCGCGCGGCATCAACTTTAAGCCAGCCACGCCGATACCTTGCAGACAGACAGCAACAGTCAAAACGAGCGCAACATGCAAACCTGTATCCAAAACCTCATCGACCAGGGCGCCCATATCTTCGGCGAGATCCTGGACGCTGACCGCACGCAGGCGCTGTACCGCGAAATGATCGCCGCACGGGCCTTCGGGGCCGGGCTGTTCATGGACGAGGCTGAATACCTGGCCCAGGAAAACCACCTCAACGCCAACCCGAACAAGACCTTCAACTTCCTCAATGGCTTCGAGTCGCAATTGCAGTTCATCGAGCAGGATCCGCGCCTCACTGCGGTCCTCGATGAAGTGCTAGGCGCCGACTATGAGGTGGTGATCAAGAAAGCGGTGTGCGGCGTACCGGATTCGTGGCTGCCGGACTGGGTGCGGGAAAAGATCCGCGATGTGAATGTGGCGAACCTGGGGCCCTATATCAAAAAACCCTTTCGCGACATCACCTACTTTCGCGGGATCGACTTCCACCAGGACATCATCGATTGGCCCCAGGGCCGGGTGGAACTCGACCCCTCGACCTTTCTGACCCTGTATGTTTACCTGCACGACGTCACCGAAAACGACTCGCCCCTGCACCTGATGCCCGGCACTCACCGCTTTGGCGCCACGCTGTTCCCGCATCGACTGGAACATCAGGAGCACGACCAATGGACCTACGCCGACGATCATGGACAGCAGATGCCCTGCCAGGATTACCGGCTGACCGGCGGGCCGGGTTACGTCGGGCTCTGGCATAACTGCACCTTGCATGGCACACGACCGGTGGCCAACGAGTCGGAGCAGTTCCGCCTGTCGCTGCGTTATCTGCTGGGCAAGTCCCGAGGCAATACCGGCAAGACCGCGATCGACACCATCAACGGTGCGATCCAGGGTGAGTTGCAACCGGTAAGGACCCGACGCGACCTGAACGCCAAGGGTATCGCCCAGATCAAGGGCAACATCATCAATAACAATGGCTAGCGTCACCGCCTTTACCGAGCGGGCGAACCGCTCGGGTGACGATCTACCACCGGCAGCACCAGCAAGACGAGGTCAATGTGTCGACAGGGTTTGGACAAAAAGCGCGGGTGCTGATATTCGGCACCGGCGCCGGCGGGGTCAACTTCTACAAGTACAACCGCCGCCGCTACAGGGTGATCGGCTTCGTCGATAACAATCAGCAGAAGCAGGGCCAGCGCCTGTTCGGCAAGTTGATCCACGCGCCTCAACAATTGAGTTCGCTGGCTTTCGACAAGATCATCATCGCCAGTGATTACTACCGCGAGATCCATCCGCAGCTCACTGAGAAACTGGCCATCAACGAGCAAAAAGTCGAAGTGTTCCATGGCGCGCAGATCAGCTCGCAGCTCCCATGGTTCCAGCGCATTGGCAAACGCCTCGAGCAACTGGGCTATGAACGACTGTGCAGAAAGCCGGGACTGATCAGCGACCTGCTGTATCGACTGTTTTTTCGACGCCAGGATACCCGGCGCCTGGCCTTGCGCTGGCTGGATGAAAGCGACGAGCACAAGGTCCATGTCTTTCGCCCGAGCCAACCGGGCACCAGCCAGCCCCCACGGTTCCTCCATCAATCGACACCAGCGATCACCCTGGCGTTACCCGAGATCGCCCTGTATCACTTCCGGCAGGGACAATTCTGCTCGGTGTCCCGTTCGGTGATACTGCCCGGCGGGCAATTGGTGCTGGAGCGAGTGCCCACGGCAAAATCCTCGCAGGCCGACTATAGTGCTGCGCACCTGCTCTACCACGGCCAGCGCCTGGCCCTGGTCAGGACCGGCAAACCCATCGAGCTGGAAAAAGGCCTGCTGATCAGCGGCTGTAACGAGCAGAACTATTACCACTGGACGGTAGAAGTCTTGTCTCAACTGCAATTCGTGGCCGAACTGCCGCCGCAATATGCGGACTATCCACTGCTGATCTCCAAGAGCAGCCAGAACATTCCCTCGATCAAGGCCCTGATCGAGGCGATTGGCGTTGACCGACCGCTGGTACTCCTGGACAACATCACCAGCTATCAGGTGGCCGACCTGCTGCTGATCAGCGCGCCCAACAACATGATCCCGAACTTCAAAGGCGTGGCACAGAACAGTGCCAGCAGCGGCTTCGCACGCCCGGAATCGATCAACTTCCTGCGGGAAAAAGCCCTGCGTCTGGCCCATGACATCCCCACCAGCGAACTCCCCAAGCGAGTATTCCTGGCCCGCAAAGGTTTTCTCCGGCACTACAACCAGGCCGAAATCCTCAAGCTGCTGGAACCCTATGGGTTTACCTGCGTGTACATGGAGGAACAGGACATCAGCCATCAGGTGGCGATCATGGCCAATGCCGAAGTCATAGTCGGCCCCACCGGCGCGGCCTGGACCAATCTGATTTTCGCCTCGAAAAACGCCCGCGCGCTGTGCTGGATGGCCGAGGAGTATGGGCAGCTGTCGTGTTTTTCCAACCTGGCGGCGATCGTTGGCGTGGAAATGGACTACATCGCTTACCGGGTGGGTTCGACCGACTCCCGAGAACTGTATTACCGAAATTATCGAGTCGACGCCAAGAGCGTTGAAAACTGGCTGCAACAGCATTTGTCGAAACGGCTCGAAGGGGAGACGCGATGAAGATTCACATTCTGCCGCTGCAGACCCACGGCGATGACCGTGGTTCGCTGATCGCCCTGGAAGAAGGGAAAAACATCCCCTTCCCGGTGAAGCGGGTGTACTACATGTTCAATACCGGTGAAGGGGTTCGCCGCGGCTACCACGCCCATAAGACCCTCAAGCAGGTGGCCATCGCCGTACGCGGCTCGTGCCGTTTCCTGCTGGACGACGGTCGGGAAAAAATCGACATCACCCTGGACAATCCTTGCCAGGGCCTGCTGATCGAATCCTTTATCTGGCGTGAGATGTATGACTTCTCTCCAGACTGTGTGCTGATGGTCCTGGCCGATCAACTCTACGAAGAAGGCGACTATGTTCGAGACTATGCCCAGTTCATGGACATGGTCGGACAATGACCCAAATGATGAATATTCCGTTTCTGGATTTGAAAGGCATCAATCACGAATATGCCGATCAGCTCAAAGCCGCTTGTAGCCGTGTGATCGACTCCGGCTGGTACCTGATGGGGCGTGAGCTTGAGCAATTCGAGGCCGCGTTCGCCGATTACTGCGGCAGCCGGCATGCCATCGGCGTCGCTAACGGCCTGGATGCCCTGACCCTGATCCTGCGCGCCTGGAAAGAGCAAGGCCGGCTGCAGGCCGGTGATGAAGTGATAGTACAGAGCAACACCTTTATCGCCACCATCTCGGCCATTCTGGAAAACGATCTGGCGCCGATCCTGGTGGATGTGGACCCGACTACCCACAATCTGGAAGTCGAAGCCGTCGAACGGGCCATCTCGGAAAAAGCCCGGGTGATCCTGCCGGTGCATCTTTATGGGCAGCTGTCGCCGATGCCGCAGATCATGGCGCTGGCCCACAAGCATGGCCTGCTGGTGCTCGAAGATGCCGCCCAGGCCCATGGCGCCGAGCTGGCCGGGCGCAAGGCCGGCAACTGGGGCGATGCCGCGGCGTTCAGCTTCTACCCCGGCAAGAACCTCGGAGCCCTGGGCGACGGCGGAGCCATCACTACCAACGATGCCGAGCTGGCAACCTTGGTCCGGGCGCTGGGCAACTACGGTTCGCGCGTCAAATACCAGCACGATCATCAGGGGGTGAACAGCCGCCTCGATGAAATCCAGGCCGCGATGCTGGGAGTGAAGTTGGCGCACCTGGACAGCGATACTGCCCGTCGACGCAGCATCGCCCGCTACTACAGCGAACACATCCGGCACCCGGGAATCACCCTGCCCTCGGTGACGACTGCGAGCGCGCATGTCTGGCACCTGTATGTCATTACCTGCCCATGGCGCGATCAATTGAAGGCGCATCTGGCCGAGCGTGGCATCCAATGCCTGGTTCACTACCCACTGGCGATCACCGAGCAGCGGGCCTACAGCGATCTGGCCAGGACCTCCCAGGCATCCCGGGCGCCGCTGCATGACTCGATCCTGTCATTGCCGATCTATCCGACATTGGGCCAGGAACAGCAGCAACGCATTGTCACCGCCATCAACCAGTTCACCGCCCACTGATGCGCCTGTTGCGAGGTGCCTAGAAAGCACCTCGCAACTGAGCGAACTGCTCGTCAGTCACATAGTCGGCGAGTGCCCGACCGCAATGGTCGGCAGCCTCCAGCCTCGCTCCCTTGCGCAGCAACAACTGAAAGGTTTTACGACAACGCCCGGCGAGGTAAGCATCCTTGGCATACATCAAGGGCGTCGTGCCTTTGTTGTTGGTCCGCTCCGGGTCGGCCCCCTGCTGTAACAGCCAGTCAACCACCTCATAGGCGCCCGCATAACTGGCGACGATCAGCGGCGTCCAGCCTTGCGGGTTGGCATCGTTGTAACCGGCAATATTGGCCTGCAGTGCCACCACCGCCTCCAGATCGCCTCGTTCACAAGCCTTAAGCATCTCCGACAACCGATCAAAATTCAGCCGGACGTCATAATCGATGGTGCAGAGCTCGACATAATCGTCAGTTGTGCTGATCAGGGTCCCGGCCTTGAATTGCGAACGCCCAGGCAGAATCGTCGCCGAGACCACCGGTTTCCCATCCCAGCGCAAGAATTGATATTCACGAAAGGCGAACGCCCTGATCTGGTTGCGTAGCGCCCAGGCCGTCGACAGCGGATCGATCTTCAACGCCCCATAGTCGATGGCGTCCTTTGAAAAGTAGCTGGATCCCACCGCACTCTGTGGCTGCGCTCTGACGCCATCATCGACCAACCTGGCAAACCACTGCTCCAGCAACTGGCCGGCATGCTGATTAAAGGCGAAATAGAGATCGCGGCAGGTCCACCAGGATGGGATCGGGAATACCTGTTGCGCAACGATGTCCCCAGTATCGATACCCCGGTCAATGAAATGCAGGGTCACGCCCGCCTCGGCCCTGGACTCCAGCAACGGCCAGACCGAGGTAAACATACCCTTGTATTCGGGCAGCCTTGAGAAATGAATGTTGAACACACGACTGATGGAGAAGCGCCCAGGCACGACGATCCGGTCGAACTCCAGGGAAATGAACGCGATGGACG
This sequence comes from Pseudomonas sp. GW456-L12, assembly GCF_059424045.1. Lineage (NCBI taxonomy): Bacteria > Pseudomonadati > Pseudomonadota > Gammaproteobacteria > Pseudomonadales > Pseudomonadaceae > Pseudomonas > Pseudomonas sp. GW456-L12. Next base: position 371,032 of record NZ_JBWKZA010000002.1, read on the forward strand.
CTACTTCATAAGCCGCCTCCAGGCTGATCTCACGCACACCATACTTTTGCGCGGCCGCCCGCAACGAACGTTGCCAACCATCGACGCCCGTATCGTTACGGTTGCAGACCACGGCAATTTCGTCGGGCGAAAATTGTCGCAGAGCCCGTTCCAGGCCAAATACCGAAATATTGTTTTTTCCAGCAATGACAATCATGGGTGACTCCACAGCATCGAGAACTGCGTGTACCAAACGTAGCCGTTACCAGGAAATAAAGACGAAAACCACGTTTGGCCTGAAAGCCCGGAAATAGATGGTGTCCCAGGGCAGGTTCGAACTGCCAACCTTCCCCTTAGGAGGGGGATGCTCTATCCAATTGAGCTACTGGGACAAATTGACCACCGCGTGTACTGCCGCGGCGCAAAGGACGGCGTGCATGTTAACGGCCAGCCCTGCTTTTGTCATGTTGTGAGTAGGGCTTTTTAACCGGTGGCGGCCTCTGATCATCAGGCAACTTGCCAGAGCTGCCGTGCAAATTGCATCACTGCAAAAAGCCATCATTGCAGAATGCAATCCGCCATCGTCTAAAAACCCTATCAAATCATTGTTTTTAAAGGGTTTATTAGAGGTTAGACTCTTGGCATGAGCGCTGCTTCCTCTCTATGAAAGAACAGTGGAGATCAAGCCCATGAACAGCGCCCTTCTTCTATCGAATGCCATTGCCATCGCCGTACTGGTGGTCTTCCACTTTCAGCCTGATGGCAGCGCGGATCAGAGCCCCCAGTACAGGGCCCACTACGCGCAACACCAGGCCCCGCAATTGGCTGTGATGAGCAGCGCATCGGAGAATCCTGGCATGGCACAGGTCGCCGATGCCCCAGAAGCCGTTGTTCTACCTGCCAATCCAAGACCCGAAAGCTGGGTATTTTGAATATCACCCCATCAGGAGCCTGTTAATGTCCCGACTTGCCAAAGGCCTTCTCATCCTGGCAATACTCAGTGCCACACTGGGTTGCTTCACCACTGAAAATACTCTGGGTGATGCGCCCCTGGTTGCCTGTGGTGTTTTTTCCGGCCTGTTCCTGCTGGCGCTGGTGTTGGGACGTAAAATCAAGTTCGACCCCGTATTGCGCTGATCCCCTGCGACCTCAATAGCTTCAGAAAACGCTCAAGCGTCACGGACAGCTCGCTCGAGTTATCCAGAAAAAACACGGACTCTCCCAGCACAGGCCCGCCCTCAGCGGAAAAAAGAGCGCTTCTCTTGAGTCTCGCCTCGATCTGCGCCGCACTTTCGCGACCGCGGTTCATCAGTCTTTGCCGCAGCACGTCGATGTCCACCGTTAACAGAATCGCCAAAAGCTCCGGATAACGCTGGCGAGCCTGATCCAGGTGAGCCCTGGAGCCATTGATCAGGACATGACGCCCACTGGCCAGCCATTCGTCGATCTGCACGGGAATTCCGTAGGCCAGGCCATTGGCCCGCCAGCACAAGGCAAAGGCGCCCTGCCGCTCAAGACGCTCGAACTCGTCAGCACTTACCCCATGGGCCGCTTCCCCCACGGATTCCGCGGAGCGGGTGATCACCCGCCGCACCACATCACAGCCGAGCTGCGCCAGAGGACGGCGCGCAGCCTCGATCAGGCTGTCCTTTCCCGATCCGGAAGGCCCCATCAAATAAATCAATCTGCCTGGCATTTGAAGACTCCATGGCACTCGCAGCCTAGTAAATCGGCAATTTGCCACTATCCTGTACAAGGTAGGAAACAATGATCGGATCCGCATGCATGCCCGTCTGGCGACGCACAAGCGCACTACCATCGGACATCAGGACGCGGGCAGATAGGCGGACCAGGCAATCTTTTCAAACCAGTCCGCATTTCTGATAATTGGTGCTGGCATAACGCCTTTACCCAGTTCAATATTTGTCACAGAATTGACGCCAAGGATCTGGCTATCTTGAGGCATGATGCGGGCCTCTTAACAATTCAGGTTGAACATTTGGCAGCAACGCTTGTCCTAACTGACATCCCGCGGCCAATTCCGAGAACCGCTCCCCTGAACTAACCGGTTAAATATATGCGCCCATTGAAACAGGCAATTTATTCCAGCCGTACGGCTGACAAGTTCGTCGTACGTCTACCCGACGGGATGCGTGAACGCATTGCCGAGGTGGCTCGCAATCATCACCGCAGCATGAACTCCGAAATCATCGCGCGCCTGGAACAGAGTCTTATTCAGGAAGGCGCCTTGGGTGAAGAGTTGAGCATGCGCCTGGACAGCCCAGAACTCTCCTTGCATGAACGCGAACTGCTTCAACGTTTCCGTCAACTTTCCCACCGCCAGCAGAACGCTCTCGTTTCGCTGATCGCCCATGACGCCGAAATGGCCGCAGACGCTTCCTGATTCGACCTCGAAAGCTAGAGCCAGCCTTGTGCTGGCTTTTTTTTGCGCGAAATTTGCTGCTCGAACGCTACAAAACACAGAAGCCTGGGTGGCAAGGGGATGGAGAAAACGATACAGCCCCATTAGAGGGGCTGTACGCGGGATCAAAGCAGGAAGATGGTGGCCAGCCCAAGGAAGATAAAGAAGCCGCCACTGTCGGTCATGGCCGTGATCATGACGCTGGCTCCCATGGCTGGGTCGCGCCCCAGGCGCGCCAGCGTCATCGGAATCAGAACCCCCATCAGCGCCGCCAGCAACAGGTTGAGCGTCATGGCCGCCGTCATCACCACACCCAACGACCAACTGCCGTAGAGCAGGTAAGCCACCACACCGATGACTCCGCCCCAGACCAGGCCGTTGATCAAGGCCACCGCCAGCTCCTTGCGCATCAGACGCGAGGTATTGCCGGTGCTGACCTGGTCCAGCGCCATGGCGCGAACGATCATGGTGATGGTCTGGTTACCCGAGTTGCCGCCAATACCCGCCACGATCGGCATCAGGGCCGCCAGGGCCACCAGCTTTTCGATGGAGCCTTCAAACAGACCGATCACTCGCGAAGCGACAAATGCGGTGATCAGGTTGATTGCCAGCCAGGCCCAACGGTTGCGCAGGGAACGCCAGACCGAGGCAAAAATATCTTCTTCTTCACGCAGACCGGCCATGTTGAGGACTTCGGTCTCGCTCTCCTCACGAATCAGGTCGACCATTTCATCGATGGTCAGACGGCCGATCAATTTGCCGTTCTTGTCGACCACCGGCGCCGAGATCAAGTCGTAGCGCTCGAATGCCTGCGCAGCGTCGTAGGCATCTTCGTCCGGATGGAAACTTACCGGGTCGCTGGCCATGACTTCCGAAACCTGTTTCTCCGGATCATTCACCAGCAACCGCTTGATGGGCAGCACCCCCTTGAGCACGCCGTCATAGTCGACGACGAACAACTTGTCGGTATGGCCTGGCAACTCTTTGAGGCGACGCAGATAACGCAGAACCACTTCAAGGCTGACATCCTCACGGATGGTCACCATCTCGAAGTCCATCAACGCACCGACCTGCTCCTCGTCATACGACAAGGCGGAGCGAACGCGCTCGCGCTGCTGGCCGTCCAACGCTTCCATCAGCTCATGGACAACGTCTCGCGGCAGCTCGGGAGCCAGGTCAGCAAGTTCGTCGGCGTCCATCTCCTTGGCAGCAGCCAGGAGCTCATGATCGTCCATGTCGGCGATCAGGGTTTCACGTACGGAATCGGATACTTCGAGCAGGATGTCGCCGTCACGCTCGGCCTTGACCAACTGCCAGACAGTCAGACGCTCGTCGAGCGGCAAGGCTTCAAGGATATAGGCAACGTCGGCAGAGTGCAGATCGTCGAGCTTGCGTTGCAGCTCGACAAGGTTTTGCCGGTGGACCAGGTTCTCGACCCGATCCTGATGATGACCTTCCTGACGATGAGTCAGGTCTTCGACCACCCGCTGGCGCTGCAGCAGCTCAACGACTTGAGCGAGGCGATCCTGCAGGCTGTCTTGTGTTTTCTTTACTTCTACTTCGGTCATAGGCGAACTCCACTCCCAGCAGAGGAGCACGCCGGAAGGATCAATCAGTCAATTCATGATTGTAAAAACGGGATACTGAGTAACTACTGGGTAAGTCCATGGAGGTATTCCACAAGCCCCGGCGGGGCTGACGGGCGCAATCATACACCGCTTGACGGCTTTAAACGTTAAAAAATCATGGCAAGAACAAGCGCTTGCGGCGCAAAGCTGAAGAAGCGCTGAATCTATAAAGCTGCGACGCACCATCCGAAAAAGAAAACACACCCCAGACCAAAAAACTGCGCCCGGAACTCGCTCCCGCTATCGATTCACAATTGCCGGGAGTTTTCGAAAGGCCACATCAAAAGGACAGGCACACGCTGAATACGACGCCAGAATGATCGCGACGTTCAAACAGAGGAACCAATAAAGAAGGGAGAAAACCCAAACGGCAGAAAGCAAAAAGCCCGCAATAAATGCGGGCTTCTTGGTATATGGTGCACTCGACAGGATTCGAACCTGTGACCGCTCGGTTCGTAGCCGAGTACTCTATCCAGCTGAGCTACGAGTGCATTTGTTGCCGCGCATTATAGGCCGTTAAATCTTTTTGTAAAGCACTTTTTCTAGTAATTTCAACAACTTACAGAAGAAGCCAGATTACAACGAACTAAGTAAATAATGGCGGAGAACGGGGGATTCGAACCCCCGACACCCTTTTGAGGTGTACTCCCTTAGCAGGGGAGCGCCTTCGGCCACTCGGCCAGCTCTCCGCAACACGGGGCGTATATTAACCAGCTTTCTCCCCGTTTGCAAACAAAAAAAACGATAAAAATTAATGGCTTGGTTCTTCGTCCTTCTCTTTCTTTATCCGCAGGTAAATTTCTTCCCGGTGCACCGCTACCTCTTTAGGGGCGTTGACACCGATACGCACTTGATTTCCTTTGACGCCAAGCACGGTCACGGTGATTTCGCCATCACCAATAATCAGGCTTTCTGCGCACCGACGAGTCAGAATCAGCATACCTTTCTCCTCACGCATTTCATTTCAGGGACAACAGTCTGCAAAAAAAAGGGTATCGACCTACAACCAGGACGGCCGTAGCCCTACACGCCTAAGTATTGACTAGCGCGAGCAAAAGAACAGTTTTCTGTCACGCCGATCAAAAAAACAAAGGGCGCGGTAAACCGCGCCCTTCGGGCAACGCATCACTCGCCCTGTCGGGCCGGAGCGTCCAGTTCGAAAGCCGTGTGCAGAGCGCGCACAGCCAGTTCCAGGTACTTCTCTTCGATCACCACGGAAACCTTGATTTCCGAGGTCGAGATCATCTGGATGTTGATGCTTTCCTTGGCCAGTGCTTCGAACATTCGACTGGCAACACCCGCGTGGGAACGCATGCCAACGCCAACGATCGAGACCTTGGCGATCTTGGTATCGCCTACCACTTCCCGGGCGCCGATTTCACGGGCAGTGTTTTCCAGCACTTGCTGGGCTGCCAGGTAATCGTTGCGGTGCACGGTGAAGGTGAAGTCGGTGGTGTTATCGTGCGAAACGTTCTGCACGATCATGTCGACTTCAATATTCGCGGCACTGATCGGGCCGAGAATCTTGAAGGCCACGCCGGGAGTGTCTGGCACGCCACGGATGGTCAGCTTGGCTTCATCGCGGTTAAAAGCGATGCCGGAAATGATCGGCTGTTCCATGGATTCCTCTTCATCAATAGTAATGAGGGTACCCGGACCCTCCTTGAAGCTGTGCAGTACGCGCAGCGGAACGTTGTACTTGCCGGCGAACTCGACTGCGCGGATCTGCAGCACCTTGGAACCCAGGCTGGCCATTTCCAGCATTTCTTCGAAGGTGATCTTGTCCAGGCGCTGGGCCACGGACACCACGCGCGGATCGGTGGTGTAGACGCCGTCGACATCGGTGTAGATCTGGCATTCGTCAGCCTTCAGGGCTGCCGCCAGTGCCACGCCGGTGGTGTCGGAACCGCCACGACCGAGGGTAGTGATGTTGCCGTGCTCGTCGACGCCCTGGAAACCTGCGACCACAACCACGCGACCAGCCTTCAGGTCACCGCGAATTTTCTGATCGTCGATCTGCAAAATGCGCGCTTTATTGTGCGCGCTATCGGTCAGAATCCGCACCTGGTTGCCGGTATAGGAGACTGCCGGCACGCCGCGCTTGATCAGCGCCATGGCCAAAAGTGCGATCGTTACCTGCTCACCGGTGGAAACGATCACGTCCAGCTCGCGAGGAACCGGCTGACCGTCGCCGCTGATTTGCTTGGCAAGGTCGATCAGACGGTTGGTTTCGCCGCTCATGGCCGACAGCACAACCACCAGGTCGTCACCGGCTTCGCGGAATTTTTTCACCTTGTCGGCGACCTGCTCGATTCTTTCGACAGAACCGACCGAGGTGCCTCCAAATTTCTGTACGATCAAAGCCATTTCTAAGCCGCCTCAGCCCGTAAAGGGGCGCCCATTAATCAATCAAACTGCGCAGCTCCAAAGCCCGCCACTAGACGACGGGCTCGGCTTGGAACCTTAAATCCCCTGCTCGACAAACGGAACGGTCAGGGCCAGCGCGGCATCCAGCGCAGCGGCATCGACACCACCGCCCTGCGCCATGTCCGGACGACCACCGCCCTTCCCGCCCACTGCCGCAGCGGCTTGCTTCATCAAATCACCGGCTTTGAGTTGGCCAGTCAGGTCCTTGGTTACGCCCGCAACCAGTACGACCTTTTCCTCATGGACACTGCCGAGCAGGATCACTGCGCGACCGAGTTTGTTTTTCAACTGATCGACCAGCGCCAACAGCGCTTTGCCGTCCTGACCGTCCAGGCGCGCCGCCAGCACTTTCGCGCCTTTGATATCCAGCGCCTGCGCCAACAGGTCGTCGCCAGCGGCACTGGCCGCCTTGGCCTGCAACTGCTCGAGTTGTTTCTCCAGCAGACGGTTGCGCTCCAGCACGGCCGACAGCTTGTCGATCAGGTTGTCACGGCTGCCCTTGACCAGGGTCGCCGCTTCCTTGAGTTGCTCTTCCGCAGCGTTCAGGTACGCCAGTGCCGCGGCACCGGTGACGGCTTCGATACGCCGTACGCCAGAGGCCACGCCGCCTTCGCTGATGATTTTCAGCAGGCCGATATCACCGGTGCGATTGGCGTGGATACCGCCACACAGTTCAACGGAGAAATCGCCGCCCATGCTCAGGACACGCACGCTGTCGCCATACTTCTCGCCGAACAGCGCCATGGCGCCCTTCTGCTTGGCGGTGTCGATATCGGTTTCTTCGGTTTCCACCGCGGTGTTCTTGCGAATCTCGGCGTTGACGATGTCTTCCAGGGCCTTGATCTGCTCAGGCTTGATTGCTTCGAAATGGCTGAAGTCGAAACGCAGGCGCTGACTGTCGACCAGCGAACCCTTCTGCTGTACATGCTCGCCCAGTACCTGGCGCAGAGCGGCGTGCAGCAAGTGGGTGGCCGAGTGGTTCAACGAAGTGGCGTGACGCACCTCGGCATCCACCTGGGTTTGCACCGGTGCACCAACGGTCAGGCTGCCGCTGGCCAAGACGCCGTGGTGCAGGAAAGCCCCGCCGGTCTTGGTGGTATCGCGCACGTCGAAACGCGCATTACCCGCTTGCAGGTAACCGCAGTCGCCGATCTGGCCGCCCGACTCGGCGTAGAAAGGCGTCTGGTCGAGAACCACCACGCCCTCTTCGCCTTCGCTCAGCACGTCGACCGATTGCCCTTCCTTATAAAGAGCAACCACCTTGGCCGAACCACTGGTGGCGTGATAACCGGTGAATTCGGTGGCCACATCGACCTTGACAAGGCTGTTGTAGTCCATGCCAAAGGAGCTGGCGGAACGGGCACGTACGCGCTGGGCTTCCATCTCGCGCTCGAAACCTTCCTCGTCGAGGGTCAGTTCGCGCTCACGGGCGATGTCGCCAGTCAGGTCCATCGGGAAACCGTAGGTGTCATACAGCTTGAACACCACGTCGCCCGGTACCACCGTGCCTTTGAGTTCGGCCAGGTCCTGCTCGAGGATCTTCAGGCCCTGCTCCAGGGTCTTGGCGAACTGCTCTTCTTCGGCTTTCAGCACGCGCTCGATGTGTGCCTGCTGGGATTTCAGTTCCGGGAAGGCTTCGCCCATTTCGGCAACCAGGGCAGCGACGATCTGATAGAAGAAGCTGCCCTTGGCGCCCAGCTTGTTGCCGTGACGGCAAGCGCGGCGAATGATGCGACGCAGGACATAACCGCGGCCTTCGTTGGAAGGCAACACGCCGTCGGCAATCAGGAAGCCGCAGGAACGGATGTGGTCGGCCACGACTTTCAAAGACGCCTGGGCGTCGTTGGTGCAACCGATGGCCTTGGCCGCCGCGTTCAGCAGGCTCTGGAACAGGTCGATTTCATAGTTCGAGTGAACGTGCTGCAGGACCGCACTGATCCGCTCCAGGCCCATGCCGGTGTCCACCGACGGCGCTGGCAACGGATGCAACACGCCATCGGCGGTGCGGTTGAACTGCATGAATACGTTGTTCCAGATCTCGATGTAACGGTCGCCATCCTCTTCCGGCGAGCCCGGTGGGCCGCCCCAGATGTCGGCGCCGTGATCGTAGAAAATCTCGGTGCAAGGACCGCACGGGCCGGTATCGCCCATGGTCCAGAAGTTGTCGGAGGCGTATGGCGCGCCCTTGTTGTCGCCGATACGGACCATGCGCTCGGCCGGAACCCCGACTTCCTTGGTCCAGATGTCATAGGCCTCGTCATCGCTGGCGTAGACGGTGACCCAGAGCTTTTCTTTCGGCAGGTTCAGCCACTTGTCGGAGGTCAGGAATGTCCAGGCGAAAGTGATGGCGTCACGCTTGAAGTAATCGCCGAAACTGAAGTTGCCCAGCATTTCGAAGAAAGTGTGGTGACGGGCGGTGTAACCGACGTTTTCCAGGTCGTTGTGCTTGCCGCCGGCGCGTACGCATTTCTGGCTGCTTACGGCGCGGGTATAGGCGCGCTTTTCCTGGCCCAGGAAGCAGTCCTTGAACTGGTTCATCCCCGCGTTGGTGAACAGCAGGGTTGGGTCGTTGCCCGGAATCAAAGAGCTGGAGGCTACACGGGTGTGGCCTTGCTCTTCGAAGAAGCGAAGGAAGGCTTCACGGATTTCTGCGCTTTTCATTAGGTTCTTCCACGGAGACTGCGGCCAAAGGCCTGTGCGAAACGTCATCAGACGAAACGACGGCAAAGGGCCGCATTATATCGGCCCTGAGCTTGGGGTACAGCGTGTTTATACGATAGAGACGGTCAATTGGACGGCTAACACTGTCAGTTGCGGGAAAAATCGATAAAAGTCCCGACGACCTGCTCGATTTGTGCACGACTGACGTCCATATGGGTGACCATCCGCAGCCGCGACGCGGCGCTCAACCTGATCCCGCGCTCGCCGGCGAAGGCCTTGAGCGCTTCTGCCCTGTCGCCCATCGCGACATAGACCATGTTGCTCTGCACCGGCTCGACGTCATAGCCCGCTTCACGCAGCCCCTCGGCCAGCAGTTGGGCATTGGCGTGGTCATCGGCCAGGCGCGCTACGTGATGATCGAGCGCGTACAGGCCCGCCGCGGCCAGGATTCCGGCCTGGCGCATGCCACCGCCGACCATCTTGCGCAGGCGCCTGGCCTTGCCGATCAGCTGCGCCGAACCGCACAGCACCGAGCCCACCGGCGCGCCCAGGCCCTTGGACAGGCACACCGAAACCGAATCGAAGTACTGGGTAATCTGCCGCGCATCGACACCCAGCTTGACCGCCGCGTTGTACAGCCGCGCGCCGTCCAGGTGCAGGGCCAGACCATGCTCACGGGTGAAGGCCCGGGCCTGCGCCAGATAGCTCAATGGCAGCACCTTGCCCTGCATGGTGTTTTCCAGCGCTAGCAGGCGGGTACGGGCAAAGTGGAAATCATCCGGCTTGATCGCCGCGGCCACCTGGGCCAGGTCCAGCGAGCCGTCGGCCTGGACTTCCAGTGGCTGTGGCTGGATCGAACCCAGCACCGCCGCGCCGCCGCCCTCGTACCTATAGGTATGCGCCTGCTGGCCGACGATGTATTCGTCGCCACGCCCACAATGGGCCATCAAGCCCAGCAGGTTGCTCATGGTGCCGGTCGGCACGAACAGCGCCTCGGCGAACCCCAGGCGCTGCGCCAGTTCAGCTTCCAGGCGGTTGACCGTCGGATCTTCGCCGTAGACATCATCGCCCGTGGCCGCCGTGGCCATTGCTTCCAGCATGCCTGCCGTGGGTTGGGTAACGGTGTCACTACGAAGATCGATAACGCTCATGAATCAGGCCTCGGCAAGGGGACGCGAACGTCGCTGCGGATAAGGAAATTCTTTCGAACTGAATTACTACGGGCACAACCGTGATTTATCAAGGCCCGCCCGGGAAAAGCCCAGCGATGGACATGAAAAACCGATGTTTATCATCCAAACGCCGCAATGCACCGCCGAAAAATATGTGTTACAAACTCACCGCCGCCGCAAAGCCCGGTGGCAACGTTCTCAGGGCGGGGTGTAATTCCCCACCGGCGGTAATTGCGCGCAATGCGCATAGCCCGCGAGCGCTTGGCGACAGGCACCGCTTCGGCGGCGAATGACGGCAAGGTCAGCAGACCCGGTGTGATCCCGGGGCCGACGGTCATAGTCCGGATGAAGAGAGAACGGGATTGGTGCCAAAGGGCCGTCCACAGACCTGCGCATGACTGCTTGTGCGCCTGACCTGTACGTACCCTTAAATCCCTTTCGATTCATAACGCCCTGTTTTTCACACAAACAGGAGTCAGAACCAATGCAACCCACCGCAATCGATAGCAAAAGCAAACAGCATCACGGCGAACGTGTGGCGTTTATCCAGGCCTGCTGGCACAAGGAAATCGTCGACCAGAGCCGCAAAGGGTTCGTCAGCGAAATGCTCGCCCAGGGTTATCAGGAAAGTGATATCGACTTCTTCGAAGTCGGCGGCGCCTTTGAAATTCCACTGCACGCCAAGCTGCTGGCCAAGTCCGGTCGTTATGCCGGCATCGTCGCCGCGGGCCTGGTGGTGGACGGCGGTATCTACCGCCACGAATTCGTCGCCCAGTCGGTGATCAGCGGCCTGATGCAGGTCCAGCTGGAAACCGAAGTGCCGGTGTTCTCGGTGGTCTTGACCCCGCATCACTTCCACGCCGGTGAAGAACATCAGAAGTTCTTCTTCGAGCATTTCGTGCACAAGGGCCAGGAAGCCGCGAAGACCTGCGCCGACACCCTGCACAAGACTCGCGCCCTGCGTCGTCATGAACAGCGGGTAGCGGTGTAAGCGTCAGACGCTGAAAGCAAAATCGCGAGCCAGCTCACTCCTACAGGGGCCGAGCTGGCTCGCGATGCTTTTTGTGGCCGCTGCCGCAGGCTGCGATAAGGCCCGCAGGGCCTTCTAATCAACCTCAAAAGCTGCGCCCGCTACGCGGTCGATCGCAGCCTTCGGCAGCGGCTACAGGTTGCCGTATCAGGCCAGGCCGTCAGCCGTGGTCGGCACGATCAGGATCCCGGCACGCAGGCCGTTCTTCACCTTGGGGTTGGGGAAAATGATCCGCGCGCCCTCCTCCTCGACTATCCAGCGGGTCTGGGCGATATCGTCGGCCAGCAGGTAACCCACTTCCAGTTCGGAGAAGTTCTCGATGTCCGCCGGCAGATGCAGGTGGAAGGTATCGCTGTGCTTGATGATTTCCCGAGCGACGCTGAACAGCTGCAAGCCATCCAGCTTCTCCTCCGTCATGGGCGGTTCGCGGCCTTCGATGATCTGCTTGAGGCGGGTTTCCAGACGCTCGACATTCACCCCCTGGTTCTGCCCGAACGGCCGGGCCTTGCCCAGCTCCAGGGTGAAAGACTCGGCGTCCAGCTTGTCGTAGGTATAGGAGCTGAACACGATGGACGGTTTGTTCTGCAGCAGCACCGCCTGCATGCCCGCGGCCCGCAGGCGCGCCAGTTCCCGGCGCGAGTGCTGGCGACCTTCCTTCCACGGATACAGGGCGAACTGTTCGATCTTCGAACCGCGGATCGCCGTGTGCAGGTCGTAGTGCAGGCGGGTACGCTCCGGCAGGCTGAAGAAACTCGCCGCCAGGCGCTCCAGCTCGCAGGCGCGCAAGGCTTCGTTGCCGCTGCTTTGTTCATGCCGGCCATTGAACAGCCGGTTGATGTCCTGCTCGATGAAACGCTCGCCGCGGCGCATGGCCTCGGGGTTGCCGAACAGGAACAGAATGCGTGCGCACGGCTTGAGGTCGCCGCGGGCGATGTCGTGCAACAGACGGTCGAGCAACTCGATCGGTGCCGTCTCGTTGCCGTGGATGCCGGCCGACAACAGCACATCCATGCCATTGTCCCGCGCCTGGGGTGGCCGGACCTCCAGCGCACCTTCGCTCAGCCAGCGCATCCGCACGCCGTCGACAGTCAGTTGAGTCTTCTCCGCCGGTTCACGACCGGCGAGGGTCAGTTCAAGCAGTTTGCCGAGGGCGAGCATAGAACGTTATTCCTTAATGGTCGTGCTGGCAGTCAGGGCCGTGCACGTGATCGTCGTCACCAGCGTCGGCCGGTTCCATTTCCAGTTGCAGACTTACCAGATTAGTCGCCAATGGGCGCAGCAGCAGGTTGGCGTATTCTTCGTCGCCTTCCTCGACGTCCACGCCGATCAGCAGCTGGCCACGGCCGTCCTGCTGGATCCACAGTTCCTTGCCTTGCCACATCACGGCAACGCGGGTGCAGGAAGTTTCCAGTTGAGTGCCGTCGGTGTCTTCAAGGATCAGCTGCAGGGTATCGCTCATTTATTACGCTCTCATCTGGAGGTAAAGCGGCGCGCCTGGATCAGCAGAAGCAGGCGCGGGCTTTTAATTGATCTGGAATGGATAAACCGCGCCCAGTTTAAGGATTTGCGTCAGTTCATCCAGTGCCGTCCGGCACTCAAGCAGCAATTGCGGGTCCGCCAGATCGTTTTCGCTCAGGCGGTCGCGGTAGTGCTTGTCGACCCATTGGGTCAGCGTGCCGTACAACGGCGCGGTCATGATAACCCCTGGGTTGACCGCCGCCAGCTCGGTTTGATTGAGCGCGACCCGTAGCCGCAGGCACGCCGGGCCACCGCCGTTCTGCATGCTCTGCTTGAGGTCGAAGACTTTCACTTCGCGGATCAGGCCGCCGGAGTTGGTCAGGCTTTGCAGGTACTGCCAGACACGCTCGTTGCCGCGGCACTCTTCCGGCACGATCAGCAGCATCGAGCCATCGGCGCGGGACAGCAGTTGGCTGTTGAACAGGTAGGAACGCACCGCGTCTTCCACCGTGACCTGCGAGCGCGGCACACAGATCGACTGGAAGTTGCCGCCGCGCTTGCCCAGCTTGGCCTGCAGCTCGGCGAGCATCTTGTCGGTCTCAAGGAACGCGTCCTCGTGATAGAACAGCACTTCGCCGTTACCCACCGCGATCACATCGTTGTGGAACACACCCTGGTCGATCACCGACGGGTTCTGCTGGGCATACACCACACCGTCGTCGCTCAGGCCGTGCAGGCGGGCGACGGCCTGCGAGGCTTCCAGGGTCTGGCGCGCCGGGTACTTCTGCGGTGCCGGGTAGCGGGTATCGAAGGCGCTGCGACCGAAGACGAAGAACTCGACACCGGCCTGGCCATAGTCGCGGCAGAAACGGGTGTGGTTGGCCGCGCCCTCATCGCCGAACTGCGCCACCGCCGGCAACGCCGCGTGATGGGCGAAGTGCTTCTGGTCGGCGAACATCGCCCCCAGCACGCGACTGGTGGTCGGGTGCTCGATGCTGCGGTGATATTTGCAGTTCAGGTTGGCGGCGGTGAAATGCACGCGACCGTCAGCGGTGTCGGCGCTCGGGCTGACCGTGGCGGCGTTGGCCACCCACATGCTCGACGCCGAGCAGCTGGCGACCAGCAGCGGCATCGCATCCTTGGCGGCGCGCTCGATGACCTGCGCATCGCTGCCGGCAAAACCCAGCCGACGCAGGGCGGCCACGTCCGGGCGTTCCTGGGGTGCCAGCACGCCTTGCTGGAAACCCATTTCCATCAGCGCTTTCATTTTCGCCAGGCCCTGCAGCGCGGCCTCCTTGGGATTGGAAGACTGCTGGCTGTTGCTCTGGGACGCGACGTTGCCGTAGGACAGGCCGCCGTAGTTATGGGTAGGCCCCACTAGACCGTCGAAATTGACTTCATAGGATTTCATCAGCGAGGCTCCACGAGAATCTGTTGTTATAGGCATCGGTATCAGTACATGTCTTGAGGCCGTCGGCGCCCGCTTCGCGGGACGATCGCAGCCTGCGGCAGCGGCTACAGGGTTACCACAACCACCGACGCCCCGCCGCTCTCTGTAGCCGCTTCGCAGACTGCGACAAGGTCCGCAGGACCTTCCGGCAATCTGCGGTGCAACCCATCACCCCAGGCGTACACCCGGCGTCAGCGCGCTCGGCAAGGTCAGGCTCGCGGTTTCCAGCGACGCCACCGGGTACGCGCAGTAATCCGCCGCGTAATAGGCACTGGCGCGATGGTTGCCCGAGGCACCCACACCACCGAACGGCGCGCTGCTCGCAGCACCGGTCAGCTGCTTGTTCCAGTTGACGATACCGGCCCGGCTTTCCAGCCAGAACTGCTGGTAACGCGCCTCGGAATCCGACAGCAGGCCCGCTGCCAGGCCGTATTGGGTGTCGTTGGCCTCGGCGATCGCCGCTGCGAAATCGGCGTAGCGAATCACTTGCAGCAAGGGGCCGAACAGTTCTTCGTCCGGGCGCTCGGCCACCGCGGTCACGTCGAGAATGCCCGGGGTCAACAGCGCGGCCTGGGCCTGCGGCTGGGTCATTTCCAGCAGCGCCACGGCGCCATTGGCCAACAGGTTTTCCTGGGCCTGTATCAGCGCGCGGGCCGCGCCAAGGGAAATCACCGAGCCCATGAACGGCGCCGGCTGCTGGTCGAAGGCACCGACCTCGATGGTCGAGCTGACCGCCACCAGGCGCTCCAGCAACTGGTCGCCCCAGGCGCCTTGCGGCACCAGCAGGCGGCGCGCGCAAGTGCAACGCTGGCCGGCGGAAATGAAGGCCGACTGGATGATGGTGTAGACCGCCGCGTCCAGGTCCGCGACCTGGTCCACCACCAGCGGATTGTTACCACCCATCTCCAGCGCGAGGATCTTGTCCGGGCGGCCGGCGAACTGCTGGTGCAGGTGATTGCCGGTGCGACTGGAACCGGTGAAGAACAGACCGTCGATCCCCGGGTTGGCAGCCAGGGCGATACCGGTTTCCCGCGCGCCTTGCAGCAGGTTCAGAACACCCGCCGGCAGGCCGGCTTCGATCCAGCACTTGACCGTCAGCTCGGCGACTTTCGGGGTCAGCTCGCTGGGCTTGAACAGCACGCTGTTACCCGCCAGCAAGGCAGGAACGATATGCCCGTTAGGCAGATGGCCTGGGAAGTTGTAAGGGCCGAACACCGCCACCACACCATGGGGCTTGTGGCGCAATACCGCGGTGGCGTCGCCCAGCGGGCCGCTCTTCTCGCCGGTACGTTCACGGTAGCTCTGCACCGAAATCGCGATCTTGTTGACCATGCTGGTCACTTCGGTGGCGGCTTCCCACAGCGGCTTGCCGGTTTCCTCGCCGATGCAGCGCGCCAGTTCGTCGGCATGGCTTTTCAGGCTGGCGGCAAAGGCTTCCAGCACGGCGATCCGCTCGTCCAGCGACCGCTTGGCCCAGGCCGGGAATGCCTGGCGCGCGGCCTGCACCGCACTTTCAACCTGGGCGACGGTGGCGCCGTTGCCCGACCATAGCACCTGCTGGGTCACCGGATTCAAGGATTCAAAGGCTTCGCCCTGGCCTGGCAGCCATTGGCCTGCGATGTACAGCGTGTTCATTATTTCGACTCCCGGGAAGCAGACAGCGCAACGGCACGGACCTGATCGCCCGCATTGAGTTGCAGGCGTTTGGCGGTCAGTGCATCAACCACCAGGGTGCCCGACGCGAAGCGCGCGGGTGCGGCGGTGATCCGGCAGTCCTCGCGCTTGCGGTTATGAATCAGGAAAGGCGTGGCGTCGTCGCCCGGCGTGCCGATGGCCAACACCAGCGCCTGGCTGTCGCGCACCGCGCGGATCTTGGCGGTTTCGCACTCCACCGCCGGGCCGGCGTCGAAGATGTCGACGTAGCCCTGGTAGCTGAAGCCCTCGCTCTTGAGCATGGCCAGGGCCGGCTCGGTATCGGTGTGCACCTTGCCGATCACGTTGCGCGCGCCTTCGGAGAGGAAGCAGGTGTACAGCGGGAACTTCGGCATCAGTTCGGCGATGAACGCCTTGTTGCCCACGCCGGTCAGGTAGTCGGCCTGGCTGAACTCCATCTTGAAGAAGTGCCGGCCCAGGCTTTCCCAGAATGGCGAGCGCCCGGCTTCATCGGACATGCCGCGCATCTCGGCGATGATCTTATTGCCGAACAGCTGCGGGAATTCGGCGATGAACAGCATGCGTGCCTTGGCCAGCATGCGGCCGTTGAGGCCGGTGCGGTAATCGGCGTGCAGGAACAGCGAGCACAGCTCGGAATTGCCGGTCAGGTCGTTGGCCAGGAACAGCGTTGGAATCTCGCGGTAGATGTTCAGCTCCTGGGAGGCGCTGACGGTCAGGCCGACCCGGAAGTTGTACCAAGGCTCGCGCAAGCCAACGGCGCCGGCGATCGCGGAAATCCCCACCACGCGCCCGTTGTCGTCCTCGAGCACGAACAGGTAATCCGCATCGCCCCGCTCGGCTTCGCCACGGAAGGTCTTTTCCGCCCAGCCCACGCGGTGTTTCAGGCGTTCTTCGTTGGCCGGCAAGGTGGTAAGGCCAGTGCCGGTGCTGCGGGCCAGGTCGATCAGAGCGGGTAAGTCGCTGCTGCGTACGGGACGAACGATCATGCTATCTCCTCAAACGGGCGCCGCTGACGGCCCCCGCGAAACTCGCTGCTTTCCAGGATTCTTCCGGCATTTGCCGCAGCCGTTAAACCGCCACCAGGCGCACGCTGGCACCTTCGCCGACGCCCAGGGCTTCGGCCGCTTGCAGATCCAGGGTCACCGGTTTGCCCGGCGCGTAATCCAGCTCCAGCATCACCGCGCGGTAATCCTGCAACTGCGCATTGGCGACCAGGTACTGGCGGCCGCCGCCCTTGGCGACCTCGCCGATCTTCACCGGCACCACGCGGCTCTGGGCGATCGAGCGGATCCCCGAGACCCGGGCGTGCAGGGTCGGGCCGCCGTCGAAGATGTCGATGTAATGGTCGGTCTCGAAGCCTTCGCGCATCAGGATGTCGAAGGTGATCTGCGCCCGCGGGTGCACCTGGCCCATGGCTTCCTGCGCGGCATCCGGCAGCAGCGGCACATAGATCGGGTAATGCGGCATCAGCTCGGCGAGGAAGGTGCGGCTTTTCAGCCCGCACAGACGCTCGGCGGCGGCGTAGTTGAGGTCGAAGAAATTGCGACCGATGGCATCCCAGAACGGCGAGTCGCCATTCTCATCGCTGTAGCCAACGATCTCGGTCACCACCGAATCGGCGAAACGCTCCGGGTGGCTGGCGACGAACAGCAGGCGACCGCGGGAATTGAGTTCCGACCACGGCGAACCCACCAGTTCCGGGACCACATAGAAGCTGGTCAGCAGGCTGTTGCCAGTCAGGTCGTGGCACTGGGAGAGCACGTGGATCTTGTTGTGGATCTTCAGCTCGCGGGAGGCGTGCACGAAGGTCTCGTTACGGAAGCTGTAGAACGGCTCGGAATAACCGGCCGAGGCGACGATGGCCGAGCAACCGACCAGCTTGCCGGTTTCGGTATCCTCAAGGACGAAGAAATAGCTCTCCTCGCCATTGAAGCTCACCTCGGCGGCGAACGAAGCCTCGCTTGCGGCGATCTTGTCGCTCAGGCGTTCCACGTCATCCGGCAAGGAAGTGACACCAATCGGGCTGTCCGCAGCCAGACGCTGTACCTCGCCCAGATCAGCCATTTGCGCGGGGCGCATCACCAGCATGGTGTCACTCCTTACTCGAAACAGGCCAGCCAGGAGGCCGACTCAGGGAAAAAAATGCCGGGACAGCCCGGCACCGAAAATGAGGCTCGACGCTTGCCCTGCAGACAAGCGCCGAGAAGTACCGCGGCCCGAATCAGGCCTGAGTCAGCTTGGCGACCGCGCGCTCGAAGCGCTGCAGGCCTTCTTCGATGTCCGCTTCCTCGACCACCAGGCTCGGGGCGAAACGCACCACGTCCGGGCCGGCCTGGAGGATCATCAGGTTTTCTTTTTCAGCGGCGTTGAACACGTCCTTGGCCTTGCCTTTCCAGGCATCGCTGAGCACGCAACCGAGCAGCAGGCCCAGGCCACGCACTTCGGTGAACAGGTCGTACTTCTCGCCGATCTGCAGCAGGCGGGTCTTGAAGCGATCGTGCTTGGCCTTCACACCGTTCAGCACTTCGGGCGTGTTGATCACGTCGATCACCGCGCCGGCCACCGCGCATGCCAGCGGGTTGCCGCCGTAGGTGGTGCCGTGGGTACCGACCACCAGGTGCTTGGCCAGCGCCTCGGTGGTCAGCATCGCAGCAATCGGGAAACCGCCGCCCAGGCTCTTGGCGCTGGTCAGGATGTCCGGGGTCACGCCGTAGTGCATATAGGCGAACAGCTCGCCACTGCGGCCCATGCCGGTCTGCACTTCGTCGAACACCAGCAGCGCGTTGTGCGCGTCGCACAGCTCGCGGGCGCCTTGCAGGTAAGCCTGCTCGGCCGGCAACACGCCGCCTTCGCCCTGGATCGGCTCCAGTACCACCGCGCAGGTCTTGTCCGAAATCGCCGCTTTCAATGCCGCCAGATCGTTGTAAGGAACGTGGGTGATACCGGTGATTTTAGGACCGAAGCCATCGGAGTATTTCGACTGGCCGCCGACGTTCACGGTGAACAGGGTGCGACCGTGAAAGCTGTTGAGGGCCGCGATGATTTCGTATTTTTCCGCGCCGAAACGGTCGAAAGCGACACGACGGGCCAGCTTGAAGGCGGCCTCGTTGGCCTCGGCCCCGGAGTTGCAGAAGAACGCGCGCTCGGCAAAGGTGGCATCGACCAGCTTGTGGGCTAGGCGCAGGGCCGGCTCGTTGGTAAAGACGTTGGATACATGCCACAGCTTGTTGGCCTGCTCGGTCAGAGCAGCGACCAGCGCCGGATGGGCGTGGCCCAGTACGTTGACCGCGATCCCGCCGGCAAAGTCGATCAGCTCTCGGCCCGACTGATCCCAGACTCGGGAACCCGCGCCACGCACAGGAATGAAAGCCGCAGGTGCATAGTTGGGAACCATGACCTGATCGAAATCGGCGCGTTGCACCGGAGCTTGCTCAACGGACATCGGAGTCTCCTGAAGAGGAACGCCTGCCTGAAACTGGCGAGCGATGGGGGGATTGTAAGGACAGTTTTCTGCCCGACCTTGTCGCCAAGCGACAACTTCTTATAGCGCCAACCCCGGTTTTACGCGGGTTTACGGCAATGCGACAAATAGCGTCGCAAAGGCGCAGTTTAAACTGCTGGAGGCTTTAACGGCAGGATTGTCCAACGATTTGCGCCACACAATACGGCGCCATCGCGAGCAAGCTTCGCTCCTACAGAAGAATGCATTCCGTGTAGGAGCGAAGTTTGCTCGCGATAGCAATTTGACAGGTAAAACGAAGAGGTGGATCAACCGCGCTCGGAAGGCACCGAAGACAGTTCGAACGGGCTGCTGCTGCGCCGCTGGTTGCGGTCCTCCCGCGGCGTGGCGCCGAAGAAGTTGCGGTAGGCGCTGGAGAAATGCGGCCCCGAGGAGAAACCGCAGGACAGGCCGATCTGGATGATCGATTTGCTGGTCTGCATCAGCATCTGCCGCGCCTTGTTCAGGCGCAATTCCAGGTAGTACTGGCTCGGCACACGATTGAGGTATTGCTTGAAAATCCGCTCCAGTTGCCGACGCGAGACGCACACATGCTGGGCGATTTCGTCGGTGGTCAGCGGCTCCTCGATATTGGCCTCCATCAGCAGCACCGCCTGGGTCAGCTTCGGGTGACTGGAACCCAGGCGGTTCTGCAACGGAATGCGTTGGCGCTCGCCGCCTTCGCGGATCCGCTCGACCACCAGCTCTTCAGAGACCGCGCCGGCCAGTTCCGCGCCGTGGTCACGGGCCAGCACCGCCAGCAACAGATCCAGCACCGACATCCCGCCGCAGGCCGTCAGGCGATCGCGATCCCAATCGAACAGATGGCTGGTGGCGATGACCTTGGGGAAACGCTCGGCGAAATCGTCCTGCCAACGCCAGTGCACCGCCGCCCGATAACCGTCGAGGAACCCCAGCTGCGCCAGGGGATACACACCGGCGGACAAGCCGCCGATCACACAGCCGGCACGCACCAACTGCTTGAGCGCGCTGCTCAGGGCCGGCGCCAGGGTGGCAGGCGGCTCATCGGCCAGCAGGAACAGTTTCTGGCAGCCTTCGAGCTTGCCCGACCAGGGCTCACCGGGCAGTTGCCAGGCGCCGTCGGCCGGAGCCTCGGCCTGCAGGAAGGCCAGTTCGTAGACCACTTCCGGATGCACGCGCTGAGCGACACGCAAGGCCTCCTCGGCCAGCGCCAGCGTCAAGGCTTTAGTGCTGGGCCAAATCAGGAAACCAATTCGATGGGCAGTCATGGCGGGCAATCCGAAACGAAAACAGTGTTAGAGGCCAAAGGCGGCTGCAACCAAATTAGACCATCTGGCGCGCGGTGCGCAGCATGACCTAATTTGGTGCATTACGGGAGCGATTTACTTCAGGCTGCCCGAGAGGAATTGTTGCAAACGTTCCGATTGCGGATTGACCAGCACTTCGCGCGGGTTGCCGCTCTCTTCCACCAGGCCCTTGTGCAGGAATATCAGCTGGTTCGAGACTTCACGGGCAAAGCCCATTTCGTGGGTCACCACCACCATGGTCCGGCCTTCCTGGGCCAGGGCCTGCATCACTTTCAGCACGTCGCCCACCAGCTCGGGGTCGAGCGCCGAAGTCGGCTCGTCGAACAGCATGACCTCAGGCTCCATCGCCAGCGCCCGGGCGATCGCCACGCGCTGCTGCTCACCGCCGGACATGTGGCCCGGGTAGGCATCCTTGCGATGCGCCACACCGACCTTGGCCAGGTAGTGCTCGGCCTTTTCACGGGCTTCGGCCTTGGGTACGCCGAGCACATGCACCGGCGCTTCCATGATGTTTTCGATGGCGGTCATGTGCGACCACAGGTTGAAGTGCTGGAACACCATCGACAGGCGCGAACGCATGCGCTGCAACTGTTTTGGATCGGCCGCCTTCAGGGCGCCGTCCTTGTTCGCCACCAGCTTCAACTCTTCGTTGTTCAGCAGGATCTTGCCGGCGTGCGGCTGCTCCAGCAGGTTGATGCAGCGCAGGAAGGTGGATTTGCCGGAGCCACTGGAGCCGATGATGCTGATCACATCGCCAGCCGCCGCTTTCAGGGACACGCCCTTGAGCACTTCGTGACTGCCATAGCGTTTATGCAGGTCTTGGACTTCAAGTTTGTACATGCTGTCGGTTCTCACAAAAGCAGTCAGTCGTTGAGCAAGCGCCCGTGCCGCAGCGCTTCGCGCCCCGCCACCTTGGCCAGCCAGAAACCGGGTTGGGCGTAACGCAGCCGCTCAACGGCGAACAACACGCCGCTGGTGCCAGCACACAGGGTGCTGACCCGATCGGATAAGGGATCAATCACTTCAAAAATCGGCTCGCCCTTCTCCACCCAGCTACCGGCCGGACGCAGAAAACTCACCACGCCGGGATGCGGCGCAAACAACAATTCGGTGCCTTCGAAAGGCATGGCCTCACACGCTTCATGCTGCGGCGCCGGCCATTCGCCCGCGATCAGCCCCTGCTCGGCGAGAAACGCCAGGATGCCTTCGGCGTGCGCCTCGGCTTGCGGGCGACCGGTGTCGGCCTGACCGCCCAGCTCGAGGGTGGTCGCCAGGCAGGCCAGCGGAATCTGCGCCTGCGGGAACTGGCGCGACAGACGCAGCCAGGGCAGCGAACAGGCCTCGTCGAACGAACTGCCGCCAGAGTCTTCCGCCAGCAGGCCGACCCGCACGTTCAGATGGGCTGCCAGCGAACGCCACTGCGGCCAATGCTGCGGCAAGGCGTACATATGCAGCGCCGCTTCCGTATCACAGTGCAGGTCCAGCACCACATCCGCGGTGCAGGCATGACTCAGGAGAATACGCTGCATGCCTTGCAGCTGGCTCGATGGCGCCGGCAGTTCGGCCAGCACATCACTCATGGCCTGGCGAATCATCTGGATATTGGCGTGCGGGTCACCCCCCAGGCACCCTTCCAGGCGAGCCGCGACTGGCACACTCAGCTCGACGAAATCGCGATTGAAGTTCTTGCCACTACCGGCCTCGAACCGCCCCTGGTGATTGCCCTGCAACAGCTGCCCCAGGCCCATCGGGTTGGCCACCGGCACCAGTTCGATCACGCCGTTCAGCGCGCCCTGGGCTTCCAGTTCGGCCAGGCGCTTTTTCAGCTCCCAGGCGGTGCGCATCCCGGGCAGTTCGTCCGCATGCAGACTGGCCTGGATATAGGCCTTGCGCTCGCCGTGGCCGAAACGGAACACCGAGATCTGCCGCTCGCTGCCCAAGTGGCTCCATGGCAATGCGTGGTCAATGCGTTCCATATCAGTGCTTCCGCGGCGCCAGGTAACGCAGCCAGCGGCCTTCGGCCAGCTTGAACAGGCGCACCAGGATAAAGGTCAGGCACAGGTAGAACACGCCGGCGGTGATGTAGGCCTCGAACGGCAGGTAGTACTGCGCGTTGACCGTACGGGCCGCACCGGTGATGTCGATCAGGGTCACGATGGAGGCCAGGCTGGTGGTCTGCAGCATCATGATCACTTCATTGCTGTACTGCGGCAGCGCCCGGCGCAAGGCCGACGGCAGCAGGATGCGGGCATACATTTTGTAGCGCGACATGCCCATGGCCTTGGCCGCTTCAATCTCGCCGTTCGGCGTGGCCTTGAGGCTGCCGGCGATGATTTCGGCGGTGTAGGCGCTGGTGTTGATGGCAAATGCCAGGCACGCACAGAAGGTCGCACTGGACAGCCAAGGCCAGAGGAAGCTCTGGCGCACCACATCGAACTGCGCCAGTCCGTAATAGATCAGGAACAACTGCACCAGCATCGGCGTGCCGCGGATCACATAGGTGTAGAGCCAGGCGCTGAGGTTGACGATCGGCTGCTTGGACACCCGCATCAGCCCCAGGGGCAGCGCCGCCAGCAGGCCGAAGAACAGCGACAGGGCCAAGAGTTTCAGGGTGGTCAGCAGGCCGCTGAAATACAGCGGCAAGGCCTCATAGATGACGTTGTAGTCGAAGATCATAGATCAGCCGCCCTTACGCCTACCGAGTAGCGCTTCTCAAGGTGACGCAATGCCAGCAACGAGACACTGGTGATCACCAGGTACATCGCCGCCACCGCGAGGAAGAAGGTGAAAGGCTCGCGAGTGGCATCAGCCGCCTGCTTGGCCTTGAACATCATGTCTTGCAGGCCTACCACCGAAATCAGCGCGGTGGCCTTGGTCAGTACCAACCAGTTGTTGGTAAAGCCCGGAATCGCCAGACGGATCATCTGCGGCACCAGCACCCGGAAGAACACCTGGAAGCTGTTCATGCCATAGGCCATGCCCGCTTCCGCCTGCCCCTTGGGAATCGCCATGAAGGCGCCACGGAAGGTCTCCGACAGGTAGGCACCGAAGATGAAGCCCAGGGTGCCGATACCGGCAGCCAGCGGGTTCAGGTCGATGTAGTCGTCGTAACCCAGCATTGGCGCGACACGGTTGAGCAGGTCCTGGCCGCCGTAGAAGATCAGCAGGATCAGCACCAGGTCGGGAATCCCGCGGATCACCGTGGAATACAGGTCGCCCAGCCACGCCAGCCAGCGCACCGGCGAGAGACGCAGCGCGACCCCGATCAGACCCAGAACGATGGCCAGGGCCATGGACGACAAGGCAAGCTGAAGCGTCAGCCAAGCGCCATCGAGGATGACAGCCCCGTAGCCTTTCAACATGATTCAGGTCCTCGAAAATTGGGATGAAAAAATGGCGCAAACTTCAGAGATTCTGCTGCTTGCGCCATCTCGGACTTGCTGATTCGACGATTTACTGGCCGTAAATGTCGAAGTCGAAGTACTTGTCCTGGATTTGCTTGTACTTGCCGTTCTCGCGAATGGCGGTGATCGCACCGGTGATCTTGTCTTTCAGCGCATCGCCTTTGCGTACGGCGATACCCACGCCGTCGCCGAAGTATTTGCTGTCGGTGAATGCCGGGCCGACGAACGCGAAGCCTTTGCCGGCGTCGGTTTTCAGGAAGCCGTCATTCAGCAGGGTAGCGTCTGCCACGGTGCCGTCGAGGCGACCGGCCGCCACGTCCAGGTAGATCTCGTTCTGCGAGCCATATGGCTTGATCTCGGCACCCAGCGGAGCCAGCACTTCACGGGCGAAACGCTCGTGGATCGAACCACGCTGCACGCCGATGTTCTTGCCCTTGAGTTCGGTCAGGCCATCGCTGACCTGGGTACCGGCCTTCATGACCAGGCGCGCAGGGGTGTTGTAGTACTTGCCGGTGAAGTCCACGGACTTCTTGCGGTCGTCGGTGATCGACATGGACGACAGGATCGCATCGATCTTGCGTACCTTGAGCGCGGGGATCAGGCCGTCGAACTCCTGCTCGACCCACACGCACTTGACCTTCATTTCTTCGCACAGGGCGTTGCCGATGTCGTAGTCGAAACCGACGATGCTGCCGTCCGGCGCCTTGGAGGCGAATGGAGGGTAAGCCGCTTCGATACCAATTTTCAGAGGCTTTTCATCGGCGAACGTCGGCAGGGAAAGTACGGAGGACAGTGCCAGGGCGCCAAGAAGCACGAGTTTCTTCATCTTAGGACTCCATCGGTAAAGGGCGAAAACGGCAGAGTGAGCGACAGCCCAATATGCGAATGGGTGGAACCTGATAGCGGTGCTGCGTCCTTGAGGACCTGGCCACGAACCTCATGCGGGTTCCCGGGCAGGCAACGACGAGCGAGTGATCGGCATTCTAACGACAGGCCCGAAGCCGATATTTCCTCAATGCGACAACAAATTACAGAAGCACCGAGAAACCAGGCCGAGCACATTGACAGCTCTTCAGATTTATGCAAGAGCAAAAGACGGTAAACCAATCTCTGTTGCAAATTGCGGGCCTATTATTCGCAAAGCCTTCTATTCCGGCAAGCGCAGCGTTATGACTTATTTCTTACCGACCCCGCACAGGCCCTGAAACAGGGCTTGGCGTTTCTCATTGCCCCGAATCCGGGCAGCGGGTTACACATTCCCTCCCGCCGGTAACATTCAGATACGCCTGATGGACATACCGATATTTATTCGATCGAAAAGCCGCTGCCTGTAGCCGCTGCCGCAGGCTGCGATAAGACCCGAAGGGCCTTTCAGGGCCTTCAAGAGCGCGTCTCCTGCGGAGCCGATCGCAGCCTTCGGCAGCGGCTACAGAAGCCCCCCCCCGATAGCGCTCACAAAAAAGCCCCGCCCGGCACAAGGCCGGGCGGGGCTTTCGCTGACACAGGTCCGTCTCAGGCGACGTTCATGGTCTTGTGGGTATCGACCAGATGCTGCACCACGCCCGGGTCCGCCAGGGTGGAGATATCCCCCAGGCTGTCGTACTCCGCCGTGGCGATCTTGCGCAGGATACGGCGCATGATCTTCCCGGAACGGGTCTTCGGCAGGCCAGGCGCCCACTGGATGACATCCGGCGAGGCGATCGGACCGATTTCCTTGCGCACCCAGTTCTTCAGCTCCAGGCGCAATGCTTCGCTCGGTTCTTCGCCACCGTTGAGGGTGACGTAGACATAGATGCCCTGCCCCTTGATGTCGTGGGGCACACCGACCACCGCCGCTTCGGCGACTTTCGGGTGAGCGACCATCGCGCTTTCGATCTCGGCGGTCCCCATGCGGTGGCCGGAGACGTTGAGCACATCGTCCACACGCCCGGTGATCCACCAGTAGCCGTCTTCATCGCGACGGGCACCGTCACCGGTGAAGTACATGCCACGGAACGTCTTGAAGTAGGTATCGACGAAACGATCGTGGTCGCCATACAGGGTGCGCGCCTGGCCTGGCCACGAATCGAGGATCACCAGGTTGCCTTCGGCGGCGCCCTCGATAATGTTGCCCAGGTTGTCCACCAGCGCCGGCACCACGCCAAAGAACGGACGCGCCGCCGAACCCGGCTTGAGGGCATGGGCGCCCGGCAGCGGGCTCATCAGGGTCGCGCCGGTCTCGGTCTGCCACCAGGTATCGACGATCGGGCAACGGGATTGACCGACATTCTTGTAGTACCACTCCCAGGCTTCCGGGTTGATCGGTTCACCCACCGAACCCAGCAGGCGCAGGCTGCTGCCATCGGCGCCTGCGCAGGCGGCGTTACCCGAGGCCATCATGGCGCGGATCGCGGTCGGCGCGGTGTAGAGGATATTGACCTTGTGCTTGTCGACGATCTTCGCCACGCGGGTCACGTCCGGGTAGTTCGGTACGCCCTCGAACAGCACGGTGGTCGCGCCATTGGCCAGCGGGCCATAGACGATATAGGTGTGGCCGGTGACCCAGCCGACGTCGGCGGTGCACCAGTAGATTTCCCCCGGACGGTAATCGAATACGCGCTCGTGGGTCAGGGCCGCGTACAGCAGGTAGCCGCCAGTGGTGTGCTGCACGCCTTTGGGCTTACCGGTGGAGCCGGAGGTATAAAGGATGAACAGCGCTTCCTCGGCGCCCATTTCTTTTGGCGCGCAGACGGTACCGGCCACTTTCATCAAGTCTTCGTACCAGATGTCGCGATGCTGGTTCCACTTGATCTGGCCATTGGTGCGCTTGCACACGATGACCTTCTGGATGCTGCTGGTTTCCGGGTTGGTCAGCGCATCGTCGACATTGGCCTTGAGCGGAATCTTCTTGCCCGCGCGAATGCCTTCGTCGGCGGTGATCACCACTTTGGATTTGCAGTCGATGATCCGCCCGGCCAGCGCTTCCGGTGAAAAGCCGCCGAACACCACCGAATGAATCGCGCCGATCCGGGTACAGGCCAGCATGGCGACCACGGCTTCGGGAATCATCGGCATATAGATAGTCACCACGTCGCCGCGGTGCACGTCCTGGCCACGCAGGGCGTTGGCGAACTTGCAGACTTGTTCGTGCAGCTCGCGGTAGGTGATGTTGCGGCTTTCGGAAGGATCGTCGCCTTCCCAGATGATCGCGATCTGATCGCCGCGCTCGGCCAGATGGCGATCCAGGCAGTTGTAGGAAACGTTGAGGGTGCCGTCGGCAAACCATTTGATATCGACATGGTGATCGTCGAAGGAGGTCTGCTTCACCGTGGTGAAAGGCTTGATCCAGTCGAGGCGCTTGGCTTGCTCGCGCCAGAAGCCGTCCGGGTTGACGACCGACTGCTGGTACATGGCCTTGTAGGTCGCCTCGTCAGTCAGCGTGTTGGCCGCAACCTCGGGACGAACGGGATACAGAGAAGCCGCACTCATCTTTCTTACCTCGGTGACATAGTTGTTGTTGTATGACCCCGTTGTAGCCGGGGCGGGCCTATAGAACCATTCGACGATGGTAGTAACAACCCCCAGCCGATCCCCCTGAAAAGTGCTTTACCCCCTCTATTACGGGACTTGCGGTAGTTTCTGCGGTAAGTAGAAGACCGCTGCCAGGCCGCTGGGGGTCGTTTTTACCGGGATTGTTACAAAAACCGTCAATAGTGTTTATCAAAAGCACGCCTGTATAGCGCCTACTCAGGCGCCTAAAATCAACCTCGCCAACAAGGCAATGTGATTAACCAAGTTACAGCCCCCACGAAGGCAGTTAATCCAGACTTCTACTCAAGTTCCACACGCAACCCCACAAAGGCTGCGTGACCCTACACGACCTTAGAAAGGTGAAATCAAAATGAAAGCTTTATTAGTTCTGGCCTTCAGCAGTCTTTGCGTTACAGCAATGGCCGACGAGATCCCGACTGATGTCGCAAGCCAGCAACCAGCAGTAGAGGAATACTCTTACTCGTCCGACCTGGACATCGCCAAAGTTATATCCATGAGCGAAGTTCCAAATGTATGCGAAGTTGTACCTGCACGTATGGAATATGAAGACTCGAAAGGTCTGCGGCACATTCTTCAATACCGCGTCATGGGTAACGGCTGCTCTAACGGCTGATACTAAAGTTGCTCTTCAAGTTCCAACAATTGCCGGCCGCAAGAGATCTTTCTTGCGGCAAAGATGGCCAGATGCACAACTGAATCCAGACTGGTTGCAAGCCATCGCCCAATGCAGTGCGACCACGGCTTTCGCACTCCCCTTTTTCATCTGTCGAGCCACCTTGCAGGGAGCGTTTCCGTATCGCCCCAAGGGGCTTGATGATGGTCCGAAAATGCCTTCTCGAGTATCAAGAACGACCTCGGGTGGCAACCCGGGACAGTAGTGTTTCAAAGGTCAAAAATTGACCATCCAACACAAGATGTAGTGGCAAAAGCGTTTTTTTGCTTATTTTTTGAGCAAAATATCCGACTGACAATTTGCACCATGAATTGAACACAATCCTGTCTACCAAAGCCCACGACCTTCCCTGTAAGCCATGTACTACGGGGCTTGCAGAGCATTGCGCGAAAAAGCCAAGGTCTCGGATCGCTTCCAGGCGGCAAAAACCCGCAAAACCGGGTGAAAAAAAATCTTTGCCGGCCAAAGCCTTGTAAACCCTCGCTCCGCCGCGATCACGCCCCTCGCCAACCGAATCGTGAGCCACTTCGTCGCACCACAGCGGCAAAAAAGTCCCTATAATGCGGCCTTAAAACGGGCCTGCAATATTCCCTTACAGGGATAAACAGCCAATCCGAAGCCAGCGCAGGAGTCGACTCGGTCCTCTGCGCCCATAACCGCCTCGGAACTCCCGTACATATTTTTGTTTATTGCCTGCGTTAGCTGCCGCAACAAACGATTCCTTAAGATCCAACGCGGCCAGTTCGGCCGTGTGAAAAGCCAACCATCAGTTTTCACACGGGCATCTGGCCCTCACGCAGGAGACGACACGTCATGCTGAGCTGGGACGAATTCGACAAAGAAGAAGGCGAAGTCGCCGTTAAAGGCGCCAACGCCGGCCACGCTGCCGAAGCTGCCATGGACAAACTCGACAGCGCCGGTGGTGCCGCCGCTCTCGAAGCCCGCGCCGTAACCGCCAGTGATTCCGCTGCCGTTGCCCGTGCCAAGGCCTCTCTGGACCAGCTCGACATCGCCGAAGGCCTGGCCGAGTTGGAAGGCGCTTCCGCCCGTGTCGCCGTCGATGAAAAGCGCATGATCAACTGCCGCGCCGACCTCAACCAGCTCGTGCCATTCAAATACGACTGGGCCTGGCAAAAGTACCTGGACGGTTGCGCAAACCACTGGATGCCGCAAGAAGTCAACATGACCGCCGACATCGCCCTCTGGAAAAACCCGGAAGGCCTGACCGACGACGAGCGCCGCATCGTGATGCGCAACCTGGGCTTCTTCTCCACCGCCGACTCCCTGGTTGCCAACAACCTGGTACTGGCCGTGTACCGCCTGATCACCAACCCGGAATGCCGCCAGTACATCCTGCGCCAGGCGTTCGAAGAGGCGATCCACACCCACGCCTACCAGTACTGCATCGAATCGTTGGCCATGGATGAAGGCGAGATCTTCAACATGTACCACGAGATTCCATCGGTCGCCAAGAAAGCGGCCTGGGGCCTGAAGTACACCCGTTCGATCTCCGATCCGAAGTTCGAAACCGGCACCGTCGACACCGACAAGGAGCTGCTGCGCAACCTGATCGCCTACTACTGCGTTCTGGAAGGCATCTTCTTCTACTGTGGCTTCACCCAGATCCTGTCCATGGGCCGCCGCAACAAAATGACCGGCGTCGCCGAGCAGTTCCAGTACATCCTGCGCGACGAATCCATGCACCTGAACTTCGGTATCGACGTGATCAACCAGATCAAGATCGAAAACCCGCACCTGTGGGATGCCGAGATGAAGGAAGAAGCCACCCAGATGATCCTCCAGGGTACCCAACTGGAAATCGAATACGCTCGCGACACCATGCCGCGCGGCGTACTGGGCATGAACGCGGCAATGATGGAGGACTACCTCAAGTTCATCGCCAACCGTCGCCTGTCGCAGATCGGCCTGAAAGAAGAATACCCGGGCACCACCAACCCGTTCCCATGGATGAGCGAAATCATGGACTTGAAGAAAGAGAAGAACTTCTTCGAGACTCGCGTGATCGAGTATCAGACTGGCGGCGCGCTGAGCTGGGATTGATTCCGAGCTCCAGCCCTGTGCCGATCTCGATCTGAATCGGCACAACGAAAGATCAAAAAAGCCCTGACTTGCTCAGGGCTTTTTTATTGGGACCCGGTATCCCCGACTCCAGGCAAATCATCCAACCCGGAACTCAATCGGCGGAGGCCAGGGCACCACGAATCTCCTGTTTCACCGCCTCGAAATCCGCCGCCGCGCGGGGATCGTCCAGCAGCCGGGCCGCCAACACCGCGGCACTGATCTTTCCGCCCTCCAGGTCGCTGGGGAAATGCACACCGGCGATGACCCGGCTGTCGGCATTGATCTGTGCGCGGCTGAACAACTCGCTGCGTTTCTCCGGCAGCGCCATGCTCAGCAAGGTGGCATTGAGATAACCATTCATCGAGTGACCGCTGGGGTAGGAATCGCCCTCCGGTGGCGGCAATACCGGCTTCACCAGTGCCGAGGCTTCGTAAGGGCGCGGCCGACCATAGCTGTGCTTGGCCGGCATCAGGAATTGCACCAGGTCTTCCTGGGCCCGCCGGAAGAAGGCCCGGGTCAGGGGCAGGCGCTCAATGCTGAAACCGGCGCCGAGGGATTCCCTGGCGAAGTGGAACACGCTGTCTTCCCATTCATCATCCTGCTGGACCCGGCTCACCTGAGCGCTACTGCGTGCTGCCTGGGCCGCCAGCACGGCTGTCAAATCGCTTTGTTGCAACGATGAATCAACAGTTGGAGGCGGTGGCAGGTAGTCAGCCAGCCGGAACTGATTGGCCGGCAGATAAGGCAAGGCTGCCTGCTCCGCCAGGACGGCCCCCGTGCCGGACAGGGCCAGACAAAACAACAATGAACGCGCAAGAACAGGCATATGGAGGTCCTCGTTATTGTGAGGGGAAAAGCCGTCTGGCTGGTTCCCACCGGGCCTTCATTCATGAGGCCGGCGCCTTCTTATCGGCCATTTATTCGAGGCTTACTTGTCCCTCCTTGCCAAAGGTGTGACGTTCTCTGCCAGGACTGTTCAAGATACCTAAGCTTTTGTTTTTACAAGCTTTAACGCGTAGGACTCGTCTCTATATGGTGAGAGTTTTGTTAATTAGAACTGTAGGAAATTTCGTGGCCCCGCCCCGCCAAAAACGTTGAAATGCAGCCGCGATGACCTGGCAAGACTCAGGAAGGCTGTCAGTTTGATTGGTCCCGACGGGGGATTTTTCGTGAGCACGCCCGCCCTACCAAGGGCGTGGTTGGAACGGGGTCATGGCTTGTTCTGTTCCTGCGGGCGCCAGTCGAAATGCTGCCGTTCGCCGACGCCATTGAAGTCGACGCGATAGGTGTGTTGCTTGCCGCCGATATCGCAGACGCCGATCAGATCGTGGTTATGCTGTTCGCGCGGCGGTGGCGTCTGGATACGCACGGTACCGTGGCAGTTTTCGTAATTGCAGGGCGCGGTATTGCGATACAGCAGGTAATCGCCACTTTCATCACGCTCGACCCAACGCCCATCGATGAATCGGGCCTGGTCGGGCGCAATGCTGGCGGTGGCCATCTTGCGCTTGCCGTTGCACAGCATCACCCCGCCCATGGCGGCGGCCATGATGAGGTAGGCCAGGATCCGCGACTCCACATTGAAGTAGGAAAGGATGCCCAACGCGTCGGCCAGGATCGACATGACCGAAAGCGCCAGCGCCGGCAGCGATAGAAAAAACGCCACCGCGCCTTTGATGACGCTGCTCCGGCTCACCCGCTCGACACTCCTGGGGTCGATGACGAACTGAATGCTGGTGCGTTCAGGCGCCTGATTCTGGGCAATGTTGATGTGGTTGGCATCACCAATGGAGCCGATATTGATGCGGTTACCGTCAGACATGAACCTGAGCCTTTTCCGGTGATGAGTGGAACGTGCTACCTACAAGGTTATGCCGAGATCAGCGCCCATGCTTGAAAAGATCAGTGCACTCCCCTGCGCCACCCGCTATTAATAGCCTTCTTCACTCAAGGACCCGAGCCCCCATGAAATTCGACACCGCCTACTGCATCAGCCTCGACGACAAGCTGTCGATCTATGACGTGCGCGATCTGAATTTCGACGAGACCATGGCCTTCGACTCGGCCAAGGAACAATTCCAGTGCCCCAACGATGCCTGTCGCGCCGCCTTTGCCGCTGACAATCAGTTGGGGACCTTCAATGCCAAGAACGTCAATTACATCCGCACTCCGCATTTCAAGAACCTGCCTGGCACCCGGCATATCGAAGGCTGCCCGTATGGCACCAGCAGGACGCTGGCAGCCGGGGTGGAGGGTACGCCGGACGAGGATGATCGGGAGGAGCATTTCCCATCGGAATTGCTGCTGGCCCGCCGCGAATATGTGCGCAAGCCCGCCAGCCCGGCAGCGGATGGCGATACGCCAGGAACTGCCGCGCCAGCCCCCTCCTCCAGTCTGCGCACGCCGGCTCCGGCTCAGGCCGGCACCCCAGACAAGACCAGTGTCTTCGCTCATCCGGTGGAGTGTTTTGTGTCGAATATCGACGACAAGGAGCTGCTCAAGCGCATGCCGCTGAAGATCGGCGAACACACGGCGTCCTATGCCTCGTTCTTCAAGAAGATCGAATACTTGCTGGACAACAAGGGGTTGATCTACTGGGGCAAGATCAAGGAGATCAAGGACTACACCCAGAGCTTTCGCATCGACTTCGAACAGAAGGTCTGGTTCAAACAGGCGGACGAGACGAAAAAGAAGCCCTACTCGGTCAACGTCTACTTGAGCAAAAAACTGATCGAGAGCTACCGCAAGCGCAAAGCCTTCCTCGAAGAGATCAAGCATGCGATCGACAGCGAACAAGAGCTGTATTGCTTCTTTTATGGCGTGACCCCGGAGCTGAAACAGGTGCCAAGCAAAAAACACCCCGAACAGACGTTCGGGGTATTCAGCGCCAACATCGAGAACCTCGACCACTTCATCATTCGTGAAGCGCCGGGGTTGGCGCTGGGCTAACCCTTAGCGAACCAGCATGCCGAGCATTACCAGCACCAGCAGGCCGATATACACCCGCGCATGCAGCCGGTCGGGAATGCGCCCGATCCACGGTGAGGCCAGGCGCATGCCCAGCAATGAGCCGAGGGTCAGCACGGCAAACGCCAGCAGGTCGATATAGCCGATAAACCAGGGGCCCAGATCGAAGCGACTGAAGCCGGCCATGGCCATATAGGTCAAGGTCCCGGCCAGGGCTACCGGCACGCTCAGCGGGTTGGCCATGGAGGTGGCCTGGGTCATGCTCAAGCCACAACGGCGCAGCAGAGGCACGGTCATCACACTGCCGCCGACACCCAGGAAGGTAGCAATGGCCCCGATGCCCAGGCCTCCGGTGTTTTCCAGTCGCCCCAGGCAGCGCGGCGCACGGGTGTCGCCCTGTTCAAGAAAGCCACGACGCATCAGGCAATCGGCAATGGTCAGTGCCAGGTAGGCGATAAAGGCGTAGCGCATCGCCTCACCACTCACCGCCATTGCCAGGACCGCCCCCGCTATAGCTCCCAGCCCGATGTAGCCACCCAGCGGCCACAGATAATGTCGAATCAGGTTGCCCGCGCGGCGGTGTTTGCCGGTAGCCATCAGCGCGTTGACGATCATCACGCAGGTCGAGGTGGCGACCGCTATATGCATGGCCGACTGAGCGACGGCATCGTCAGCGCCATGGCTGCTCAGCAACATGCGATACAGCAGCGGCACCACCACAAAGCCGCCGCCAAAACCGAACAGCACCGCGCTGATCCCGCTCATGCAGCCGAACACCGCCAGCCATAGATAAAACATCGAAGAGTTCTCCGTTAGCAGAAGACCTCGACGATAGAGCGCCAGGGCTTGGCCGGCTTTAGCAAGTCAGCCAATACTGTTTGCATTCACGCCAACCCCGCGGACGCCGACGCCATGCGTAACACTTCGATCGACCTGCTGGATCACACCCCACGCGCCGTGGTGGCGATCGGCACCGATTACCCCCAGGGCCACCTGTTGCCGAGCCACAGCCATCGTCGCGCGCAACTGTTGTATGGCGCCACCGGGGCGATGCAGGTCAGCACCACGAATGGCCGCTGGGTGGTGCCGCCACAGCGTGCGGTATGGATTCCACCCCGGGTGGCCCATGAGGTGCTGATGCTCAGAGTCAGTACCCGCAGCCTGTACATCGAACCGGCGGCCATACCGACCCTGGGCGATGAGTGCCAGGTGATCAGCGTGTCGCCACTGATGCGCCAGTTGCTGATGGAGGCGGTGGATCTGCCGCTGGCGTACGACGAGAACGGACGCGACGGTGTGCTGGTCAGCCTGTTGCTGCATGAACTGAGCCGTACCACCCGCCTGCCCCTGCACATTCCCCTGCCCGAAATGCCACGCCTGCTCACCCTGTGCCAGGCCTTCCTGCAACAACCCTATGCCCACCAGTCTCCCGAGCAATGGGCACAACAGCTGCACATCAGCCTGCGCACCTTCAACCGCCTGTTCCGCGAGCAGACCGGCATGAGTTTCGTCCAGTGGCGCCAGCGCGCCTGCGTGGTCAGGGCCTTGCCCCGACTGGCCGCAGGCGAGTCGGTGACGCGAATCGCCCTCGATTTCGGTTATGACAGCCCCGCCGCCTTTTCCACCATGTTCCGCCGGGTAGCGGGGCAACCGCCCAGCGCCTACCTGGAAACCGGGGCATAGCGCCGGGACAAGACTTGTCACGAAGACGTTGAGGCGATCGGCAAAATGAGTTTGATCCGGGAGCAAAACAACTGTACAAATAAACAGTACTTTATTGACTCATTTTCACCCGCTTCCGGAGAAATCCCATGGCCTCACTCGCGATGAAAGTCACCCTGGAACGTATCGCCCTCTTCCAGTTCACCCCAGAACACTGCATTCAGGCCCGCGCCATGCTGGGGTGGAGCCAGGAACAGCTGTCACAGGAATCCGGCGTCTCGATTGCCGCCATTCACCGCTTCGAGGCGGGCGGCGAATTGCTCGACGTGACCCGACTGGCCCTGGCCTTTCGCCTGGAAGCAGAAGGCCTGGTGTTCTTCCCCGGTTTCGCTCCGGGGCGTGGCATGAACATCAAGGGTGCGACGCCCAACCCAATGGAACGGCCAGACTACGCCATGATCGAGTGATCCAGGGCGCTCAATACCTCTTCCTGTAATGCCTGCACCGAGCGGTGAGTGGCATCGAGGCGGATTACCGGGCAGCTCAGCCCGGTGATCCAGCTCTCATGCCGGCGCAGGCTGCGCGTACCTTGGCCACCCGTGTCGTAGCCAGCCGCCCAGGCAAGGAAGGTTTGAGTCGCGAGATGGCGTTCGCCGCCCTCATGGATCTGCTCGCCGTAACGCTGAAACTCGCGCACCCGCAAACGCTGCAGGCGGACCTCGGGGTCCAGGCGAAGGAAAATGGCATGGGTGAAAGCCTCAATCATCGGGTCGCCCCAACCGCACAAGGAGCCGGACAACACCCAGCTGTCCAACCCGGCCACCTGCTGCTGCAACAGCTGGATGCGCTCGTCCCGGGGGCGGCGCAGGCTGAAAGGCTGTGCACTGGAGCGCCAGAAGAAGTTATCGGAATCGAAGTGCGCGATCCCCAAACGCTGGGCCAGCGCCTGGCCCAAGGTCGTGGTACCGGAACCGGATGCGCCAAACAGATGAAGCCGATAAGCCATTACCAGATCCGTCGGGGCATTGGGGGAGTTCTCTAGATACTCCCCAGGCCCGGACACGGCAACCTGGCAATAGCCGGGCTCGGGGAGTCACCGATGAAGGGTCTACAGATCGCTTGCCGTTACCTGCTCGGCCACGGGGTCGACCTCCATCCACCAGGCGTGCCCCCGCTGCGGGTGCGACAGGTTGAAGGCCTCGCCCATCTGCGGCGTGGTAATAGCGATGCTGCGTTCCCAGGCCAGCGAGAGGATGCGGTCGAACGGTTCGTACCAGGCATGCATCGACAGGTCGAACGTGCCGTTGTGGATGGGTAACAACCAGCGGCCCTTCAAGTCGATGTGCGCCTGCAGGGTCTGCTCCGGCTGCATGTGCACACCCGGCCACTCGACGTTGTAGGCGCCGGTTTCCATCAGGGTCAGGTCGAAAGGGCCGTAACGCTCGCCAATCCGCTTGAAGCCGTCGAAGTAACCGGTGTCACCGCTGAAGAAGATCCGGCTGTCGCCATCGATCATCACCCAGGAGGCCCACAGCGTGCTGTTGCCATCGAACAGGCCACGGCCGGAGAAATGCTGGGACGGCGTGGCGATAAAACGAATGCCATCGACTTCCGTGCCTTCCCACCAGTCCAGCTGACGCACTTTGTCGGCCGGCACGCCCCACTTCACCAGGGTATCGCCCACGCCCAGGGGGGTGAGGAAATGGCGGGTCTTGTCCGCCAGCTTGAGCACGGTCTGGTGGTCCAGGTGATCGTAGTGATCATGGGACAGGATCACCGCTTCGATCGGTGGCAATTGCTCCAGGCTGATAGGCGGCTGGTGGAAACGTTTGGGACCGGCCCATTGCACCGGCGATGCGCGTTCGGCGAATACCGGATCCGTGATCCAGAACTTGTCATGCAGCTTCAACAGCACCGTCGAATGCCCCAGGCGGTAGACGCTCTGGTTCGGCGCCGCCAGCAGCTGTTCGTGGGTCAATGGCTGCACCGGAATGGCCCCGGTGGGGCGAGTGTTGCGCGGTTTGTGGAACAGCATGCGCCAGAAAATGCCCAGCGTCTTGCCCAGCCCGGCACGCCGGACTGGCGTGTGATTACGGAACGCACCTTGTTCCTGCAGGGACGTTTCGGGGCGTGAGACGCTGTCTGCACGGGAAGAGAGAGTGGCCATGAATCAGTGACTCCAAGGAACCCGACAAGGCTCCGGTGATTCTCTGCGGAA
Organism: Pseudomonas sp. GW456-L12; assembly: GCF_059424045.1. Classification (NCBI taxonomy): domain Bacteria; kingdom Pseudomonadati; phylum Pseudomonadota; class Gammaproteobacteria; order Pseudomonadales; family Pseudomonadaceae; genus Pseudomonas; species Pseudomonas sp. GW456-L12. The sequence goes on from NZ_JBWKZA010000002.1 coordinate 408,258, forward strand.
CGACAAAGGCCAATGCACGCAAGCGTCAGCCGACCATCATTTTTTCTGTCATGAACTACACTGCACAGTGTAGTTTTTCTAGATTGCAACAAACCCGGGACTAAGTAAACTGCCCCCGGATAACTGCCAACGACCGCCATCGAACCCAACTTATGACAGCTCCGAAGCGCCTGACCGACCTCAAACGCGAAGCCATCATCCAGGCGGCGATCACCGAATTCCATGCCAGCGGGTTCGATATCACCAGCATGGACAAGATCGCGGCAACCGCCGGAGTGTCCAAGCGTACGGTGTACAACCACTTCCCCAGCAAGGAGGAGTTGTTCACCGAGATCATGCATAAGTTATGGGCGAGCATCAGGGCGCGGGCGGACATTCTTTACCACCCCGGATTAACCCTGCGTGAACAGTTGCGGGAGTTGTTGATGGCCAAGCTGCAACTGCTGGCCGATGACAACTTCCTCAACCTGGCGCGGGTCGCCATTGCCGCGACCCTGCATTCCCCCGAGCGTGCCCAGTACATGGTGGCGCGCATGGGCGAGCGTGAAGAAAGCCTGATGGTGTGGATTCGCTCGGCCCGGGCGGACGGTCGACTCAAGCCCCTGGAGCCGGACTTCGCCGCCCAGCAGCTCCACGGCATGCTCAAGGCGTTTGCTTTCTGGCCACAGATCACCATGAACCGGCCGCCCCTCAAGGAAGACGAACAGCAGCGCGTCGTCGAGTCCACTCTGGACATGTTCCTGGCCTGCTATCAAGCCTGATTCCCTTCTCCCTCGATTTGCTCCGACAGCGGATCTGCCGACCGCCATGACTTGCACCGAGTGCTCTGCAATGGGCATTTGCGTACGCTCGTTCCACTAAATGGCCTGCAAGGACACTGATTATTCTTGTTGGAATAAATGACAATATTCGCCGCCTTGCCCAATGAAGGGTGACGGCCAATAAAAACACCACAAAGTGTTTCAAACCCGGGCTTGCGCAGAAATTTATGGATAACCAACAAGGCAAAGGGCTGTCGTTTGCCAAACGTATTTACCTGCCCAGGATCGTCGGGCTGGGGATTGGCAGCCTCAGCGTATTCGCCGGGTTGTACCCGGTGCCGCAACCGACCTGGGTTTGGCTGTTCCTGCTGTTCAACGGTTTTATCTGGCCGCACCTGGCGTACCTGATCTCGAGCCGCGCGGCCTTCCCCTACCAGGCCGAACGCTGCAACCTGCTGTGCGACTCGCTCTTCGGTGGTTTCTGGGCGGCGGCGATGCAGTTCAATCCGCTGCCCACGGTGACCATTCTGGCCATGATGGCGATGAACAACGTCGCGGCCGGTGGCCTGCGCCTGTTCATCCATGGCTCCATGGCACAACTGAGCGGGATACTGCTGTCGTGGTTGCTGCTCGGTCCTGCCTTCACCGGGGATGCCACCCAGCTGCAGATCTACGCCTGCCTGCCGATGCTGACCCTCTACCCGATGGCGGTGGGTATGGTCTGCTACCGGCTGGCGATCAAGCTCGCCGAGCACAAGCGCACCCTCAGCGCGCTGAGCCGCACCGACAGCCTGACCGGCCTGCTCAACCACGGCGCCTGGAAAGACCTGCTGCACCTCAAGTTCACCAAGTGCCAGCAGCAACGCTGTCACGGCACCATTGCCTTGATCGACATCGATCACTTCAAACACATCAACGACAGCTACGGCCATATCCTCGGCGATGCCGTGCTGCATCAATTGAGCCGGGACCTCAAGCTCAACCTGCGCCAGGACGACCTGGCCGGGCGCTATGGCGGCGACGAGTTCTGCGTGATCCTGCCGACGACCTCGATCCAGCAGGCCCACGAAGTGATGGAACGACTGCGGCAAGTCTTCAGCAACTATCGCCATCCAGGCGTGCCGCCACTCCGGGTCAGCCTGAGTATCGGCCTGGCCGCCTGGCACCCGGGGCTGCGCGATGCCGCAATGTGGCTCATGGAGGCCGACAAGGCCCTGTATGCCGCGAAAAACACCGGGCGCAACAAAGTCGCTGCCGCCAGCCCGATCAACGACGCGCTCCTCGCGGTGTCCAGCGACTCCTGAAAAGTTGTACAAAAATGTAAAAAACCGCAGTTTTGTATAATTCTTACCCGCATCGCTCCACACCAAGCCGGCATAATGCCGCCATGCGGTTACCCAAAAAGCCGCGAGGCACATTCGCCGCCGTGCAACATAACGTCCCTAAATTGACTCGCAGGCCCAGCGTCTCACCTCAGGCGTTGAGCAAGGGTACGCGCCGGACAGGGGCGTGCCCTTCCAAGGGGTATCTGTCAGTCATGGAATGCTGGCATTGAGCAGACAAGGCCGAGGCCCAGGGGGCTTTCGGCATGCAGGCGCACACCAAAGGGACTGACTCCAGGTTTTTCCCACTGAGCACCAGCCATCATGCTATTCAACCGCCATAACAAAACCATCGACGCCTTGCACCACACCATCGCCCAGCAAGCCAGCCTGCTTGCGGCCATCGACCGTTCGATGGCGGTGATCGAGTTCGACCTGGAGGGCACGGTCCTGCAGGCCAACGACAACTTCCTCAAGACCATGGGCTATCGCGCGGAGCAGGTCATCGGCCACCCCCATCGGCAGTTCTGCAGTGCCGAATTCGCCCGCGGCAATCAATACCGCGAGCTCTGGACGCGCCTGAAAAACGGCCAGTTCCAATCGGGGACCTTCGAGCGCGTCAATGCCCAAGGCCAGCCGGTATGGCTGGAGGCCAGCTACAACCCGATCAGGGATGCCGACGGCAAGGTCTTCAAGGTGGTCAAGTACGCTCTCGACGTCACCGAGAAGGTCCAACAGGAAAGCGAGTCCAGGGGCAAGCTGCACGCCATCGACCGCGCCATGGCGGTGATCGAGTTCAACCTCGACGGCAGCGTCATCACGGCCAACCAGAACTTCCTCGATCGCCTCGGCTACAGCCTCGCCGAACTCAAGGGCAAGCATCACCGGATCTTCTGCAAGCCCGAGCTGGCCAACAGCAGCGCCTACCAGAACTTCTGGCAGCGTCTCAACCAGGGCGAGTTCTTCAGCGGGCAGTTCGAGCGTGTCGACAAACGCGGGCAATCGCTGTGGCTGGAGGCCAATTACAACCCGGTGTACGACGCCGCCGGGCGCCTGTGCAAGGTGGTGAAGTTCGCCTCCGACGTGACCGCGAGGGTGGAGAAACACGCCCAGGACGCCCAGAGCGCGACCCAGGCCTATCACATCTCGGTGGAAACCCGGCAAGTCGCCGAACAGGGCACCGCGGTGATCCAGCAGGCGGCCAGCGAGATGCGCCAGATCGCCGCCAACATCGAAGACTCCTCGACCCTGATCGCCAAGCTCGGCGAGCGCTCCGAGCAGATCACCGCCATCGTCAACACCATCCGCGCGATCGCCGAGCAGACCAACCTGCTGGCGCTCAACGCCGCGATCGAAGCCGCGCGTGCTGGCGAACAGGGCCGGGGTTTTGCCGTGGTCGCCGACGAAGTCCGGCAACTGGCCGCCCGTACCAGCGGCTCGACCGCGGAAATCTCGGGGATGATCGACATGATCCAGCAAGAAACCCAGCAGGCCATCAAAAGCATGGACGGGACCCGGGACCGGGCGGCCAAGGGCGTGGACCTGGCGGATCAGGCCGGCACGGTGATCCTGCAGATTCGCGACGGTGCCAGCGAGGCGGTACAGGCGGTGAGCATGTTCGCCAACGAGCGTACCGCGCTCTGAACCGGCGCCTCTGAATCAACGGTGGCGACGCCAGGGAAGGCGTCGGGCAACGGGCTATAGTGACCGGCAGTCCCATCGCCCCGAGCCCGTCATGAACCCGACCCCATCCGAAACAGCCTCAGCCGCCCCTGTCGACCACCTGCGTTTCCACCGCCCCCACGCCCATCTGGCCCCGACCTTCGGCACCGACCGCTTTGCCCTGAAGGCCGAAGCCTTCGCCCGCTTTTTCGGCACCCCGACCTTTCTCGGCGCGCAAACCCTGATCGTACTGATCTGGATCGGGCTCAACCTGAGCGGGGTGACGCACTTCGACGTCTACCCCTTCATCCTTCTCAACCTGGCTTTCAGCCTGCAAGCGGCCTATGCCGCGCCACTGATCCTGCTGGCCCAGACTCGCCAGGCCGCGCGCGACAAAGCCCAGACCGACGCCGATGCCCAGCACCGCGAAGCCATCGCTATCGCCAACAGCGAACGCCAGGCGCAAGCCGCGCAACACAGCGCGCAACTGCTCGAACTGCTGGAGCAGAACACCCGCCTGACCGAGATGACCAAACAGCTGAGCGAACGCATCGAGGGCCTGACCTCGGAAATGCACCGGCACGTCCTGCACAAGGACCCGCCCCAGGCATGACTCACTGCGGCGCGCGCAGACGCTGGCTCAATTCGTCGAACAGCGTCACCACCGCGCGCAGCGCCCGGCAGTCGGCCCGGGTCAGCAACCAGAGCGCGGTGTCGCACCCCGGCAGCGGGTCGCTCAGGGATTGCAGGGCGGTGGTGTCGTCGAGCAGGAAATCCGGCAACACCGCCACCCCCAGCCCGGCCTTCACCAGTTCGCTGACCGCCAGCATGCTGTTGCAGCGATAGCCCGGCACCACACCGGGCAACGCCTGCCGGCGCCAGGCCACCGTGGCGTGGTCCGGGAGAAAATCGTCCGGGGCGATCCAGGTCAGCCCGGCCAGGTCCGTCGAGGCGACCGACTGCCTGTAGGCCGGGCTGGCACAGACCCGGTAAGACACCGCCCGCAACTGCCGGCCCACCAGATGCTCGGGCGGCGTGCGTGTCAGGCGCAGGGCCAGGTCGGCGTCGCGCCGGCTGAGGTTGGCGAAGTCATTGGAGGTGCTGAGCTCCAAGGCCAGTGCCGGATAGCGCGGCATGAAGTGCGCCAGCGCTGGTAACAACAGGCCCTGCAGCACCGAGTCGGTACAAGTCAGGCGCACCGTGCCGCTGACCACCGCGCCGCCCTGCTCCACCCCGACCTGTGCCGCGTCCAGTGCCTGTTCCGCGCGTTCGGCCTGCTCGGCCAGGGTGCGGGCCAGGCCGGTGGGCAGGTAGCCGGCGCGGCTCTTGTCGAACAGCTGCTGGCCCAGCGCGGCCTCGAGGCGGCGCACCGCACGGAACACCGTGGACACATCGACTTTCAACAACGCCGCCGCGCGGGCCAGGGAGCCGCCACGCACCAGGGCGAGGATCAGCGACAGGTCGGAGTAGTCGAGCCGATAGTGCGTAGCTGCATTGATCACTTGGATAAACGCCAATATTGAGTGCGTGAGCGCCAATCTATAGTGGCGTCCAGCAACCGACAAGCGTTGGCCCTACCAGGAGAAATCCATGCCGCACATCGCACATCCGCCGACCCTGCACATCGCCCTGGTGGGCGACTACGACCCTCAGGTCACCGCGCACCAGGCCATTCCCCTGGCCCTGGAAATGGCCGCCGAGGAAACCAGCCTCAAGGTGCACTACCGCTGGCTGGCCACCGACAGCCTCACCAGCGACGCGCCACTGCAAGCGGTCGACGGCATCTGGTGTGTGCCCGCCAGCCCCTACCGCTCGATGGACGGCGCCTTGCGGGCGATCCGCTTTGCCCGCGAGCAGCACCGCCCCTTCCTCGGCACCTGCGGCGGTTTTCAGCATGCGGTGCTGGAGTACGCGCGCAACGTGCTGGGCTGGGCCGATGCCGAGCACGGCGAAACCCATCCCGAAGCAGCACGCGCCTTGCTCACGCCGTTGACCTGCTCCTTGGTGGAGGCCACCGACAGCATTCATCTGAGCGAAGGCAGCCGCATCGCCGAAGCCTATGGCGAGCGCCAGATCAGCGAGGGGTATCGCTGTCGCTACGGGGTCAATCCGCAGTTCGCGGCGCAATTGCTCAAGCACGACCTGCGCCCCAGCGGCTACGACTCGGCCGGCGACCTGCGGGCGGTGGAACTGCGCGACCAGCGGTTTTTTGTCGCCACCCTGTTCCAGCCGGAACGGGCGGCGCTCAAAGGCGTCGTGCCGCCCCTGGTCAGCGCCCTGCTCGCCGCTTGCCTGGAGCGGCGCGCATGATCGCCCATACCCCCGAGGCCCCCTATTACGCGGTGATCTTCAGCGCCCAGCGCCGCGAACCGGACCCGGCCTACGAGCAGACCGCCGAACGCATGGTCGAACTGGCGCGGCAGCAACCGGGGTTTCTCGGCATGGAGTTCGCGCGTAACGAGGAGGGCTTCGGTATCACGGTCTCCTATTGGCGGGACCAGGCCTCGATCCTCGCCTGGAAGCAGCATGCCGAACACCGCGTTGCCCGCGAACGCGGGCGCAGCGACTGGTACGCGGCCTGTCACACCCGGGTGTGCAAGGTCGAACGCGCCTACCTGTTCGAACGCTCGCGATAGCGCCAGCCCGGCCACCGCGCATCCCGGTTATTGCGCCGCCGGCAGCAGATTGCGCACCGCCGAAATCTCCGGCAGGTCGGTGCGGCGCATGTACACGCGCAAGGGTTCGCTGATGTTGATGCGGTCGTCGATGTTCTGTTCCAGCAGCAACTGGATCAGCTCGCGCTTGAGCACCATGACCTGGCCCTCGGCGCTGGCCCAGACGAATTCGCTGGCGGGGGTGATGGCGTCGTCGGCGACGTCCATGCCGAAGGAGTCTTCGCTGAAGCGCACGATGTGCTGGCCGCTCTTGCGGTTGAAACCGACAAACCCCTTGAGCTGGTCGGCAGCCTGGCAGATGAGTTCGGATGTGATGCGCATGGTAAACCTCACTGAGTGTCCCGAAGGACAGGTGATCGATGGTTTACACGCCAGGCAAGAGTGGAAATGTTTTCGCGCTTCCCTCTGACGGGGAAACTTCAGGGCGCAAGCGTACTGCAAAGCACCCCACAAAAGCGTCGGAAAATTTGCCGCAGGTGCAGATTTATGTCGGTTTCGCGATAGCACAACGGCCATTCAATTGTTAAAAGGTAGTCCTTTGAAAATCGCCCTCCACGAAAGGACCTCGACCATGCCTGCCACCTTCACCAAAAGCGCCCTGATGCTGAGCCTGATGCTTGGCCTGGGCCAGGCACAGGCCGCCAGCCCAAGCCCCACCGCACTGGCTGTCAGCCAAGGCATTCCACACCCCGCGGTGATCGCTCACCGGGGCGCGTCCTTCGATGCACCGGAGTCCACCGCCGCCGCCTATAAACTGGCCCGCGACCTGGGCGCCGACTACCTGGAAATGGACCTGCAACGCAGCAAGGACGGCGTGCTGTTCGCCCTGCACGACAACAACCTGCAGCGCACCACCGACGTCGCCAGCAAGTTTCCCGAGCGCAAGGACAGCCCGGCCAACGCCTTCACCATGGCCGAACTGAAAACCCTCGACGCCGGCAGCTGGTTCAACCAGGCCTATCCCGACCGTGCCCGTGCGAGCTACGTCGGCCTGAAGATCCTGACCCTCGACGAAATCATCGACATCGCCCAGAGCAACCCGCATCACAAACCCGGCCTGTACATCGAGACCAAGGAGCCCAAGCAGTTCCCCGGCATCGAGCACGACCTCAAGGAAAAACTCCAGGACCGCGGCTGGCTCAGCCCGGCCGGCTCCAAGCTGGCGAAAAGCGACCTGGCGGTAGGCCAGGGCAAAGGCAAGGTGGTGTTGCAAACCTTCGAGAAAAGCAGCCTGGAACTGCTGCAGAAAGAAATGCCGAAAGTGCCGAAGATCCTCCTGCTGTGGATCGGTGAAGGCGGCATGCAGCCCAAGTCCGACGTGACCTTCGCCAACAGCGGCGAGAAGGACAAGGCAGCCTACTACGCCAAGCAGGAGCCCAAGGACAAGGCCGAGTTCGAGCAGTGGGTCAGCTACGCCAAGGCCCAGGGCGCCATCGGCACCGGCCCGTCGGCGGCACTGACCAAGGGTGGCGACCAGAGCTACTTCGACCTGGTGCAACCCTGGATGAACCAGTTCACCCACGACCAGGGCCTGCTGGTGCACGTCTACACCATCGACGAGCCGGTGGACTTCAAGAAGGTCCTGGACTCCGGTGTCGACGGCATCTTCACCAACCGCGCCGCGGAGCTGCTCAAGTACGTCAAGCGCCCGGCCAGCGGCAGCGTCAGCCAGTTGCTCGAGGCCAACGGCTACTGAGCCGGTCGCCGTGCGCACGCCCGAGTGGACAGGCCAGCTGTGGCTCGGGCGTGACTACGGACTGATCCAGGGCGAGCTGGGGCGTACCGCGCCTCACGCCCACTACGCCCATCAACTGATCCTCGCCCCCGCCGCACCGGTCACCGTCAGCCTCGACGGCCTGCCCTGCACCGCCCGACAGGTGTTTATCCCGGCCATGCAACGGCATGCCATCCTCGATGCGCCCGGGACCCTGTTCACCCTCTACGCCGAACCGCTGACGATTGACGCCCAGGCCCTGCAAGACAGCCTGCTGGGTGTCGAGCTGACGCTGCCGGCACTGACCGAGGCACTGCGGCGTTGCCCGCGCCGAATCTTGCAGGACCGACGGATCGAAAAGGCCCTGGCGGCCCTCGACCGACAATTGGCCGGCAAGGTCTCGGCCAGTGCCCTGGCAGCCCACGCGCACCTGTCCCTGAGCCAGCTCGAACGGCTGTTCAGCGGCCAGCTTGGGTTGCCGGTGCGGCGCCTGGTGCTGTGGCGGCGCCTGCGCCTGGCGATGGGCCTGGTGCTGGCGGGCCAGGCCATCACCGAGGCGGCTCATGGCGCCGGGTTCGCCGATTCCGCGCATTTCTCCCGCACCCTGAAAACCCTGTTCGGCGTCACCGCGCGCCAGGCCCTGCAACATATCGAGTTGCGCCTGCTGGACTGACTCAACGGCGCAACGGCAAGGGCACCGGCGGTTCTTCATGCACGGCTTGCCTGCTGAAGGGTGCCAGCAACTGTCGCCAATACGCCTGCGGATAATCCGGCTGGCTGCCGATGCCCAGGTCGCCCTGGCGGATCGGGTAGGCCGAGGAATAAAACGCCGTGCCCAGCAACCAGTCCCAGACATTCAGGAACAGGCCGAAATTCACATTGCCGGCGGTGCCGTACTTCATGTGGTGAAAGCGATGCATCGGCGCCCAGGCAAACACCCAGCCCAGGGGACCGGGGCGCATGTCGACATTGGAGTGCTGCAACAGCAGCTGGATGGCAATGGCAAACGCCAGCAGTTGCGCCACCGGCAAGGGGATTCCCAAAAACAGCAGCGGCAATAGTCCGGCGCTGGCTTCCAGCAACTGATGCAGCGGGTGCTTCATCAAGCCGTTGAAGCCATACAAACGCTGCACGCTGTGATGCACCGCATGCAGGCGCCACAGCCAGGGCAGCCGATGGCTGAAGTAATGCGCCAGGGTCAGGCCGCAGTCGGCGATGACCATCGCCAGCGCCAACTGCGCCCACAGCGACCAGCCGCGCGGCCACAGGCCATCGAACGCCAGCAGGCTCACCAGCCCCGGCAACAGCAGCAACCCCAGGGCGTTCAGGCTTTCATTGACCAGCGCGTGCAACACGTCGCGCAAGCGATCCTGTTGCGGGCGGTTCCAGTCCACCTCATAGGGCAACCACCACTCCGCCAGAAAGGACACCCCGAGCGCCCCGGCGAACACCAGCAGCAACCAGCCCGGGGCCAGCCCCGGTGTGCCCATCACCCACACGCCAGCGCCGATGAAGCCGGCGAAAAACGCGGGACCGTACAAACCTTTGATCATTGCTTTCATCACTGCCTCTCCTGTTCGAGAGCACAGCTTGAAAGACCCGAGGGCCACGGCGATTGAACAAACGGCGCAAAGCTTGCGCTGAATTAAGGGTGAATTAAGTTGTGCCGGCTAATCTGAACCCACTCAAAACGAATCACCCCAAGGAAAGACACTATGAAAACGTTGACTGCCCTGTTCGCCGCTACCGCCCTGACCCTGACCGTCGGCCTGGCCCAGGCCGACGTGCGCCCGGACCTGATCCCGGGCCTGCTCAAGGCTGGCACCATCATGGACCTGGAAAAACTCAACCAGGCAGCACTGGCCGAACACCCTGGCACCACCGCCGCCAACATCACCGACACCGAGCTTGAGCAAACAGCGGCCGGCGTCTACGTCTACCAGGTGGAACTGCGTGACGCCAAGGGCGTCGAGTGGGACGTCGACCTGGATGCCAAGACCGGCAAGGTCCTGAGCAACAAGCAAGACAAGTAATTCTTCAGGACAAAAAAAGCCGCGCGGCCGAAAGGCCACGCGGCTTTTTCATGCCCTGGCGCATCAGGCACTCAGGCGTGCCGTCACCTCGTTCAACTGCCCCGACAGCTCGTGCAGGTTCTGGCTGGCGCGCTCGGTGCGCTGCACGTTATCCAGGTTGGTGCTGGCGATCGTGGTGATCTCGGTCAGGTTGCGCGAGATGTCCTCGGCCACCGAGGTCTGCTCTTCCGCCGCCGTGGCGATCTGCCGGTTCATGTCGCGGATCGCCTCGACCGCCTCGGTGATCCGCTCCAGCATGGCGCCGGCCTGGGTCACCTGCTCGACGCTGGCATCGCTGCGCGCCTGGCCACTCTCGATCGCATGGGCGGCGTCCAGCGCGCCGGTCTGCACGCTCTGGATAATCTGGTTGATCTCGATGATCGACGCCGCGGTGCGCTGCGCCAGGCTGCGTACCTCGTCGGCGACCACGGCGAAACCACGCCCGGCCTCGCCGGCCCGCGCCGCCTCGATGGCCGCGTTGAGCGCCAGCAGGTTGGTCTGCTCGGCGATGCCGCGGATCACCTCCAGCACCTTGCCGATACGCCCGCTGTCGGCTTCCAGACGGCGGATCACCTCGGCGGTGTTGGCGATTTCGCCACGCATCAGGGTGATGGTGTGGATGGTGCCCTGCATCACCTGCTCGCCCTGCTGGGCCGATTGGTCGGCGTCATCGGCGGCGCGCGCCGCATCCGCCGCATGGCGCGCCACTTCCTGGGCGGTGGCGGACATTTCGTTCATCGCCGTGGCGACCTGATCGGTGCGATTGAACTGATCGTTGGTGCCCTGGGACATCAGGGTGGCAATCGCATTCAGCTCGCCGCTGGAGCTGTCCAGGTCGATGGCGCTGCGCTGCAGGCGGCTGAAGGTTTCAGCGAGGAAATCCCGCAAGGTGTTGGCGGCCACCGCCAGCTTGCCCAGCTCGTCCTGACGGCTGCTGGCCACGCGCTCGGCAATCCGCCCACGGCTGAGTTGCGCCACGTAGTCGATCAACTGGCGGATCGGCTCCACCAGGCTGCGGTTGACCAGCCACAGGCTCAGCAGGCCAATCAGCAAACCCGAGGCCAGCATCACCAGCAGGCCGATCCACACCGTGCGCTGGGCGGCGGCGCTGATGTCGCGCGACCGCTCGCTGCCCTGCTTGCGCAGCTCGCTCACCAGTTCGCTCATCTGCTCGCTGGTGGCGCGGTCCACGCCCTTGACCGCGGCATCGCCGGCGGCCGGATCGGCACCGGCGGCGACAAAGGCATCGCGGCCTTTCTGGTACGCCGTGCCCAGCAGCCGGTGCTCTTCACGCAAGCGCTCGATACGGCCCTTGAGCGCCGCATCGATGCCGGGCTCGGCCGCCAGCTGGCCAAGAATGCCCTGCACATCGCGCTGGCGATCCTCGAACTGCTGCCAGTATTTGCTCAGGTCGGCGCTCTGCTTGCCACGCAGCAACACGTTTTTCCATTCCTGCACCTGGACCTTGAATTGCAGGTTGGCTTCATCGATCAACTGCGAGGTGCGCAACGGCCCCTCGATCAGTTCGCGATAACTTTGCACGCCGTTGGACAGGAAGTGAAAACACGCCAGCGCGATCAACAGCACCGCCAGCAGGCTGCCGCTCAACAAAGCCAGAACTTGCGCTCTCAGGGATTTTTGCAAGGACATCGAATGAGATCTCTCAACAGGGATAGAGCACGCCCGAGGCGGGCATGGGTAGCGTGCAAACATCCCTGTCAGGCAAACCGGGGCAAGCCGATCGCGCAGTCGTCGTAGGCGTGATCGGCCTGAAACAGGCTTTCTTGAGCGCCTCCGACAGCCGGTTATAACCGCCGAATGTCGCACTTCGAATCGTCACAAAATAGTCATGAAGCCTTGCGATGATCGGGCTCAAGTGAACCTGTAAAACCGCCTACAGGTGCCTTCCCACCTGCGAGCCTCCATGAACCACAGCCTCGACCATGCCCATCGCGATTCGGATCTGTTCGGCCTGCTCTACGGCTTTGCGTTCCGCCCCGGCGAGCGGGGTCGCGAACTGGATTCGGCCAAGGCCCTGCAAGCCCTGCAACAGCCGGACGATGGCGAGGCGTTTCTCTGGCTGCACCTGAACCTGGCCCATGCCGCCTGCGAACGCTGGATGCAGACGCACCTGGCCCTGCCCGAGGAATTCTTCGAGGCCTTGCACGAAGGCTCGCGCTCGACCCGTATCGAGCATGTGGATTCGGCCCTGCTGGCGGTGGTCAACGACGTGGTGTTCAACTTCGGCAGCATGGTTTCCTCGGACATCTCCACCCTGTGGGTCTGCGTGCGCAGCCGGCTGATCGTCAGCGCGCGCCTGCAACCCTTGCACTCGGTGGACAAGCTGCGCTCCTCGGTCAAGGCCGGCGAACGTTTCCGCTCGCCCCTGGAACTGCTGGTGCACCTGCTGCGCGACCAGGGCGAAGTGCTGACCCAGATCGTGCGCAAGACCAGCCTCAACGTCGACCAGATCGAAGACCAGTTGCTGGCCGCGCGGATCTCCACCAACCGTGCCGAGCTGGGGGCCATGCGCCGGGTGCTGGTGCGCCTGCAACGCCTGCTGGCGCTGGAGCCGGGCTCGCTGCTGCGGCTGCTCAACCGTCCGCCGCAGTGGCTGCAGAAGGAGGACGTCAAGGAGCTGCGCAAGTCCACCGAGGAGTTCGCCCTGATCATCAACGACCTCACCGCCCTCGGCGAACGGATCAAGCTGCTGCAGGAAGAAATCGCCGCCAATATCAACGAACAGACCAACCGCACCCTGTTCACCCTGACCGTGGTCACTGTGCTGGCGCTGCCGATCAACATCATCGCCGGCTTCTTCGGCATGAACGTCGGCGGCATTCCCTTCTCCGAGGACCCGGAGGGCTTCTGGATCCTCGTCGCGCTGGTCGCCACCTTCACCGTCATCGCCGGCCGCTGGGCGTTTCGCAAGCGCCAGGATATGTAGGCCGCCGCCCGCTCGCTCCTACATAAAATGGCGCGGCTTCTTGATCAGTGGTTAAAGGATTCACCCAAACACTGACCTGAGGCAGCCTCTCTGTAATATTTGGCAACGATCATGGGCGACACTCCTCCCTGCCACAGGATTGTCCGGCAATGGCCACCCCTTCCCTGACCGCCGCCTCCCCTTCCCCCGCCCTCGAAGCCAGACCGCAACTGGACAAAAAAGCCAGCCCCTTCACCCTGGTGGTGTTCTTCGCGGTCCTCGCCATGGGCCTGTTGTTCACCGCCTACAGCCTGATGCACGACGTGCACGAGCTGGGCACCACGGTCACCACCTGGACCCCGTTCCTGCTGCTCGGCGTGGCGCTGCTGATCGCCCTGGGCTTCGAGTTCGTCAACGGTTTCCACGACACCGCCAACGCCGTGGCCACGGTGATCTATACCCACTCGCTGCCGCCGCATTTCGCGGTAGTCTGGTCGGGTTTCTTCAATTTCCTCGGCGTGCTGCTGTCCAGCGGCGCGGTGGCCTTCGGCATCATCGCCCTGCTGCCGGTGGAGCTGATCCTGCAGGTCGGCTCGTCGGCCGGCTTCGCCATGATCTTCGCCCTGCTGATCGCCGCCATCCTGTGGAACCTCGGCACCTGGTGGCTGGGCCTGCCGGCCTCGTCGTCCCACACCCTGATCGGCTCGATCATCGGCGTCGGCGTGGCCAACGCCCTGATGCACGGCCGCGACGGCACCAGCGGCGTGGACTGGAGCCAGGCCACCAAGGTCGGCTACGCCCTGCTGTTCTCGCCGCTGATCGGCTTCGCCTTCGCCGCCCTGCTGCTCCTGGCCCTGCGCCTGTTCGTCAAGAACCGCGCGCTGTACAAGGCGCCCAAGGGCAACACCCCGCCGCCGTGGTGGATTCGCGGCATGCTGATCGTCACCTGCACCGGCGTGTCCTTCGCCCATGGTTCCAACGACGGCCAGAAAGGCATGGGCCTGATCATGCTAATCCTGGTCGGCACCCTGCCCATGGCCTACGCGCTGAATCGCACCATGCCGGCCGACCAGGCCCTGCAATTCGCCGCGGTGGCCGAGGTCACCCAGCAAGCCCTGGTGAAAAACGCCCCGCAACCGGCCCCGGCCGACCCGCGCGCGGTGCTTTCCGACTACGTGCGCAGCAAGGAAGCCACGCCGCAGCTGGTCCCGGCCCTGGCCGCCCTGACCGGTCATATCGGTGCCGAAGTGAAGGGCTACGGCTCATTAGCCAAGGTGCCGGCCGAAGCCATGGGTAACGTGCGCAACGACATGTACCTGAGCAGCGAAACCATCCGCCTGATGGACAAGTACCAGGTCGGCGACTTCGACGCCGATACCCAGGGCAAGCTGCAACTGTTCAAGCAGCAGATCGACAACGCCACGCGCTTCATTCCGCTGTGGGTGAAGATCGCCGTGGCCATCGCCCTGGGGCTGGGCACCATGGTCGGCTGGAAACGCATCGTGGTCACCGTCGGCGAAAAGATCGGCAAGACCCACCTGACCTACGCCCAGGGTGCCTCGGCGGAAACCGTGGCGATGCTGACCATCGGCGCCGCCGATATGTTCGGCCTGCCGGTGTCCACCACCCACGTATTGTCTTCAGGTGTGGCCGGGACCATGGTCGCCAACGGCGGCGGCCTGCAGATGCAGACCATCCGCAACCTGCTGATGGCCTGGGTACTGACCCTGCCGGCGGCGATCCTGCTGTCCGGCAGTCTGTACTGGCTGTTCACCCAATTGTTCTGAGCCCGCCTCTTCGGCTGAATCGGCGGTGTGGCTGCTGACGCCATCGCGAGCAAGCTCGCTCCTACAGGGGCGGGATTGCCCTTCGGTATATGGCCCCTGTAGCCGCTGCCGCAGGCTGCGATCGGACGGTACGGCCGCTGCGTACTGAAGATCGCTGAAGGCCTGCGGCCTTATCGCAGCCTACGGCAGCGGCTACAAGAGCCGGGTCAGGGACAGCGGGTGGCAGGGTTTTGCGCCCAGCGTTTGGCGGTGCCGGCAATGCGCTTGGCCAGCTCGTCGATGGCCCGCTGGTGGGCCTGGACCAGGCTCGACAGCTCGACACTGGCCGGCTGGCTGATACGGCTGCTGCAGGTCAGGCTGCGGCGCTCGACGCCATCGCCGCGCAGGCGCAGGTTCCACACCACATCGATCAGCGCATAACGCCCTGGCACCGATTCGAAGCGGCGCACATCGGTCTGCAACGACAGGATCGGCTGCCCCGCGGACTTGGGCAGGCCTTCCAGGTTGCGCGTGCCCAATTGCTGCTCCATCTGGCTGGCCAGGGCATCGTGGAACTCATCCACCAGCGGCGCGCTCCAGCGCGCGGTTTCCAGGATCGCCAGGGTGCCGCCGTCCTGGCGCACCACGACTTGCGGCTGGTCGACCTGCATCGGAATGCGCACCCCGGCCATCTCAAACTGCAGGCCCGACGCCGCGCCGCCAGCCGCCGCTGGCTCGGGCGCCGGCGGCATCAGGGTGTAGTAATGGGTCGGCGCCGAGCTGCAGGCCGCCAGGCCCAGGGACGCGATCAGCAACACTAGAGTTTTTTTCATGGCTGGACTTCCGATTCAGGCTCACGAGAAGACGAGGTCGAGGATTTGTAGGCGTCCGGCTGATTGTCCTTGAGCCGCCCACGGATCAGTGCTTCGGGATGACGACTGAGGAAGTCGGTGAGCACCCGTACCGAACGGGCGGTGCGCTGCACTTCGTCCATCGCCTGGCCCAGTTGCAGACGCTGCGGCGAGTCCTCGGCGAAGCTGTCGTTGGCCGTGGTCAGGGTTTTCTTGGTCTGCTCCAGGGTGTCGCGCATCTCCGGCAATACCTTGCCGTTGACGTTCTGCAAGGTCTTCTGCATCTCGGTCAGGCTGCCATTGAGGTTGTTGGCGATAGCATCGATCGGCAACTTGCTGATCTTCTCCACCACCCGCTGCAACTGCTCCTGCAACTTGTCGAGGCCGCCCGGCACGGTGGGAATTTCCAGCGGCCGCGCGGTCGCATCGAAAGCCACCGGCTTGGCGTTGGGGATGAAGTCCATGGAGATATACAGCTGGCCGGTCAGCAGGTTGCCGCTGCGCGCCTGGGCCCGCAGGCCGTGCTGGACGAAGGCACCGATCAGGTAGCCTGCGCGACTTTCGTCGGCACCGCTGAGCTTCTCCAGTTGCTGATGGACCTTGCCCAGGCGTGCCGGGTAGATCACCACGCCGACCACGGTGGAGAAGGTCTTTTTCTGCTCGTCGTAATCCAGGTCCATCGACACCACCCGGCCGATGTTCACCCCCAGGAACTCCACCGGCGCATTGAGCGCCAGCCCGCGCAGGGTCTGGTCGAAACGCATGCGCATGTAGTACGGGTCGCCATCGGGCGGCGCCAGCGCGGTGTCCTGGTCGGCGAACAGCTGGTAGCTGGCGTTTTCCTCGGCCGGCTTGGCGTTGGGGCTGTACTTGGGTTCGACGAAGGCGATGCCGCCGGCGAGGATCGACGACATGGATTCGGTGTTGACCTTCAGGCCGTTGGCGCCCAGGGTCACGTCCACGCCGCTGGCGTTCCAGAAACGCGAGTCGGTGGTGACGAACTGGTCGTTGGGCGCGTTGACGAAGATCCGCACGTCCACGCCCTTGCCGTTTTCCGACAGTTTGTAGGAAATCACCTGGCCCACCTCGATGCGCCGGTAATAGACCGGCGAACCGACGTCCAGCGAGCCCAGGTCATCGGTGCGCAGGGTGAAGCGCTTGCCCTTTTGCCCGTAAGTCACCGGGGGCGGCGTTTCCAGGCCGACGAAGCTCTTCTTGCGTTTTTCTTCCTGGCCGGCGTCGGCGCCGATAAAGGCCCCCGACAGCAGGGTGTCGACCCCGGACACACCGCCCGCGCCAATGCGCGGGCGCACCACCCAGAACATCGAGTCGGCGGCGGTGAAGGACTCCGCCGACTGGTCCAGCTCGACCTTGGCGATCACCTTGCTGCGGTTCTTGCTCAAGGCGATGGAGGTGACCTTGCCGATCACCACGTTCTTGTATTTGACCTGGGTCTTGTTGGCTTCCAGGCCTTCGGCGGTCTGGAAGCTGATGGAGATCTCGGGCCCGGCCGACAGCGACTTGTGCACCAGCATCGATAGGCCGACCAGGGCCGCGACTATGGGCACGATCCACACCAGCGAGATATTGAACCGACGCGTCCTGACCGCGGGGGTGCCCGGCCTCGCTGGCGCGCTTGAAGCGTTGGAACCTGGATGATCAGACATCTTCAACCTCTACATCCCAGATAAGCCGGGGATCGAAACTCATGGCCGCGAACATCGTCAGGACCACGACCAAACCAAAAAACAGGATGCCCATGCGCGGCTCGATCGAGCTCAGGGCGTGGAATTGCACCAGCGCCGCCACCAGGGCGACCACCAGCACGTCGAGCATCGACCAGTAGCCGATCACCTCGATAAAGCGGTACAGCTTGGCGCGCTCGCGCATCGCCCAATGGCTGCGGCGCTGGCAGGTGATCAGCAGCATCCCCAGGACCAGGAACTTGCTGCACGGCACCACCACGCTGGCGATGAAGATCAACAGGGCAATGTCCCAGGAGCCGTGCTGCCAGAACTCCAGCACGCCGCTGAGAATGGTGTTTTCGCTGCCGCTGCCGAAGATCTGGGTATACATCACCGGCAGCACGTTGGCCGGGATGTAGAGAATCAGGCTGGCCACGAGAAAGGCCCAGGTACGGCTCAGGCTGTTGGGTTTGCGCGCATGCACCACGGCCTCGCAGCGCGGGCAGTAGTGAACGTCCCGGGGGCAGGTCTGGCCGCAGGTGTGGCACAGCATCAGGCCCAGGTCGCGGGCGTAGGGAGGCTGGTTCATCAGTAGCGGCCCTCCAGGTCGTCCCAGAGGCGGCGGATGCCCTTGCCGGAAATCAGGATGATCAGCACCGTCAGCATCGCCAGCGACCACAGCCCCAGGCCCGGGTGCACGTCGAGCATGCCGGCCAGCTTGACGATGGCCACCAGGATGCCCAGCAGGCACACCTCCAGCATGCTCCACGGCCGCAGGTGTTCCAGGGCCCGCATGCAGGCCTTGAAGCCCGGCGCCGCGCGCCCGATGTTGGCAAAGCCCAGCACCCAGCACAGCAGGGCAATCTGCAGGCCGGGGGCAAGGATGATGGCCAGGCCGGTGACGGCGGCGATCAGGCTGATGCGGCCCTGGGCCAGGGCTTCGACCGACTGCCAGAGGGTGGCTTCGTTGCTCAGGCCTTCGAGGCTGATGCCGATCACCGGAAAGGCGTTGGCGAACACGAACAGCAGCGCCGCAGTGATCGACAGGGCCAGCAGCTGCTGCACGTTCAGGTGCCGGGCGCGCTCCAGCACCGCCCCGCAGCGCGAGCACTGGGAGGTCTGGCCTTTTGCAAGCGGCACGGACTCGTACAACGAATCGCAATGCTCGCAGATGATCCAGTTGGGAGAGAGTGTCATGGTCTTCGAGTCAGGTGGGACAGCGGAGGGCGCTGATCCATGGCGCGTATTCTCTGCAAAAGTAGAGGATGGTGTCTAGTTTTACCTGAGGACTGCAATCGCCCTGGTGCGCCATAATGTATGCCCCTTGCTGCCTCTCAGACCATGAACGATTCAAAAATGCTCCCGGCCAAAAACCCGCGCTCGCCGAAACAGACTCGTGGCCATGAACGGGTCACGGCGATTCTCGATGCCTGCGCCCACCTGCTGGTCAGCCAGGGAGTGGCCAGCCTGACCATGCATGGCCTCGCGCGCGAAGCCGGCACCTCCATCGGTTCTCTGTACCACTTCTTCAGCGACAAGCAGAGCGTGCTCGACGCCCTGGGCCAGCGCCATATCGACGCCTTCGAACAGATCACCGCCAACCTCCTGGCCATCGACCCGGCCACCTGGGTCGAGTCGAGCAGCCAGGAGGTGATCGACCGGATGATCATGCCGATCATGGAATACCTCGAGACCCATCCCGACCTGCTGCAGATGATCAGCCCCACCTTCACGCCCTGCCAGCTCCAGGCCCCGACCATCCAGGCGCGAATCCAGGAAACCTACGACCGCATGCTCGCCCTGCGCCTGCCCACCGCCAGCGCCGCGGAGCGCGACGCTTACGTGACGGCCATGCGCGGATTACCCATCGGCCTGTTCCAGGTTGCCCTGGAGAATAGCCAGCTCAAGAGCATCCTGCTGTTGCAGGAAGTCCCCCGGGCGATGAAGGCCTACCTCGAAGCCATCGAGCGGCACCACGCCGCCCGCTGACCCCAGCGCTGTTCAACTGGCGCGATCGAGCGGACGACGCAGCATCAAGCGTTCCCGCACCAGGTCGTAACCCCAGTGATAGACATAGGTGTACGGCAGGAAGAACAGCAG
Organism: Pseudomonas sp. GW456-L12; assembly: GCF_059424045.1. Taxonomy (NCBI): domain Bacteria; kingdom Pseudomonadati; phylum Pseudomonadota; class Gammaproteobacteria; order Pseudomonadales; family Pseudomonadaceae; genus Pseudomonas; species Pseudomonas sp. GW456-L12. Next base: position 427,792 of record NZ_JBWKZA010000002.1, read on the forward strand.
CACGCCGATGTCGAGAATCAACGCCTGCATCAGGCTGACCTGCAGCCACCAGGCAATCAGCGGCACGCTTACCGCCACCAGGCCACCTTCGAACAGCAGCGCATGGGCGACCCGGGTCCAGCCGCTGGGCGCCAGGGCCAGGCGCTTGAGCAGGCGGTCGAACAGGCCATTGAAGACCACGTTCCAGGCCAGGGCGATCAGGCCGATGGCGATGGTCGCCACGCCCATGTCGACAAAGGGCTTGTCCATGATCCAGGCCAGCAGCGGCGTACACAGCGCGAACGCCAGCAGCTCGAAGCCCACGGCCTGGAAAACCCGTTCGGTCAAGGATTTGGTGTTGCTCATGATCCGGCTCCCGCCAGTGAATGTGGTTGCCATGATCACCTTAGGTTCCGATACTTCATAATCATTAACCATCGAGCAAGGCGATAGTTCATGGCCTCACACGAAGTACTGCTGGCCTTTGTCCAGGCGGCCACCCAAGGCTCGTTTTCCGCGGCCGCGCGCAAGCTCGGCAAGAGCCAGTCGACCATCAGCGCGGCGGTGGCGAGCCTGGAGATCGACCTCGACCTGCAGCTGTTCGACCGCAGCAGCCGCAAGCCCGCCCTTACCCCGCAAGGCCACGTCATGCTGCAGCGGGCCGAAGACATCCTGGCCGCCACCAGCCGCCTGGAAATGGCCGCCAGCCAGCTGGCCCAGGGCGTGGAAGCCAAGCTCACGGTGGCCCTGTCCGACACCTATCAGTCGGATCGTTTCGAGACCTCGCTGAGCGCCTTCGAACAACGCTACCCGGACCTGGAACTGGAATGCCTGATCGCCGAATGCGACGACCTGATCGAGCTGGTCCAGCGCGGTCGGGCACAGATCGCCTTTGCCGAGATGCAGCCCGAATACCCGGCGGACCTCGACCATTCGACGGTGGACGAGCGCACCGAAATCGCCCTGTTCGTGTCGCGCAACCACCCCTTGGCGGCGCTGAAAAATATCGATCAGGCGCGCCTGCAACAGCACCGCGAGCTGCGCCTGGCGACCATCGTCAACCCCTACGACAGCCGGGCCCGGGGCCGGGTGTGGTCGGCGCCGAGCTATCTGATGCTGCTGGAAATGGCCCAGGGCGGCTTTGGCTGGGCGCCCCTGCCGCGCTGGCTGGTGGAACGTTTCGGCGCCGACAGCCTGGTGGAACTCGATGCCCGTGGCTGGCCGCGCAACGTGGCGGTCGATGCCCTGTGGTCGCGCCTGCACCCGCCAGGTCCGGCGGGCAGCTGGTTGCTGGGGCGGATGCTGGAATAAGCGTTTTTTGCAGAGGCTCGCCCCGCTGGCGGCCGCTCCGCGCCCGATCGCAGCCTGCGGCAGCGGCTACAGGGTTCGGCTGATCTGAAGAAAAGCGCATCGTTACGACGTTTCCGAGGTCGCTCCCGGCCCCTCCTCACGCCACCCTCCCTGTAGCCGCTGCCGCAGGCTGCGATAAGGCCAACAGGGTTCGGCTGATCTGAAGAAAAGTGCATCGTTGCGACGTTTCCGGGGTCGCTCCCGGCCCCTGCTCGCGCCACAATCCCTGTAGCCGCTGCCGCAGGCTGCGATAAGGCCGAAGGCCTTCAACGATCGTCAATAGACCACGACCGCTCGGCCGACCGCAGTCTTCGGATCGGCAAGAGTTCAGAAGGTTTTCAGGGCTTCAAGCTTGTTCTCGATAAAACGCCGCTCCGGTTCCTGGCGGGTCAGTTCCAGGGCGCGCAGATAGGCTTCCCGCGCCGGCTCCACCCGGCCCAATTGCCGGCAGAACTCGGCCCGCGCCGAATGGGCCAGGTGGTAATCCTGCAACTCGCCCCGGGCCAGGATCGCCTCGACCCGCTCCAGGCCGGCCAGCGGCCCGTCCCGCTGGGCGATGGCGACCGCGCGGTTCAGTTCGATCACCGGCGAGGGCATGGCGCGCAACAGCACGTCATACAGACCGACGATCTGCTGCCAGTCGGTTTCCCCGGCGGTCGCCGCCTCGGCATGCACCGCGGCGATCGCCGCCTGCAGGCAGTACGGGCCGAAACGGCGGGTGCCCAGGGCGTGCTCCACCAGGGCGCAGCCTTCGGCGATCAGTTCGCGGTCCCACAGCGAGCGATCCTGCTCGTCCAGCAGCACCAGCTCCCCGGTGGCCGAGGTTCGCGCCAGGCGCCGCGACTCATGCAACAGCATCAAGGCCAGCAGGCCCATCACTTCGGGTTCCGGCAGCAGTTCCAGCAACAGACGGCCGAGGCGGATCGCCTCATGGGTCAGGTCTTCGCGGGTCAGCTCGGCGCCCATCGACGCCGAATAGCCTTCGTTGAATACCAGGTAAATCACCCGCAACACACTGTCCAGGCGCTCGGGCAGCTCGCCCAGGGACGGCACCTGATAAGGAATCCGTGCATCGCGGATCTTGGCCTTGGCGCGCACGATGCGCTGGGCGATGGTGGCCGGCGCCGAGAGAAAGGCCCGGGCGATTTCCTCGGTGGTCAGGTCGCAGATCTCCCGCAATGTCAGCGGCACCTGGGCGTCCGCCGCCAGCGCCGGGTGGCAGCAGGTGAAGATCAGGCGCAGGCGGTCGTCTTCCAGGTCTTCCTCGCTCCAGTCTGCCTGCTCCAGCTCTTCGAGCTGGCTGACCAGCGCCGCCTGGGACGCAGCGAAACGCGCCCGCCGACGCAAGCCGTCGATGGCCTTGAAACGCCCGGCCGACACCAGCCAGGCCCGCGGGTTGTCCGGTACGCCGTCGCGCTGCCAGCGCTCGACCGCGACGAAGAACGCCTCGTGCAAGGCTTCTTCGGCGAGGTCGAAATCCCCCAGCAGGCGAATCAGGGTCGCCAGGATCCGCCGCGACTCGTTGCGGTAGACCGTCTCCACCAGCGCCTTGACGCTGTCTTGCGTTGCCGTCGGCATCAGTCCGGCATGCCTCGGGTCACCAGGCTTTCCAGGCGATCCAGGCTCTGCCCCCAGCCCTCGTGAAAGCCCATGGCTTCATGGGCCTGGCGATCCTCTTCGCTCCAGTGCATGGCGCGGGCGGTGTAGAGGGTCTTGCCGTCCAGGTCGTCGAAGGTCACCTCGGCGCTCATGAAGGCCTTGCCCGAAGGAATCCAGCCCGGCAGGAAGGCATCGGTGAACACCAGCCGCCGCGGCGCGACGATCTCCAGGAACACGCCCATGGTCGGGTATTCGTTGCCGTCCGGGGCGCGCATCAGGGTGCGAAACTGGCCGCCGACCCACAGGTCCATTTCGCACTCCGGGGTGGTCATGCCGTGGGGTCCCCACCATTGCACCAGCAACTGCGGTTCGGTCCAGGCACGGAACAGCTTGCCGGGCGGCGCATCGATCAGGCGGCTGATGGACAACTCATATTGGGCGGGCGCACGGCCCACGCTGTGCTCGGTCATTGCGAAACTCCTGCTTATGCTTGTTTTTTCAGGGCTCGTTTTTCCAGGGTGGCGATCAGGGATTCAACTCACGCACCGGGCGCACCTCGACACTGCCGACCCGAGCCGCCGGGATGTTGCCGGCGACCTGGATGGCTTCGTTGAGGTCCTTGGCATCGATCAGGTAGAACCCGGCCAACTGTTCCTTGGTTTCGGCGAACGGGCCGTCGGTGATCGACAGCCGGCCGCCGCGCATACGCACCGTGGTCGCGGTCTGCACCGACTCCAGGGCCTCGGCGGCGAGCATCCGGCCGCTGCCTTGCACCGACTCGGCATACGCCATGCACTCGGCGTCCTTCGGGCTCTCCGGCAGGCTGTGCAACAGCTGTTCGTCGCTGTAGACCAGGCATAGGTATTTCATGGGGCTCTCCTCGATCGAGCTGATCAACTATGGCTGCAGTTTCAGGCTTTGGCGAAAAACCCGACGATCAGGGTTGCAGGTCGAACAATGCGGTACCGCTCTGCATGTCGAACGGCGCCGACCAGTGTTCGTGGACCACTTTCCACTGGCCGCCCAGGCGCTGGTAACCGGCGGTCACGCGCATCCAGCAGGCCTTGGTCTCGCCCTTGTCGTCGGTGCCGCCGCAGTGGGCCAGCCAGTGGGCGAAGGCGCTGTCGCTAGCGCCGACAATGTGCAGTTGCTCGAAGTCGAAGATGCCCGGGCCGGGGCAGAACTCCATGCAGGCCTTCCAGTGCGCGCGGTAGGCTTGCTTGCCCTTGAATTGCAACGCGGCCACGGCGTCGAACGCGATGATGTCGTCGGCGTAATAGCTGACGATGCGCTCGATGTCCTTGGCCATCACGGCCTGGCGCCAGGCGTCGATCAGGCTGCGGATTTCGCTTTCGGTGGTTTGGGCGTTCATGGCGATTCTCCTTGCGATTGAGTGATACGGGCTCAAGGTGGCCGCCGCAGGCGACCGTTAAATCGTGAAGACACCCTTAGTCGTCTGGCCGCCCGCTCAATCGACAGGGCCAGGAAAAAAAACCGGAACCCTGGGCAAAATCGCTAGAATCGCCACTTACCCAGCCCCCTCAGTGCCCGGATATGGACAGCCCAGTGACCACCCGACTCGTGCCCTACGAACAGCTCGACGCCAGGCAATTGCAGCAGCTCGACGCGCTCGAAGTGCACCCGCGGCAGAAGCATTATTCCGGCGATATCTACACCGCGCTGCATACCCTGCTCAAGGCGCCGGAGCCCGGGATCAAGGGCTTCGCCCTGTTGGCCGACGAGGTCCCGGTGGCCTTCCTGCTGCTCAAGCGCCCGCCGTTCCTGCCCCATTGGGCCGACCCCGACACCGCCACCCTGCATGCCTTGCAGGTCGATCAGCGGGTCCAGGGCCAGGGCTACGGCCGGGCCTGCCTGCAAGCCCTGCCCGCCGCCGCGCGCCAGGCGTGGCCAGAAATCAAGGGGCTGATGCTGTCGGTGGACACGGACAATGCAGCGGCCTTCAGCCTCTATCTGAAGCAAGGCTGGGTCGACAGCGGCGAGGCCTACAGGGGCCGCATCGGCTATGAACGCCGTCTGGTCCTGATGTTCTGAAATTACCCAGGAGAAGCATGATGCTGACCACCCTCGAGCAACTGGAAGCAATCTACGGCCAGCCCATTGAGCGGGCCGTGCGCAAGGAAATCCCCTTCCTCAACCCGGACTACCAGGCCATGGTGCGCGCCTCGCCGCTGGTGATCCTGAGCACCAGCGGCCCAGGCGGCATGGACGGCTCGCCCCGCGGCGATACCCCGGGTTTCGTGCGGATCATCGACGAGCGCACCCTGGCCCTGCCCGACCGCCCAGGCAACAACCGCATCGACAGCCTGCGCAATATCGTCAGCGACCCGCGGGTGGCCCTGCTGTTCATCATTCCGGGCATCGGCGAGACCCTGCGGGTCAATGGCCGGGCGCGGATCTCGGCCGAGCCGGCGCTGCTGGACAGCTTCGCGGTGAATGGCAAGCCGGCGCGCACGGTGATCCTGGTAGACGTCGAGGCGGCCTACTTCCACTGCTCCAAGGCCATCGTGCGCTCCGACCTGTGGAACCCCGAGCACTACCTGGAACGCTCGGCCCTGCCCTCGGCCGGCGCCATCCTCAAGCGCCTCTGCGACGGCCAGTTCGACGCCGACCGCTACGACCGGGAGATGCCGGAACGGGTGCAGAACAGCCTGTATTGAAGGCTTTGTAGGAGCGAAGATTGCTCGCGATGAAGGTTGACGCGGTACATCGGCCAGACCGCGGCGCCCTTTTCGCGGGCAAGCCTGGCTCCTGCGCCGTGGCGTTACGACCTCACAGTTTCAGCACCATCTCGTGCCAGGCCATGCCGCCATGGTCCGACGCCGAAGCCTTGAGGTAGACGAAGCCGAAGCGCTCGTACAAGGGCACATGCCGCTCCTTGCACATCAGGTTGATGCTGGCCTTGCCCAGGCCGCGCATGCGCTCGATAAAGGCCTCCAGCAGACGCCGGGAAACACCCTGGCCCTGATAGTCCGGATGCACCACCACCGACATGATCACCACATGGGGCCCGGCCGGGTCGTGGCCGATCAGTTCCTTGAAGGCCTCGTCGGCCATCTCCACCTCGAAGGCCGCCCCGGAATTGATGAAGCCGGCCACCACGCCCTCCACTTCGGCGACGATGAAGCCCTCGGGCCAGGTGGCGATGCGGGTGGCGATCTTTTCCCGAGTGGCGGCTTCGTCGCCTTCATAGGCCAGGGTTTCGATGGCGAAGCAGCGGTCCAGGTCAGCGGCGGCGACTTGACGGATCAACAGGCTGGATAAGGTCATGGGGAACAGATCGGCTATGGGAAATGCCGCCGATCATAAAGTAATAAGGCTTGCATATCGAATGACGGCAAGCCCGTAAAACCTGCGTAGAGTCGCTGTCATCCGCGCGCCGACCGGGTTATTTATCAGGCCTCAATCAATCCCATCCTGGTCGAGTACGGAAGTCGCCATGAGCAATGTTCAGATCGGTTTGCTGGTGCTGTTCGGTATCAGTGCGTTCGGTTTTGTCACCCTGTCCATCGACCTGTGGCGCGCCCGCCGGCCGAACAAAGGCAAATGACCGGGCCCAACGCGGGCCCGGCCGGTACTCGCGGCGCGGCTCACTACTCCTTGAGCGGCAGCCAGATTTCCAGCACGCCCTGGCCGGTGTCGGGGTTGAAGTCGGCGCTGTAGCGTTCGAATTCCGGCGCATCGGCGGCTTCGCGCCCGGACTGCGGCAGCCAGGTTTTCCAGATGTACTGGAAGGTCTGCGGCAGGCTCGCAAGCGGCCCCTGGTGCTCAAACACCGCGTAGTGCTGCGGCGGCACCTCGACCCAGCGGTACAGCTCGGGCAAATCGTCGAGTTTGCTGATCTCGACCCCGGCGATGTATTCGAACCCGCCCTTGCCGTCGGGGTTGCAGCAGAGGCCGTAGGTCTCCTCCCCGACCTGGCCGGGAACCTTGCCGATATGGGGAATGAAGCGTTCCCAGAGTTCAGGAATGCCCTGCGTCGTCTCGGGAGTGAAACGCCCGCCCAGACCGGCGATCAGCAGAAAGCGCCCCTTCTCGAAACGCGGCACCGGCCCGCCGACCTGTTTTTGCTCATCCATGATGCGACTCCTGCCTGAAAAATGGGTTCGGCAGGGAGTATAGAGGCCAAACCCGAATCGCTGGGTCAGAGCGCGGGAAGCTCCGCGACCGCCGCGCCGACGATGAACTCCTGGTAACCGGACAGGATCACGTAGACCGCGAAATAGCAGAAGATCGCCGCAGATGCCAGGTAGGAGTAGCGCAACAATTTGTCGCCCAGCAGCTTGCCGCCCTGGGTCGCGGCAAAGCACAGGCCCACGACCCAGGCCAGCCCGGCGCAGAAGAAGCCGCTGAGGAACAGCCCGGAACTGAGCAGGTCACCACCACCGGAACGGGCAATCAGGGTACCGCCCACCGCGGCGAACCAGAGGATCGCGCTGGGAGACGACATGGCCAGGAAAATGCCGCGGAAAAACTCCTTGCGCGGCGAACCGTTGTCCACCTCCCCGGCCTCGGCCAGCACCGCGCTGTGGTGGATCGCCGAATAGATCATCTTCGCCGCGAAGTACACCAGCAGCGCCGAGCCGCCGATCCACAATACCCAGCGCACCGCTTCGTACTGCAGCAGCACGGTCATCCCGGCCAGCGCCAGCACGGCGTAGACCAGGTCACCGACACAGGTGCCCAGGCCCAGGCAGAAACCCTGGAAATAACCACGCTGCATGGCCAGGGTAATCATCGCGATATTGGCCACGCCTATGTCCAGGCACAGCGAAAGGCTCAGCAGAAAGCCGCTGGTAAACTCCATCATTCATCCTGTTCGATGCGGTTGTTCGAGTGGGGGGTATTTAACGCGGGAGGGCCCGGCAAACACAATGCGCGGGCTGCGAATCCAGCCAGCATGATGCAAATCCCTGTCCAGGCAACGCCGCTGCCGGCAAAAAATAGTTGCCGCGCCCCTCTGGACAGCCTGGCGCCACAGCCCTTATCGTCTGCCCCCAGGCCACCGCAGTGGCCGACGTCGCTCGGACGGTTCCGGGCGCTCACGTACTCGAGGCAACAATGGCCGAACAAGGTTCGCCGCGCCGCTTTGCGCGCATAGATCGACTCCCCCCCTATGTATTCAATATCACTGCCGAGCTGAAGATGGCTGCGCGTCGGCGCGGCGAAGACATCATCGACTTGAGCATGGGTAACCCCGACGGTGCGACTCCGCCGCACATCGTCGAGAAACTGGTCACCGTCGCCCAGCGCGAAGACACCCACGGCTACTCCACCTCCAAGGGTATTCCGCGTCTGCGCCGAGCCATTTCGCGCTGGTACAAGGATCGCTACGAGGTCGATATCGACCCGGAAAGCGAAGCCATCGTCACCATCGGCTCCAAGGAAGGCCTGGCGCACCTGATGCTCGCCACCCTGGACCAGGGCGACACCGTGCTGGTGCCCAACCCCAGCTACCCGATTCACATTTACGGTGCGGTGATCGCCGGCGCCCAGGTGCGTTCGGTGCCGCTGGTGCCGGGCGTGGACTTCTTCGATGAGCTGGAGCGGGCCATCCGCGGCTCGATCCCGAAACCGAAGATGATGATCCTCGGCTTCCCATCCAACCCTACCGCGCAGTGCGTCGAGCTGGACTTCTTCGAACGGGTGATCGCCCTGGCCAAGCAGTACGACGTGCTGGTGATCCACGACCTGGCCTACGCCGACATCGTCTACGACGGCTGGAAAGCCCCGTCGATCATGCAGGTGCCGGGCGCCAAGGACATCGCGGTGGAGTTCTTCACCCTGTCCAAGAGCTACAACATGGCCGGCTGGCGCATCGGCTTCATGGTCGGCAACCCGGAGCTGGTCAGTGCCCTGGCGCGGATCAAGAGCTACCACGACTACGGCACTTTCACCCCGCTGCAGGTGGCGGCCATCGCCGCGCTGGAAGGCGACCAGCAGTGCGTGAAAGACATCGCCGAACAGTACCGCCAGCGCCGCAATGTGCTGGTCAAGGGCCTGCATGAGCTGGGCTGGATGGTCGAGAACCCCAAGGCCTCGATGTACGTCTGGGCGAAGATTCCCGAGGCCTACGCGCACCTGGGCTCGCTGGAGTTCGCCAAGAAGCTGCTGGCCGAGGCCAAGGTCTGCGTTTCGCCAGGGGTGGGTTTCGGTGAGTACGGCGACGACCATGTGCGCTTCGCCCTGATCGAAAACCAGGACCGTATCCGCCAGGCCGTGCGCGGCATCCGCGGCATGTTCCGCGCCGATGGCCTGGTGCAGAAAGGCTGATCCGCGTCGCCCTATAAGCAGGCACAAAAAAACCGCATCGCTGCGGTTTTTTTGTGTCCGGCTAATAACCAGCCGACATGATCCTGTAGCCGCTGCCGCAGGCTGCGATAAGGACCGAAGGGCCTTCAGCGATTGCAAGATCGCTACGGCCGTACCGGCCGATCGCAGCCTTCGGCAGCGGCTACAGGGCTCGGGTCAGACCACCAGCGACAGCAGCAGGATGAAGATCAGGCCCACCACCGAGAGGATGGTTTCCATCGCGGTCCAGGTCTTGAAGGTTTCCGCCACGGTCATGTTGAAGTACTGCTTCACCAGCCAGAAACCGGCGTCGTTGACGTGGGACAGGATCAGCGAGCCGGCACCGGTGGCCAGCACCAGCAGCTCGCGATTGACCCCAGGGATCATGCCGACCACCGGTACCACGATGCCCGCGCCGGTGATGGTCGCCACGGTCGCCGAACCGGTGGCGATCCGGATCACCGCCGCCACCAGCCACGCCAACAGGATCGGCGAGATCTGCGCGTTGACCGCCATGTGGCCGATCACGTCACCCACGCCGCTGGTCACCAGCATCTGCTTGAAGCCACCGCCGGCACCGATGATCAGGATGATCGCCGCGGTCGGCGCCAGGCTGGCGTCGAGCAGCTTGAGGATCTGCTTGGAGCCGATGCCCTGGCGCGAACCGAAGGTATAGAGCGACAGCAGCAAGGCCAGCAGCAGCGCGCTGATCGGGTGACCGATCATGTCCATCCAGATACGGAAGAAATGCCCGTCCGGGAAGGCCACGTCGGCGAAGGTCTTGAGCAGCATCAGGAACACCGGCAGCAGCACGGTCAGCAGGGTCACGCTGAAGCTCGGCAGGTTGGCCGAGGTGTTTTCGCGCGCCAGCTGGTCCACCAGTTCCTGGTTCGGATGACCCGGGATGTGCTTGGCGATGAAGGTACCGTAGATCGGACCGGCGATGATCGCGGTCGGCAGGGCCACGATCAGGCCGTAGAGAATAGTCTTGCCGATGTCGGCGCCGAACACGCCAATGGCCAGCAGCGGGCCCGGATGCGGCGGCACCAGGCCGTGCACCGCGGACAGGCCGGCCAGCAGCGGGATGCCGATCTTGATGATCGACACGCCGGTGCGCCGGGCGACGATGAACACCAGCGGGATCAGCAGCACGAAGCCGATCTCGAAGAACAGCGGGATGCCCACCAGGAAGGCGGCGAACATCATCGCCCACTGCACCCGCTCCTTGCCGAAAGAGCGGATCAGGGTTTGGGCGATCTGATCCGCGCCGCCGGATTCGGCCATCATTTTGCCGAGCATGGTGCCCAGCGCGAGGATGATCCCGACGAAACCGAGTACCCCACCGAAGCCGTCCTGGAACGCCTTGATGATCTTGTCCACCGGCATGCCCGACGTCAGGCCGAGGAAACCCGCGGCGATGGTCAGGGCGATGAAGGGATGCAGCTTGAATCGGGTGATCAGCACGATCAGCCCGATAATGGTGACCACTGCGTCTACCAGCAGATAGGTCTCTTGGGACATGCCAAACATGGGGTTGCCTCCGGTTTGTTGTTTTTATTCAAGCGTTAAAAACGTGAGCCGAGTGGGATAGCGCTATCTAGGTGAGCCGAAGCTTATCGGGGTGAGTCCAGCCCGTGCTCCAGCCACCAGCCATGGGCCTGTTCGGCCAGCCGGTCAACGCTGTGGATGGTGGCGTCCAATGCCAGGGTCAGGGGTTCGCCCACGGGAGATTCGAGGGTGGCGAACTGACTGTCGATCAGGGTCGAAGGCATGAAATGCCCCGGACGGTGGGCCACGCGATCGGCGGCCACTTGTGGTGTCAATTGCAGGAAAACGAAGCCCAGGCCGGGCGTGGCGCTGCGCAGGCGGTCGCGGTACTTGCGCTTGAGCGCCGAGCAGGTCAGCACCGGACGTTGTCCGGCGGCCAGGGCGCGACGCAACTCGTCGCACAGGCTGTCGAGCCAGCCGGCACGGTCGTCGTCGTTCAGGGGAATACCGGCACTCATCTTGGCGATATTGGCGGCAGGGTGGAACGTATCGCCTTCAATGGCCGTGGCGCCGCTGCGCTGGCACAGCGCTTCACTGACGCTGGACTTGCCGCAGCCGGCAACGCCCATGATGACCAGGGCGGTGATGGGTTGACTCATGAAACACCTCAGCGCGCAGACAGCGCTACCTTCGCTCTTCGAGACTCTAGTGCAAAAATAGTTTCTGCCGACGCCTTCTTGTCATTTTTGTGGGTTGCCGCGTATATAGGCCGCGAAACCAAAGAGTGCGGGTCAGGCCGACCGCGCTCACGCATTGCAGCTGTTTCGAGACAGCGCTACCTTAGTGACTTGAATTTTGTTTGGCAAGCCGTCTGATGACCTCCTCCAAGAACGATAAAAATACCCGCACCACGGGGCGCCCGACCCTCAACGAAGTCGCGCGCCTGGCCGGCGTCAGCCCGATCACCGCCTCGCGAGCGCTGCGCGGCATCGACACGGTGGCCACCGAACTGGTGGAAAAGGTGCAGAAGGCCGCCCGCGAACTCAACTACGTGGTCAACCCCGCCGCCCGCGCCCTGGCCTCGGCCCAGAGCCATTCGGTGGTGGTGCTGGTGCCGTCGCTGTCCAACCTGCTGTTCATCGATACCCTGGAAGCCATTCATCAGGTTCTGCGCCCCAAGGGCTTCGAAGTGCTGATCGGCAACTTCCACTATTCCCCCGACGAAGAAGAAAACCTGCTGCGCAACTACATGGCCTACCAGCCCCGCGGCCTGCTGCTGACCGGCTTCGACCGGACCGAAAGCGCCCGACGGATGGTCGAAGCCAGCAACGTTCCCTGCGTCTACATGATGGACCTCAACCCCGAGGCCGGCCTGAACTGCGTGGGCTTCTCCCAGCACAACGCCGGGGAAACCGCCGCCGAGCACCTGATCTCCCGCGGGCGCAAGCGCCTGGCCTATATCGGTGCCCAGCTCGACCAGCGCACCCTGATGCGCGGCGAAGGTTTCCGCCGCGGCCTGGAGAAAGCCGGCCTCTACGACCCGAAACTGGAAGTCCTCACCCCGCGCCCCTCGTCGGTGGGCCTGGGCGGCGAACTCTTCCTGCAGTTGATGCACAGCCACCCGGACGTGGACGCGATCTTCTTCGGCAACGACGACCTGGCCCACGGCGCCCTGCTGGAAGCCATGCGTTGCGGCATCAGGATCCCCGAGCAAGTGGCGGTGATGGGCTTCAACGACCTGCCCGCCTCGGCGCACATGGTGCCGCGCCTGAGCAGCATCAGCACCCCGCGCGAAGCCATCGGCCGCCGCGCCGCGGAACAACTGCTGACCCTGATGGCCGGCAACAGCGTGGCCAAGCCGGTGGTGGACATGGGCTTCGAGCTGATGGTGCGCGAGAGCACCTGAGCCGCGTTCAGGAACGCAGGCTCAGGGCGCTGAGCAGCACGCCGAAGCCCACCAGCAGAACGCCGAACAACTGGTCGATACGCCGTTTGTAAGCCATGAGCCGGGCCCGGATGCCCGGCGCCGAAAAGAACAGCGCCACCGCCACGAACCACAGCACATGGGCCAGGACAATGATCGCGCCATAGCCGATCTGCACACCCGGCGCGGTACCTGGCTGCATCACCTGCATGAACAGGCTGACCACGAAAATCATAGTCTTGGGGTTCAGCGCATTGGTCAAAAACCCCGTACGCAATGCCACCCACGCCGAGACCCGCGGCGCATCGACCGCTACCTCTTCCTCGACCGCACGGCTGCGCAGCATGCCGATACCGAGATAAACCAGGTACAGCGCCCCGGCGATTTTCAGCACGCTGAACAGCAGCAGCGATTCCTTGACCAGCAGGCCAACGCCCAACAGCGTGTAGCCAATATGCAGCATCACTCCGAGCCCGATCCCCAGCGCCGTGAACACCCCATGCCGACGCGACAGCACCAGGCTGTTACGCGTGACCATGGCGAAATCCGGCCCCGGGCTGAGCACCGCGAGGATGGTGATGGTGATTACTACTAACAGTTCAGTCATTTTCAAGCGCCTTCGCTATAGAATCCGGCCCATACTTTATGGGCACGAACCGTCACAGAGCGAACGATGAAAACTGACATTCCCGGTGATAAAAACTCACAGACAACCCATCGCCGCCTGCCACCCCTGAGCGCCCTGCGCTGTTTCGAGGCCGCCGCTCGCCTGGAAAGCTTCACCCGCGCCGGCGAAGCCCTGCACCTGACCCACGGCGCCATCAGCCGTGCCGTCCGGACCCTGGAAGAAGACCTCGGCACACGGCTGTTCGAGCGTCGCAGCCATCGGGTCTTTCTCACCGAAGCTGGCCGCGAATTGCTGCACAGCGTGGAGCATGCCTTCGACCTGATCGACGCCGCCGCCCGCAAACTGCGAACGCCCGACAAGGCTGCGGCCCTGGTGCTGTCCTGCGAACCGACCCTGCTGATGCGCTGGCTGATTCCACGGATCCCGGCCTTCTTCGCCGCTCATCCGGATATCCCCCTGCAACTGGTGGCCGGCGGCGGACCCTTCGCCTTTGCTCAAGGCATCGACCTGGCGATCCGCCGCAACGACTTTCCCTGGCCGCCCCACACCCATGCGCAGTGGCTGTTCGATGAAGCCATCGGCCCGGTGTGTCGCCCGGACCAGGCCGTCGGCTGGACCCGCGACGCAAGCGGCAGAGTGCGGCTATCGGATACGGCGCCACGCCTGCACAGCGCGACCCGGGCAGCGGCCTGGGAGCAATGGATGACCCTCAAGGGAATGCAACAGGCGCCGGGCACGGAGCAGGTCTTCGAGCATTTCTACTTCAGCCTGCAAGCGGCGGTGGCTGGGTTGGGGCTGGCCATCGCGCCCTGGCAACTGGTACGCGACGACCTGGAGTCGGGCCTGCTGGTCGCGCCTTTCGGTTTTATCGCCGACGGCAGCGCCTACTACCTGTTGTCGCCCGAGACAGTCGACCCAGACTCGCCCGTCGCCCGCTTGCTCGACTGGCTGCGTCACCAGGCGCTGGGCAGCGAGCAGCACGACGCCACCCGTCCGGCCCCATAAGCGGACAGGCTTACGGCCTCCCCTCGGCATGAACCTCAGGGGCCAGCGCCGGGTCCTGCCCACCCAGCAACTGCACAAAAGCCTGGGCGGCCTTTTGCAGGGGCTGGTTCTTCAGCCATACCGCGTGCACCGGCAGCAGCAGGCCGTTGTCGATGTTCTTGAAGGTCAGGCGCTTGAGCCGCCCGGCCTTGAGCAAGGGCGCGATCACCGACAGCGGGAAATTGCCCCAGCCAATGCCGGACTCGACCATGTCCAGGGCCATGGCCAGGCTGTCGGTGCGCCAGTAGGACTCGGCGATCAGTGGCCGGGTGTCGCGGATCGGCAGGTCGCGGCTGGCAACCACCACCTGACGCACGTTGACCAGCTCTTCCAGATAGAGGGTGGCGTCCGGCGCCTCGGGCAAGGGATGGCGCGCGGAAATGCAGGCGATCATCCGCTCGCTGCCGACGTACTGGAAATACTCCAGCACGTTCAGGCTGAGCCCGGCGAAGGCCACGCCGACCGCGATCCGGCCAGTGTGCAGCAGTTGCAACAGATCGTCCTGGGGCGCGCTCAGCACCTCGATGTCGAGCAACGGATGACGCTCGGCGATCAGCTTGATCGCCGCCAGCACCCGGGACTTGTCGATGTCCTCGACCACGCCGATGGACAGCCGGCTTTCCAGCCCCAGGGACAACTCCACCGCATGCACCTGCAGGTGCTTGAGCTGCTCGGCGATCAGCCGCGCGTGGGGCGCCAGGGCATTGGCCATGGCGGTGGGCACCGGCTCGCGATGGCTGCGATCGAACAGGGGATAGCCCAGCTCCGCCTCAAGGTTGGCGATACCCATGCTCACCGCCGAAGGCACCTTACCCAGGGCCCGGGCCGCCGCGGAAAACGAACCGCGCTCGAGCACGGCGAGAAACAACTGGATGCTGTCGCTGGAGAAATTCATGCAGACGCCTGTCTAGAATGTCGACCTATCAGTAAACCTGAAAGCTACTGACTTTTTCTGTCAGACACATTGAAGCTATCTTGCACCGCATTCGCCAGCCCTTCCTGCAAAAGGAGCGGCCCGGGCCAACGAACGCGGAGGAAAAAAGCATGCAAGGCATCAAGCGCAAACTGGTTTACGTGTCACTGTTCGAGGTGTTCGGCATGACCTTCTCGGCCCTGGGCCTGGCCTTGCTGTCCGGCACCTCGCCGAGCAGCACCGGCCCGCTGGCGGTGGTGATCACCAGCATCGCGGTGACCTGGAACTTCATCTACACCAGCCTGTTCGAGCGTTGGGAAAGCCGCCAGGTCTCGCGGACCCGCACGGTCAAGCGGCGGATCGCCCATGCCGTGGGTTTCCAGCTGACGCTGATCCTGTTCCTGATTCCGCTGATCGCCTGGTGGATGCACATCAGCCTGGTGCAGGCCTTCCTGCTGGACCTGGCGCTGATCCTGTTCATCCCCTGCTACACCTTCGTCTTCAACTGGCTGTTCGACCGGGTCTTTGGCCTGCCGGCGTCGGCGCTGCCGGACCCGGTCTGAGGTCACAGTGCAAATCGGCATCGCCCAAGAGCGGCGCCGCTGTTAAATTTCCAGGGCCCTCCACCCGCCAAGGAAAGCTTGCATGGGAACCCTGAGAATTCTCGGTAAAGCCTCGTCGATCAACGTCCGAAAAGTGCTGTGGACCTGCGAGGAACTGGGCCTGCCCTACGAACGCGAGGATTGGGGCAGCGGCTTCCAATCGACCCACACACCGGAGTTTCTCAGGCTCAACCCCAACGCCCAGGTGCCGGTACTGGTCGATGACGCTGGCGCGCTGTGGGAATCCAACAGTATTTGCCGGTACCTGACCGGCAAGGTCGCCGGGCAACGGCTGCTGCCCGGCGAGCCTCGGGCCCGGGCGCTGGTGGAGCAATGGATGGACTGGCAGGCCACGGAGCTCAATCCGGCGTGGAGCTACGCCTTCGTCGCCCTGGTCCGGCAGAACCCGGACTTTCAGGACCCACAGCGGATCGCCGCCGGCCTTCGCGGCTGGAACGCCAAGATGGCCCTGCTCGAGCAGCAACTGGCGAGCAGCGGCGACTATGTGCCCGGCGAGCAGTTCAGCCTGGCCGATATCGTCCTAGGGCTATCGGTGCATCGCTGGATGATGACGCCCATGGAGCGCCCCGACTTCCCCGCCATCGCCGCCTATTACGCACGGCTCAGCGAACGCCCGGCCTTCCTGCTGCATGGACGCAATGGCATTCCCTGAATCGTCTTTTTCTTCTGCAGGAGCGAGGCTTGCCCGCGATAAGGCCATGACAGGCGCCACCCAACTCGATCCCTGAATCGGTGTTGCGATCAAGGGCGCTTTCGCGGGCAAGCCTCGCTCCTACGGAAGCTGGATGCCGCTTCGGCTGCAGCAGCGGCATAAAACCGCAAGATGTAACGAAATACGACAATAAATCAGCGCACAGCCCGACTTCCGAGACCGCATTCACAATCATTGATTTCCGTTAGCCAGCTAAGATTCCTCTTCACCGAAACCTGGAATCCCGCCCATGTCGTCCCTCGCCCCCACTGTCGCCACCGACGGCCTCGACCCGGTCCGCGCCGCCAATATCTCCGCCCGCATCGATCGCCTGCCCGCCGTCGCCACGGTCTGGCGCCTGGTGGCGCTGCTGTCGATTGGCGGTTTCTTCGAGCTGTATGACCTGTTCCAGACCGCCTATATCAGCCCCGGCCTGATCCGCGACGGGATCTTCGCCACCGGCAGCCAGGGCGTGTTCGGTTTTTCCGACCAGGCGGCCTTCGCCTCGGCGACCTTTCTCGGCCTGTTCCTCGGCGCCAGCCTGCTGAGCCCGATCGCCGACCGCTTCGGGCGCCGGGCGATCTTCACCTTCGCCCTGATCTGGTACACCGTGGCCACGGTGCTGATGGGCGTGCAGACCTCGGCCGTGGGGATCATCGGCATGCGTTTCCTGGTGGGCATCGGCCTGGGCATCGAGTTGGTGACCATCGACGCCTACCTCTCCGAGCTGGTGCCCAAGCACATGCGCAGCTCGGCCTTCGCCTTTGCCTTTTTCGTGCAGTTTCTCTCGGTGCCGGCGGTGGCGCTGATGTCCTGGTGGCTGGTGCCGCAGGACCCGTTCGGCATCGCCGGCTGGCGCTGGGTGGTGTTGGCCAGCGCGGTGTTCGCGCTGTTTATCTGGTGGTTGCGTTCACGCCTGCCCGAGTCGCCGCGCTGGCTGGCCCAGCATGGGCGCTTCGCCGAGGCCGAGCGGATCATGGACGACATCGAGGCGCGCTGCGCCAAGGACCACGGCAAGCCGCTGGACACCCCACAACCCGAATCCCTTGGTGTCCAGGGCTCGGGGCGTTTCACCGATATCTGGCAACCGCCCTATCGGCGCCGGGCACTGATGCTGATCGTGTTCCATGTGTTCCAGGCCATCGGTTTCTTCGGTTTCGGCAACTGGCTGCCGGCGCTGCTCTCGGGCCAGGGCGTGAGCGTCACCCACAGCCTGATGTACGCCTTTATCATCACCCTCGCCTATCCGCTGGGGCCGCTGCTGTTCGTCAAGTTCGCCAACCGCTTCGAGAACAAGTGGCAGATCGTCGGCTCGGCCCTCGGCGCCATGACCTTCGGCACCCTGTTCGCCTGGCAGAGCACGGCCCTGGGGCTGATCGTCTGCGGGGTGCTGATCACCTTCTGCAACGCCTGGCTGAGCTTCAGTTACCACTCCTATCAAAGCGAGCTGTTCCCCACCAATATCCGCGCCCGGGCGGTGGGTTTCTGCTACTCGTTCAGCCGCCTGTCGACGGTGTTCAGCAGCCTGCTGATCGGTTTTTTCCTCGACCGCTTCGGCACGCCCGGGGTCCTGGCGTTCATTGTCGGCAGCATGCTGATCGTGATGTTCACCATCGGCCGTTTCGGCCCGCGTACCCGCAACCTGGCCCTGGAGAACATCGCCCAGCGTTGACCGGTCGCCGCTGGCCGCAAGCGGCAAGGCTTGTCCGCCGCGCGCCGCCAGCCTTGCCGGGTAATCGGCGCAACACCCTGGCAAAGAGCCCCGTCCCAGGATCCTCCAGCGCGGCGGCATGCAAATTGCTGCGCAGCCTTCGACAGCCCTTACATACAGGTACCCAATCATGTTGGTCAGTGCCCAGAAAACCACGGCGATCCAGCCCTCCCAGCGGTCCGACATGGACCCGAGCACCGCGGCCGCCAGCGCGCTGTACAGCGGTTTGATGCAGAACGTGCAGAACACCGCGACCCTGCAAGCGTCTCAGGCCGTGCAGCAGGCCAGCAACACGGTCAGCGACAATGTCGCCGCGGCCTTCGCCAAGACCCGCGTGCTGTTGCAGGCCACCCCGCCGACCGCCAGTACCGCGCAGGCCAACAGCGCCACCCAGAGCTCGGCCCTGGATGAGTTCAAGGACTACATGAGCAAGTCCCCTGAGCAGCGCATGCGCGACCGCATCCTCGACGAGATGGGCATTACCGAAGAAGACCTGAAAAACATGCCGCCGGAGAAACAGCAGGCGGTGGCTCAGGAAATTGCCCAGCGGGTCCAGGACAAACTGAAACTGGCGCAAGTCGAGAAGGACGCCAGCGGCATCGAGAAGCAAGTCACCGACAAGTTCCTCGCGGCGCTTTAAAAGCGGCCAGCCGAAACAGGGTTCCCTACGGGAACCCTTTTTATGAGTCGACTTGAGCGGCTGCGCTCAGCCCTGGGCCAGCATATCGAGCAAGGCCCGCAGCGCCGGCGACGGTTCGCTGCCCTCGGCCAGCACCAGGGCAAAGGTGCGCGGGATCGGCTCGCTCAATGGCAGTACGCACAAACCGTGGCGTTGCTCCGGCAAGGTCATCTGCGGCACCAGGGTCACCCCCACTTGCTCGCGAACCAGGGTGAAGGCGCTGCTCCACTCCCGCACCTCGACCCGCACATCCGCCAGCTCCAGGCCGGCACCCGCCGCCAGGCTGCGGGCATTCACCGAACAGCCGCCGGTGGCCAGCACGAAGGGTTGGCTCACCAGTTCCTGCAAGGTCACCCCCTGCTCCTGACCGCGGCGCGCCAGGGCATGCCCCGCCGGCAGCACCGCCACCCAGGCATCGCGCCCCAGCAGGCCGACACTGCGCTCGGGCGCAGGGTTGAGCAGCACCCCGACATCGATCAAGCGCGCCTCGAGCAAGGCCTCGACCTCGTCGTCGCTGACCTCCAGCGCCACCACCTGGATGCCCGGATACAACTGCTTGAAACGGCGCAGCAAGGGCGGCAGGAAAGTCGCCAGCACCATGGGGAAACTCGCCAGGCGAATGGTGCCGCGCTGAATGTCCCGGCAGGCGTCCGCGGTGTCGCGGATGTTCTGCAACGCCGCGAGCATCAGCCGCGCCTGTTCCACCACCTGTTCGCCAATGGCGGTGGGCAGGGCCTGGCGGTTCTCCCGGGTGAACAGCTGCACGCCCAGGTTGTCTTCGAGCAGCGCCAGGGCCTGGCTGGCGCCGGACTGGGTCATGCCGACCCGCTCGGCGGCGCGGGTGATGTTGCCGGTATCCGCCACGGCCACCAGCATGCGCCAGTGCATCAGGTTCATCATGGCAGTAGCTGTCCTTATGGGGTTTTTCTGAAAGATTAATTTTACTGAGAGCAGCGCGGACTATGACACTGATCTCCCCCTTCTGGAGAGCCCTCGATGAACCTGTATTTCTCGCCCCACGCCTGCTCGCTGGCCCCGCATATCGTGCTGCGCGAACTGGCCCTGCCGTTCACCCTGGTCCGGGTCGACAACCGCAACAAGACCACGGCCGATGGCGGCGACTTCCTGGCGATCAACCCCAAGGGCTATGTAGCGGCGCTGGAACTGGACGACGGCCAGGTGCTGACCGAAGGCCCGGCGATCCTGCAATACCTGGCCGACCTCAAGCCGCAGGCGGGCCTGGCACCGGCCAATGGCAGCTGGCAACGGGTGCGGTTGCAGGAGATGCTCAACTTCGTCTCCAGCGAGATCCATGGCGGCCTCGGCTGGCTGTTCAACCCTGAGTTTCCCGAAGCGACCCAGGCGCTGATCCGGCAGAAACTGTTCAAGCGCCTGGCGCTGCTGGACCGCACGCTGGAGCAGCAGAGTTACCTGCTGGGCGAATCCTTCGGTGTCGCCGACGCCTACCTGTTCACCGTGCTGCGCTGGACCGCCGGCTTCGCCATCGACCTGGAACAGTGGCCGGCGCTGGCAGGCTTCCAGGCGCGAATCGCCCAGCGCGAAACGGTGCAAGCGGCACTGGCGGCCGAGATTGTTCTGTAGGAGCGGCCGGTCGACGCTCGATTGCCCGCGTCGCCAGCAAGCTTCTGTAGGAGCGAGCGGGCGGCGATCCGACTTGCCCGCGAAAGCGGTGCCCCTGACACACCGCACCGCCCGCATCGCCAGCAAGCTTGGCTCCTACAGAAGCCGCTCGCCTGCTCAGCCCAGCCCTCCCCGTTGAATAAATTCAGTCAGGGCCAGCACATCCACCGAGCCCGGCCGATCCTGATCGAGAAACGCCACCTGGCTGCGCACCGCGCGGTGGATGCGGGCGCTGCCAACACCCAGCTGCAAGGGTCCGCGCAGGTCGATGGCCTGGGCCGCGACTATCAGCTCAATACTCGCCAGCCAGGCCAGGCGCTGGGTCAGTTGCCGGGTTTTCTCGATCACCGCCAGGGCCTGGCCGGCGTAGTCTTCGACCCGATCGGCCACCGGCACGCAGACCGCCGGCAGCGGATTGGCCAGATGGCCGATCTCCGCCAGCAGCGCCGCGGCACTGCGTTGCAAGGCGGCCATGCCGACATGCCCGGGCCGCTCGATGAGAAAGCGCGGCAGCTCGCTGGACGCTGGTGACAGCAGCTTGGCGATACGCTCGGCGCAACAGGCCGCGACCCGGCTCAAAGCCAACCCCAGGCCTTCCCCGGCCAGTGCCAGGTGCGTGCTGTCGAAATTGGCGGTGGCCAGGACCTGGCGCTGCTCGTCGATCAATGCCGGGTTGTCGGCGCCGCTGGCCAGCTCCAGTTGCAGATGTTCGCGCAGTTGCGCCCAGGCCTGTCGCGCCGCGCCCTGCACCACGCCGGCACAGCGAAAGCTCAAGGGATCCTGCAAGCGCCGGGCGCTGCCGGGCTGATGCAACTGGCCGCCCTCCAGCAACTCCAGCAACGCCGCCGATTGCTCGGCCTGGCCCGCCGCCGGCCGCAAGCGCGACGCCCAGGGCTGGAAGGGGCTGAGGTTGGCCCGATAGCCTTCGCAGGACAGCGTCAGCGCCGCCAGCAGACTGTCCAGGGCCTGGTCGGCCTCGGCCAGCAACAAGGCCCCCAGGCCAATGCTCGCGGCATTCGCCGAGACCAGCGCCAGACCGTCCTTGTCCACCAGCCACGCCGGTTGCAGGCCACTGCGCTGCAAGGCTTGCCGCGCCGGCAACCGCTCGCCGCGCCAGCGCACCCAACCTTCGCCGATCAGCGCCAGGCTCAGGTGCGCCAATGGCGCCAGGTCGCTTCCCCCCAGGGAGCCAAGCAACGGCACCTCGGGTTCGATCCCGGCGTTGAGCAAGGCCAGCAGGCTGTCGGCGCTGGCCAGGGAAATACCCGAGCGGCCCTGGGCCAGCCCGGCCAGGCGCGCGGCAATCATCGCCCGCAGTTCAGGCCGCGTGGCCAGGCGCCCGAGGCCCACGGCCCGGCCCAGGGGAATGCGCCGTTGCAGGTCGTCATCGGGCTGGGTCAGGGCCACATCCACCGCCGCGCCCAGGCCGGTGGTCACGCCGTAGATGGCGTCGCCCGCGGCCATCCGTTCCCGCAACAGCCCATGGCCGGCGGCGATCCGTTGCCGGGCGGCCGGGGTCAATTGCAGCGCCGCCTCCTCGCGGGCAACGCGCAGCAGATCGGTCAGCGCCAGGCCTTCCGGGCCCAGGCCGATCATGCGAATCGCAGCCGCTGACCGATGCCCAGGCGCCGGGCTTTTTGCAGCAGGGCGTGGCCCAGGGCGATATCGCTGAGGCTCAGGCCACGGTGCCAGAACAGGATGTTCTCCTCGGCGTGCTGCCGGCCGCTGCGCTGGCCCGCGACTATCTGCCCGAGTTCGGCGTGCAGGGTCTGCTCACTGAGTTTGCCGGCCTCGACATGGGCCCGCAGCGAACCGAACAGGCCGCCCTTGCACTGGCCCCAATCGTCCACCACCAGCTTGTCCATGATGTCGGTCAACGACAGCTCCACCGCACTCATGGTGCCGTAGGGCACGACAAAGGCGCCGGGCTTGATCCATTCGGTGCGCAGCAAAGGTTCGGGCTGGTTCAGCCGCGAGGCCTCGACCACGATGTCCGCGCCGCGCACCGCACTCTCCCAGTCGTGGGTGACGATCACCGGCTTACCCAGGTCGCGGCGCAGGCGTTCGGCAAAGGCCTCGCGGCTGTCTTCGCGACGCGAGTGCACGCGGATTTCCTCGAAGCCGAACAGGTGGTCCAGCAGCCGCACATTCCAGTACGCCGTGCCGCGGGCGCCGATATGCGCCAGCACCTTGCTGTCCGGGCGCGCCAGGTACTTGGCGCCGATGGCGGTGATCGCGCCGGTGCGCATATCGGTGATCGCCGAGGCGTCGAGGATCGCCTGGGGCACGCCGGTGGCCGGGTCCAGCAGGTTGAGGATCGCCAGTTCCGAGGGCAGACCCTGGCGGTAGTTGTCGACGAAGTCGCCCACCACCTTGACCCCGGCGTGGCCAATGTCGCCCCCCAGCACCCCGCGCAGCACGTTGAAATGACCGTTGATTGCCCCCCCGGGAATCAGGTGGGTGCGCGGCTCGATCACCGCCTCGCCACGGCCCTGGAGCGCCAGGCCGGCTTCGATGGCGGCGAGGATTTCGTCGTTGCTCAGGGCCAGCTCGGCGATGTCCAGGCCGTTGAGAAAATCGATATAGATAGGTTGCATGGACCTCACTCGCTCTTGAACACAATCTGCTCGATCCGCACGGCTTTAGGGATCAAGTGGTTGGCGAGAAACAGGTCGGCGGTGCGCTGCTGGCTGGCCACGACCCGGGCATCGATGCCCTGCAGCGGCGAGCGCGAACGATGGCTGAAGTAGCTTTCCACCACCGGTCGTTGCAGGCCGAGGATGCGCGCCATGCTGTCGATGCTGGCGTCGCGCTGGTCGAAGGACAGCTGCTGGGCCGCGCCGAAGGCCTTGAGGATGGGGGCGACGGCAGCGCCGTGCTGGCGCACGAAGGCACCACTGGCGATGTAGAAGCTGCCGCCGGAATCCAGGCCCTGGCCATCGCTGAGCAGGCGTGCGCTGCCGTCGAGCAGGGCCGCCGAATAGTAAGGGTCCCAGATCACCCAGGCGTCCAGCTTGCCCTGCTCGAACGCCGCGCGGGCGTCGGCCGGCGACAGGTAAACCAGGTTCAGGTCACTGAGTTTCAGCCCGGCGCGCTGCAGGCTCTTGAGGAAAAAATTGTGCGCGCTGGAGCCCTTGAGCAACGCCACCCGCTTGCCCTTGAGGTCGGCCAGGCTCTGCGCCTGGCTGTTCCTCGGTAGCAGGATGGCTTCGGTCTTGCCGTCGCTGGGCTCGACGCCGATGTACTGCAGGTCGATCCCCGCGGCCTGGGCGAAGATCGGCGGGATGTCGCCGATATTGCCCACATCCACGCTGCCGCCATTCAGCGCCTCGATCAGCTGTGGGCCGCCGGGGAATTCGATCCATTGCACCTGGGTGCCCGGCAAGGCTTTCTCCAGCAACTGGTGCTCGCGGGCCAGGACCATGCTCACCGAACTTTTCTGATAGCCGATACGCAATTGCCCAGGCTCGGCGGCCAGGGCCAGCGAAGCGCAGAGCGTGAGACACAGGGTGACGATAAAACCTTTGAACATCGGTGACTCCCAAACCAATTAAAAACACAGCCCCCTGTAGGAGCGAGCTTGCTCGCGAAAGCGGTCTCCCTGGCACTGCGTGGTGGCCGCATCGCCAGTAAGCCTGGCTCCTACAGAAGCCAGAAATGCCGCCGGCCAATGCAGGCAGGCCGCAAGCGGGATCGGCTTACAGCGCGGCGCTGACGCGGCTGGCGACTTCGCTCGGCACCCAGCCTTGCCAGACCTGCGGCTGCTCGCGCAGGAAGGCCTCGGCGACCTGGCGCGGTGGCTGGCGGGTTTCGCTCATCCGGCCCAGGGTGCGGTTCAGCAGGTCGATCGGCAGGTCGACCTTTTCAAAGAAACTCACCAGCTCCGGATACTGCGCCTTGAACGGCGCGGACACGCCGATGGCCAGGTGCGCCGGCATCGACCGGGTGCCCCGCGGATGGGGGTTGTTGGCATCGGCCAGGGTCTTCCAGGCTTCGGCATCGAAGGCCGGTTCTTCCAGCTTCACCAGCTTGAACTTGCCCAGCAGCGGCGTCGGCGACCAGTAGTAGAACAGCACCGGTTTGCCACGGCGGATCGACGAGCTGACCTCGGCATCCAGGGCCGCGCCGGAACCGGTGCGGAAGTTCACGAAGCTGTCGCTCAGCCCATAGGCCTTGAGTTTCTGGCTGTTGACGATTTCCGAGGTCCAGCCGGTGGGGCTGTTGAGAAAGCGCCCACGGCCCGGGTCTTCCGGATCGCGGAACACCTCCTTGTAGCGCGCCAGGTCGGCCACCGATTTCAGCTCCGGCGCCAACGGCTTGATACCGCGCGCGGCGTCGCCCTTGATCACGTATTCCGGCACCCACCAGCCTTCGGTGGCGCCCTTGACCGTGTCGCCCAGGCCGAACACCTTGCCCTCGGCTTCGGCCTTGACCCAGGCCGGACTGCGCCCGGCCCACTCTTCGCCGATCACCTGGATATCGTTCTTGGCCAGCGCCGCTTCGAGGCTGACGGTGCTGCCGGGCAGGGTCTCGGTCGGATAGCCGTAGCCCTTCTCGACGATCAGCCGCAGCACCTCGGTGATCAGGCTGCCGCTTTCCCAGGTGATGTCGCCGAAGTGGATCGGCGCCGCCCGGTCCGCCGCCGGTGCCTGCTGGGCCAGCAGGCTGAAGGTCAGCAGCGAGGTGCCGAGCAGGTGTTTGATGATCTTCATGGTGAGCCTCTTGCTGGTTGTTCGTGGGTTTCAAGACCGCCGGGAAGGTCCTGCGGTCCTTGGCGCAGCCTTCGGCAGCGGCTACAGGGTTAAAAGTCGTAGCTGAGCCTGGTGTAATAGAACGCCCCCTCCGGCGCCGACGGCGACAGGTAGCTGTACTGCTGCCCCGGGGTCTGGCGCAGGCGGCTGTTGAAGTCGTCGGGCTTACTGTCGAACAGGTTGTTGGCGCCCACCGACAGGCGCAGTTGCCGGGTGAAGGCGTAGTTGACGTCCAGGTCGGTGTTCCACTGCGCGGAGAAGGTCTGGTCGTACTGCGCGTTGGCCGCCGACGCCGCGTATTTGCGGTACTCGCCGTAGCGGGTCTCGGACAGCGCGATGGTCCAGGGGCCGTAGCGATGGGTCGCCCCCAGCACCAGCTTGTCTTCGGGGTAGCCATGTTCGAGGAAGCCCTGGGCTTCGCGGGTCAGCACGTCGAAGCCGAACGGGTTGGAATGGATCTTCTCGATGGTGGTGCGCGCCTTGGTGTAGCCGGCCGACAGGCTCAGGGCGCCGTAGCGTTGCAGGTCGAGGTTGTACTTGCCGACGATGTCGACGCCGCGGGTGCGGGTGTCGGCGGCGTTGGTCATGAACTGCGCCCAGGTGTACTGGCCGAACCCGGCCTCGCTGAGAATCCGCTCGGCGTCCGGCCCGGAAATCCCGCCGCTGTAGAGCAGGCGGTCGCGGATGGAGATCTGGTAGGCGTCGATGGTCAGCGACGCCTGCTCGCTCGGCCGCAGCACCAGGCCCAGGGAATAGTTGGTGGATTTCTCCGGCTTCAGCGACTGCGCGCCCAGGGCGCGGGCTGCCGGGTGGTCGGCCGGGAGCATGCGAGTCAGCACCGGGTTGCCGTTGATATCGACGTTGGTGGTGGTGGTCCAGGAAGTGCCGATCTGCCCCAGGGTCGGCGCGCGATAGGCGTTGTTGACCGTGGCCCGCAGGCCTACCTGCGGGGTGAAGTCGTAGCGCGCCGAGAGCTTGCCGGTGGTGGCCGAGCCGAAGTCGGAATAGTGCTCGGTGCGCCCGGCAAGGCCGAGCTGGAACTTGTCGGTGACCTGGTTTTCCAGGCCGAAATACACCCCGCCGACATGCCGCTTGTAGGTCCCGGCATCGTCCGGGGTCAGGCCGGACGCTTGCACCGCGCCGACCTGCACGCCGTCGATGCCGCCGAAGGAATAGGAGGCATAGTCGCCCTCCTCCAGCCGGTACTGCTCGTCGCGATAGGCCACCCCCGCCGAGACGGTGAGCGGATGCTCCGACCAGGCGACGTCCAGGTCCTTGGCGTAATCCAGGGTCAGGTTGGTCTGTTCGTTGACCAGCGTCGCCACGTCGAACTTGGTCGGGCTGTTGGCGCCGTAACTCGGGTTGACCGTGTTGAAGGCCAGTTCGTCATGCTTGTCGCGGCCGTAGGTGGCGCTGAGGTCAAAGCGCCCGATGCGCTCATCCTCGTAGCGGCTGCCCACGGTCAGCGCGCCATCCTCATAGCGGTAGCGGTACTTGGGAATGGTGCCGTTGGGGTAGATCGAGGCGACGTTGTTGGGGTTGCTGGCCAGCAGCGGCGGCGTGTTATTGACCGACTTGTCCTGGCCGAAGGTGGCAAAGCTGTAGAGCCGCCATTGATCGCTGAGGCCAACTTCGGCGTTGGCCGCCAGGTTGTATTTGTCGCGACTGGCGCCGCCCCAGCGCGGGTCCTGCAACTGGCCGCCAGCTTCGTATTTGTCGCCGATGTCGGTGGGTTTGTTGTTCAGGCCGTTGAAGCTCAGGGTCAGGAAACCATCCCCCGGCAGGCCCAGGCCATACCAGCCGTCGGCGCTCTTGCTGAAGCCGTCGCCCTGGGCGTATTGGCCTAGCTGGGTGTTGAGCTGGCCGCCGCTGTCGCGTTCCTTGAGCACGATATTGACCACCCCGGCCACCGCGTCGGAACCGTACTGCGCCGAGGCGCCGTCACGCAGCACTTCGACATGGTCGATGGCGCTGATGGGGATCATGTCCAGGTCCACCGGCTGCGCGCCAATGAACGGCACGCCGCCGGAGATGTTGACCACCGCCGAGGCATGCCGGCGCTTGCCGTTGATCAGCACCAGGGTCTGGTCCGGCGACAGCCCGCGCAGGGAAGCGCCCTTGGGGTTCTGCCCGCGGGTGGCGCTCTGGTTCTGCGGAAAGTTGAACGATGGCAGCAGTTGGAACAGCGCCTGGTTGAGGCTGGTGGCGCCGGTCTGCACCAGCTCTTCGCTGTTGATCACGTCCACCGGCGCCGCGCTGGTCAGGGCCGTGGCGTCGCTGCGCCGGGTGCCGATGGCCACCACCCGGTCGAGGGTCGGCGCCGCGGCTTCGCTGGCCTGGGCCTTGGTCCTGCTGCCAGCCGAGCTCGCCGGTTGCGGGCCTTCCTTGATGATGAACGCGCCATCCGGGCTGACTTGCAGTTGCAGGCCGGTGCCGCGCAAGGCGGCCGCCACCGCCTGCTCGGCGGACAACGAACCGTCGACCGTGGCCGACGAGTAATTGCCCAGCTGCGGGGTAAAGGAAATCACCTGGCCGCTTTGCCGGCTGATGCTCAGCAGCACCTCGTCCAGCGGACCGGGTGCCAGGTGATATTGCTGCCGGGCGGCTTCGGCCCCCTGGGCGCCCGTGAAAAACACCGCGGCCAAGGGGCCGATGGCCAAGGCCAGGCGCGAACGACGCTGCACGGTTGTGGATATAGGCAACATGACTCTCTCCCCCAAAAGCATCCAACAACGCTGCTCCCCGCAGCGTTTACGGGAGTGATGTGCAACGGCCGGGGGAAAACTTGCAGATCGTTTGGTTATGGCCTTAGAACCACCGCAAGCGGCGCAGGCCAGTGCTTCTGCTGGAGAGCAGCTTGCGCGATGCCGCCAACGCGGTGGGCCAGGGAAACCGCCATCGCGGGCCAGCCTCGCGCCTACAGAAGCAGGTTCAGGTGGCACTCAGGGTCACCCACAGCTCGGTATGGCGGGTGACGCGGATCGGCAGGGTGCGGGCCAGGCTGTCGAGGATCTGTTGCGGGTTGTCCAGACGGAACAGGCCACTGACCCGCAACCCGGCGATGGCCGGATCCAGGCGCAACACCCCGCGTCGATACGGGCGCAGTGCCTCGACCACCTCCGACAGCGGCGTGTCGCGCAGCTCCAGCAAGCCGTCGACCCAGGCCGTGGCACTGCCACGGCTCGGGCGCACCGGGCCGAAATGCAAGGCGTCGTAGGCCACCTCATGGCCGCCGGGCAATTGCAGGCGCTCGCCACCGCCCGCGGCGATGTCCAAGGGGCCGTTGAGGGCCGTGGCATGCCCCTGGCCATCGCGTTCGCGCACCAATAAGCGGTTGCCCGTGGCCTGGATCCGCGCCTGCGCGGTGTGGATGAAAAACGGTCGGGCCGGATCGCTGGCCAGGTTCAGCAGCACTTCGCCGTCCAGCAAATGCACTACCCGACGCTGGCGATCGAAATCGATGTTCGCCGCGCTCCGGGCATTCAGGCGCAACTCGCTGCCGTCCGGCAGGGTCAGCGACTGGCGCTGGCCGGTGCCGGTGTGCAGGTCCGCGGTCAGCTCGGCCAAAGGCAGGCCACGCTGGCTGACCAGCGCACCGGCGCCCAGGACCACCCCGGCGCCGAGCAAGGCCCGCTGCAGCACCTTGCGCCGACTGCTCGGCACGTTCAGCGCCCGCTGCAACAGCTCGCCATCGACGCCCTGGGCAATCGGCACCTGGAACACCCCAAGGCGGGTTTCCAGCTGGCGACACAGCTGCTCGTGCCGCGGATCCGCGTCGCGCCAGCACTGGTAGGCACGACGCTCGGCCTCGCTGGCCTGCCCCGAATTCATCAGCACCCACCAGCGGGTGGCATCGTCGATCAGTTGTTCCCGACTCGGTTCGCAGCTCATGTCATTCCAGGCTCAGGCGCAGACAGCGCTGGGCGGCCCGGGTCATGTAGTCGCTGACCGAACGTTGCGAAATGCCCAGTTGCTCGGCGATCTGCGGGTAGGTCAGGCCGTTGACCTGGGACAGCAGGAAGGTCGCCCTGACCTTGGCCGGCAGGCCGTCGAGCAGGCGGTCGATGGCTTCTAGCGCCTCAAGCATCTGCGCCAGGTCCTGGGGCGAGGGCTGCACGGTTTCCTCGTCATGCTGCAAGGCATCGAGGTAGGCCCGCTCCAGGTCGCGGCGGCGCCACAGCTGGTACACCAGGCGCTGCGAAATGGTGGTCAGCAGGGCCCGTGGCTGACGGATCGGCAGTACTTCGGGCCTGCTCAACAGCTGGACGAAGGTATCGGCGGCAATGTCTTCGGCGCTGGCATCCAGGGAGTGGTGCAGGTGGTAACGCAGGCGGCTGCACAGCCAGTCGTAATGACTGCGGAACAGGCCGCCCACATAGTCGCTGTGAGTGGTGTCGGCGCCGGACATAGTGGCTCCAATGAAGAAGGTTGCGCGGTATGTCCGGTGTTCCGGTGCGGCGATCCTAACAAGGAAGGCTTATTCTTTAATAATATTTAAATTTCATTTTTATAGAATTTTATGGAATTAAAAGAAAGGCCGCGCCTGATGCCTTTTTACCGGCCAAGCCGCCCTCCTGGGACGCATCAACGTAGCCGCGCGTAACCCAGTTCTTCAGCTTCGCGCTGATAGTCGAGCAGGATCTGGTAGTCCGCCTCGGTGGCCGGCAGCACCTCGCGCAGGCCGAGGGCTTCGGCCACGGCGGGCAGTGCCAGCAGCGCCTGGTTCATCGCCGCGCGAATGCCTTCGGCCCGTTCCTCGCCAAGGCCGGCCACCCCGATATAGGGCAGGGTCGGGCTGAAGGCGCTGCGGGCGATCACCCGCAGGCCGGCCACCTCCTCCTCGGCATAACGCGCCAGGTAGGCGAAGGTCACGCTGTCGATGGCGGCCAGGTCGGCCTGCCCTTCGCGCAGCCAGCGCAGGCTCTCCCGGTGGCTGCCGCTGATGCCGACACTGGCGAAAAACCGGCCGTCGCGCTGCAGTGGCGCGAGGCGCTGGCGCAGCAGGTTCATGCCGCTGTTGGAGTCTTCGCCATTGATCACCCCGCGACTGCCCCGCAGGGCCTGCAAGGTCCGGCGCGGGTCGTCGTCGCGACCGAGCAGCAGGCTGCAATGATTGCCGGCGGTACTGTCCGGCAGTTCGTAACGCGGCCGGCCGATGACCCGGACCTGGCCGCGCAGAGCGGTCATCAGCGGGTAACCGCAGGTCTGGGTCAGCAGCAGGCGCGGCGACAGCCACAGCTGCATCAGGTCCAGTTCCCGGGCATCGAGCCGGTCACCTTCGAGACGCTGCAGGATCGCCGCCAGCCACTGCTCATTGGCCTGGCGCACCGGCTCGGGGGCGACGTACATCAGAAGTTCGGCATAACAAGCGGTCATGGTTCAGGCTCTTCGGGCACGACTACAGGGCGAAGGGATGTTCCGGACTGTCGATCGGCTTGAGGGCATGGCGCCGCAACAGCTCGCCATAACCTTGCACCACAAAGCCGCCGCTGCGCGCCTGCCATTGTTCGCGGCGCTGCCGATAGGCCCGTGGCAGGCAATACCACGGCAACCCGGGCAAATCATGGTGCACCAGGTGCAGGTTGAGGTGCAGGAACAGCCAGCTCCAGGGCCACGCCGCTTCGTTGAGCACCGTGCGCTGCTCCACCCGGGCATGGGGACGGTGTTCGTAGTAGGAGCGGACCATCGCCACCGACAGCGCCGGCACGCTCACCAGCAGCAGGTAATGCCAGACCGGCAACACACTGTAGCGGGCAATAAAGGCCAGCATCAGCAGGGTCAGCGCACCATGGGTCAGCCACATCAGCCAGGCCTGGCGTTGCCCCTGGCGCAGGCGCGCCCCTTCCTCCCGCGCCAGCGCCAGCAAGGCCAGGGGCGCGCCGAGCAGCAGCCGCCCCAGCAAGGTCTTGTTCAACCAGTGCAGGCCCTGCTCGAACAGCGAACGGCTGTGCCATTGCCGCTGGCCCAGGTAACGGCTCTCCGGGTCGCGACCGGGCAGGGTCAGGTCTTCGTCACGGTGATGCTGCAGGTGGCTGTCGCGGTACAGGGTATAGGGGTACCAGACGGCAAACGGCGCATAACCCAGCAGCTTGTTCAGCCACAGCCAGCGCGAGGGATGGCCGTGCAGCAGCTCATGCTGCACCGACAGCCACAGCACCAGGATCGGAATCAGCAACAAGGTACTGGGCCACAGCCCCATCAGCGGGCTGGCCAGCAGCACGGCGAACCAGCTGGCGCTGGTGCCGACCAGCAACAGCCAGGTGGGCCATTCGGTGCGAGCGCTGAAGCTCTGGCGCAGGGTGTCGATTTGTTCGCGGTGCAGCGGATCAAAGTAATGGGCCATGGCGCTACTCAGGACAGGGGCTGGCCGAGGGGCGAACCTTCGGCGTCTTGCTGTTCTGTGCAACGAGAAGGGGAAAACTTGCAGATCGATGGGTTATTTACTTAGAAGCAAAAACAAGGAAGCCCGCGGGGCGGGCTTCGCAGGGGATCAATGACCGAAAATATTGTGCTCGATCTTCTTGGCTTTCTTGTCCGCGCGCTTTTCATCGGCGGTCCGGCTGGGTTTTTTCTTCGCCGTCTTTTTGGCATTCATACCTTTGGACATGATGCACACTCCACTCGCAGGGGATCGTTCATCTGGTATACACCTATCCCGCGCACTTCGTACTTTTATAATCACCGCCCCGGCCCACCCTGCGAAAACCCATGCCCGACACCCAATACCTGCTGCTTGCCGACACCCTGCGACCGCTGCTGAACAAGTTCTATCGCGCCCACAACTCGCCAATGCGCGCGGCCGGCGAAGGGCAATCATGGGTGGCGAAACGGGGAGCAATCATTGCCGGGCTGAACCTCACGCCCATCGCCCAGGGCCACTGGCTGACCGGGCTGTTCGTCGACCCGGCCCATCGCGGCCAGGGCATTGCCACGATGCTGGTCGAACGGGCACGCGCGCAGCTGCCGGGGTCGCTGTGGCTGTTTTGTCATCCGGACCTGCAAGCCCTGTACGAACGCATGGGCTTTGCCGCCGCCCCCGCCCTGCCCCAGGCCCTGGCGGATCGCCTGGAGCGTTATCGCAGGAGCAAGAGCCTGATCGCCATGGGCATCGATCCTTTGGTCAGCTCGACCAGCGACAGGGTGTGATCGCGGGCCCTGGAGCGCGTGCCAGCCTCGGCGGCAAACCGGCCTCCGGCAGGTCCATGAAACCGACGCTTCTGGCTGTCTGTTTCAATCGTCGGCGTGGGGATCGAGGTCGGGGAACATCACCTCGGTAAAACCGAATTTGCTGAAGTCGCGGATCCGCGACGGGTACAGGCGGCCGATCAGGTGATCGCATTCGTGCTGCACCACCCGTGCGTGGAAACCCGAGGCCAGGCGCACGATCGGTTCGCCCCTGGGATCGACGCCTTCGTAGCGAATATGCTGATAACGCTCGACCGCGCCGCGCAGCCCCGGCACCGACAGGCAGCCTTCCCAGCCTTCTTCCAGCACCGGGCTCAAGGCCGTGATCAGCGGATTGATCAGGATGGTCTGCGGCACGGCCTCGGCTTGCGGGTAACGCTCGCTGTGCTCGAAACCGAAGATCACCAGTTGCAGGTCGACGCCGATCTGCGGCGCGGCCAGGCCGACCCCGCCGACGCTTTCCATGGTCTGGAACATGTCGTCGATCAGTTGCCACAGCTCGGGGCTGTCGAACATCTCGGGCGGCACCGGTGGCGCGATGCGCAGCAGGCGCTCGTCGCCCATTTTGAGGATTTCACGGATCATGATCAGACTTCGTCAGTGGTCGGCTTGAGCGAGTGGTCCCGGCCCAGTCCCGATACGTGTTGTTTGGGTTCGTCGTGCTCGCCGGGCACCCTTTCTCCAGGGTTCTTGCCGTCGGACGACATGTGCTCGATCGCCGCATTCATCTCGGCCCCCAGCAACAGCACCGCCGAGGAAATATAGAAGTACAGCAGCAGGACGATGATCGCTCCGATACTGCCATACATGGCGTTGTAGTTGGCAAAGGTCTTCACGTAGAAGGCGAAGCCCAACGAGGCGATGATCCACACCACCACCGCCAGCACCGAGCCCGGGGTGATGAAGCGGAACTCCTGCTTCACGTCGGGCATCACGTAGTAGATCAGCGCCACGGCGACCATCATCAGGATCACGATCACCGGCCAGCGCAGGATGGTCCAGACCGTGACGATAAAGTCTTCCAGGCCGACCTGCGCGGCGATCCAGCCCATCACCTGCGGCCCGAGCACCATCAAGGCCGCGGCCGCCAGGAGCATGCCGGCGATGCCGATGGTGTAGAAAATCGACAGCGGAAAACGTTTCCACAACGGGCGTTTTTCCACCACGTCATAAGCGGCGTTCATCGCGCTCATCATCAGCCGCACGCCGGCCGAGGCGGTATACAGGGCAATCACGATACCCACCGACAGCAGGCCGCCCTTGGATTGCTGCAACTGGTCGATCACCGGGTTGACCTGCTCCAGCGCCTGGGGCGGCAACACCAGTTCCGATTGCAGGCGCAACCAGGAGAAGAAGTCCGGCAGGTGCAGGAAACCGATCAAGGCGATCAGGAACAGGATGAAGGGGAACAACGAAAACAGCATCTGATAGGCCAGTGCCGAGGCGTAGGTCGACATTTCATCGTCGATGAACTCAGTGACCGTGCGCACCAGCACACGATGCAGGGGCAGGCCTTTCAAATTCGGCAAGAACATAGCGTCTCCTTTCGCCGCAAGAATTCAGGGTCGGTGGCGACTCAGGGGCCGTTTTGTACAACAAACTAGCCTAGTTTGGCGATTTTGAACCGTTTCGTCCTGTTTTGGTGCCATGGCCGATGTAAAAACGGCCATCCGCGGATGGCCGTCGTGTCGCAGTGCGAGCCAGTGAATCAGGCCTTGTCGATGGTCTTTTTCAACGCATCCTTGGCCTTGCCGAGGGCTTGCTGCGCTTCGCCTTTCTTTTCCTGAATCTTGCCTTCGGTTTCCAACCGATCGTTATCAGTCGCTTTGCCGACACCTTGCTTGATATGACCAACGGCCTCGTTGGCCAGGCCTTTTGCCTTGTCCGCTGTGCTGCCCATGGTGTTTCTCCGTAGATCCATAGATCCGTAGAACAATCGAGGGTTTGGGGTCCTGCCCTGAGGTTGACCCAAGGCCCTTGCGCGGAGTTTCAATTATTTTCAGCGGGGCATTTCATCGCCTTATTTGCCCGCCGCACGCAGGTTGCGCTTTATGTTTGGCGACCAACCCACGAGAATGCGCAACGTATTCAGGCACTGCGCTGAAGATCCAATCCCGTAGGAATGTTATGAAACTCGATAAAAAGCTGGCCATCGCCCGCCGGAACCAGGAACTGGGCGGTGCGGTGCTGGGCGTCAACAACTGCCACTTCGCGGAACTGAGCCGCAGCCGCAATATCTGGTGGTTCGATCTGCCGGTCGGCCGCCTGGCCATCGGGCAGTACGAATGGGTCCACCTGCTGCTGTACACCCCAAGCACCGACCAGTTGCTGCACCTGAAAGTGCCGACCCTGTTCCTGCGGGAGAAGCTCGAAGGCCTGGTGGTACGCAACGCCGGCAAGCGCAAGGCGGCCCTGAGCCTGGAACTGAGCGCCGACAAGGACTCGTTCCTCAAGGACGTACGCCCCGCCGGCACCGGCGTGAACTTCGCGCAGTTCCAGCAGTAAACAGGCCCTTGTAGGAGCGAGCTTGCTCGCGATTACGGTCTGTCAGCCATTGAGATGGCGACTGGAAGAACGCAATCGCGAGCAAGCTCGCTCCTACAGGGAATTGAGGCGATAGCGCCCAATAAAAAGCCCCGCGGATGCGGGGCTTTTTGTTTGCCTGGCGTGTTACTTCTTCACGCCCAGCTTCTTCAGCTCTTCGTCGCGCAATTCGCGACGCAGGATCTTGCCGACGTTGGTGGTCGGCAGCGCATCGCGGAACTCGACGGCCTTGGGCACCTTGTAGCCGGTGACGTTGGCGCGCATGTGCTCCATCACTTGCTCCTTGGTCAGGGTCACGCCCGGCTTGGCGACGATGAAGATCTTGATCGACTCGCCCGACTTCTCGTCCGGCACGCCGATCGCCGCGCACTGCAACACGCCCGGCAGGCCCGCCAGCACATCTTCCAGCTCGTTCGGATAAACGTTGAAACCGGACACCAGGATCATGTCTTTCTTGCGATCGACAATGCGGATGTAGCCATCAGGCTGGATCAGCGCGATATCACCGGTCTTCAGCCAGCCGTCGCTCATCACCTCGTCGGTGGCGTCCTGGCGCTGCCAGTAGCCCTTCATGACCTGCGGGCCCTTGACGCACAGCTCGCCGATTTCGCCCAGGGGCAGCTCGCTGCCAGCGTCGTCGATGATCCGGCACAGGGTCGACGGCACCGGGATGCCGATGGTGCCGATCTGGATGTTCTGGATCGGGTTGACGGTGGCCACCGGGCTGGTTTCGGTCATGCCGTAACCTTCGCAGATCGGGCAACCGGTCACGTCTTTCCAACGCTCGGCCGCCGCCAGTTGCAGCGCCATGCCGCCGGACAGGGTGACTTTCAGCGCCGAGAAATCCAGCTTGCGGAAGGCTTCGTTGTTGCACAGGGCGACGAACAGGGTATTGAGGCCGACAAAACCGCTGAACTTCCACTTCGACAGTTCCTTGACCATTGCCGGCAGGTCGCGCGGGTTGCTGATCAGGATGTTGTGGTTGCCGATCAGCATCATCGCCATGCAATGAAAGGTGAAGGCATAGATGTGGTACAGCGGCAGCGGGGTGATCAGGATCTCGCAACCCTCATTGAGGTTGGAGCCCATCAGCGCCTTGCACTGCAGCATGTTCGACACCAGGTTGCGGTGGGTCAGCATCGCGCCCTTGGCCACGCCGGTGGTGCCGCCGGTGTATTGCAGCACGGCGACATCGCTGCTGGCCGGGTTGGCGTCCTTGACCGGCTGGCCGTGGCCCTGGCTCAGCACGTCGTTGAACTTGACGGCCTTGGGCAGGTGATAGGCCGGCACCATCTTCTTCACGTACTTGATGACGCTGTTGATCAGCAGGCGCTTGAGCGGTGGCAGCAGGTCCGCCACTTCGGTGACGATCACATGCTTGACGCCAGTCTTGGGCACCACAGCTTCGGCCAGGTGCGCCATGTTGGCCAGGCAGACCAGGGCCTTGGCGCCGGAGTCGTTGAACTGGTGTTCCATTTCCCGCGCGGTGTACAGCGGGTTGGTGTTGACCACGATCAGGCCGGCGCGGATGGCGCCGAATACCGCGACCGGGTACTGCAGGACGTTGGGCAGTTGCACGGCGATTCGATCGCCGGGTTGCAAATCGGTATGCTGTTGCAGGTACGCGGCAAAAGCACCGGACAGTTCGTACAGCTCACCGTAGGTGAGTGTCTTGCCGAGGTTGCTAAAGGCCGGTTTGTTGGCAAAACGTTGGCAGGACTGCTTCAACACCGCCTGAATATTCGGATACTCGTCTGGATTGATATCGGCAGCAATCCCAGCTGGGTACTTATCCTTCCAAAAGTCTTGGATCATGGAAGCCCACTCCTCAGCAACGCGAATTCGTCAGCGCATTTGATGCGATTATTATTTGTGTGTGTTTTTTATTGATGTCTATTGTTGGTGAGTCTGGCTGTCTACATAGGCCGAGAAGTCACAAAGCGCGCCGAGAGTAGCAGCTTTGCCAAAGGCCGCCTAGAGCCAAAATCGGCCTAAACAGTCACTTTGGTGACTCAAGAATATTTAATGGTCACTTTTAGAGTAAAAATTCTATCTAGCCATGCAAGGCTCTGGAATGGGCTTTTCGTCTCTTCAAAAGCATCGCGAGCAAGCTCGCTCCTACAGAAAATGTACGGTTCCCTGTAGGAGCGAGCTTGCTCGCGATA